>NZ_JBSUQM010000005.1:0-336473 GCF_054065835.1 Nocardia citri
ATTCGCTGATGAAGGCGTGCTACGTACTGTTTCGTATCGCTGAAATGAGAGCGAAGAGACCGTGCGACTCGTCGGGTTGGACGAAGTTTCGGAGCAATCTCACGCTGAAATGAGAGCGAAGAGACCGTGCGACTCGTCGGGTTGGACGAAGTTTCGGAGCAATCTCACAGGGAACAGCCACCCTAAGCGGCGCTCCCGGCGTTCATCATGGAGAATGACTGCAAGTAGTAATCAGCGTCGGCATGCTCGATGGGAGCGGTCGATGCGCATGGAGGTGTTGATGGTCGCAGCGACGACAACCGCCGACCGCGCGCCGGTCGAACCTCTTAGGTCACTTCGCTCGCCCTGGTGGCGGCTGAGGCTCCCGGCGACGTTCGGATATCTCGCGGCTCTCGTCGCGGTTACGGCCATCTTCTCTGCGATGAGTGAGTCCGCACAGGCACGGGTGGTGCGGCACACGAGCACGAATCTGCACAATCTGCTGAATGGCCGGCTAGGCACCGTGCTCTCGAGTGCGCTGGTGATCGGCGATGTCAGTGCCGCGTGGGTGCTGATCCCGTTGCTCGGTTGTCTGCTCGCACTTGCCGAGTTGCGCTTCGGCGCGGTGCATATGGCGCGTGTATTCCTGGCCGGACATATCGGCGCCACCTTCCTTGTCGCGGCTGGCCTGTGGATCGCGATCGAGGCCGACTGGCTGCCCGCGAGCATCCGCTGGGCGCAGGACGTCGGCGTCAGCTACGGCGCCATGGCGTTGATCGGGGCGATTGTGGTCGCCATTCCGCATCGTTGGCGAATCGCCTGGGCGACGGCGTGGTTTATCGTCGCGTCCGAGGGCGTGTTGATCGAACAGACCTTCACCAATGTCGGTCACCTGCTGGCCTTCGGCATCGGAACCGCGGTCGGGTTCGGCATGCTGCGCGCACAAGCGGCGTCTACCCGCCGACTCACCCGAGTCGAATCCGCTCTGCTCGCCGTGAGCGCGTTCCTCGCGGCAATCTTGCTCATGGGCTGACAGTCGCGCGACCGGGGTGACGCCGAGCGGGACCGAGCATTCACCTACAGTGCTTGGGTGCGCCTAGTGATTGCTCGCTGTCAGGTCGACTACGTAGGGCGACTTACCGCCCATCTCGCGATGGCCCGCCGATTGCTGCTGATCAAAGCGGACGGTTCGGTCCTTGTGCACTCCGATGGCGGCTCGTATAAGCCGCTGAACTGGATGAGTCCGCCGTGCTGGCTAGAGGAGCGCGACGGTGAAGCGGTGCCCGAGGGGGCGAAGGCCTTCTGGGTGGTTATCAATAAAGCGGGCGAAGAACTGCGCATCACCATCGAGGACGTCGAGCACGACTCCTCGCATGAGCTCGGCGTGGACCCAGGTCTGGTGAAAGACGGTGTGGAAGCCCATCTTCAGGAGCTTCTTGCCGAACATGTGCAGACCCTCGGCCCCGGCTACACACTGATCCGCCGCGAGTACATGACGGCCATCGGCCCGGTGGATCTGCTCTGCCGCGACGCCGACGGGGCAACTGTGGCTGTCGAGATCAAGCGCCGCGGTGAAATCGACGGCGTCGAACAGCTCACCCGCTACCTCGAACTCCTGAACCGAGACCCGCTCCTCGCCCCCGTCGCCGGCGTCTTCGCCGCCCAACAGATCAAGCCCCAAGCCCGAACCCTCGCCGAAGACCGTGGCATCCGCTGCCTGACCCTCGATTACGACGCCTTACGCGGCACCGAAAGCAACGAATTCCGCCTCTTCTAGCAATCATTCCCCTTACCTGCGGCCCCCGACTTCGCCCGCAGCGCGTGAGTCCCTTGAATGCGAATGCCTTACCTGTTGCTTCCGGGTTCGCGCGCTGAGCATCACTTGCCCGCTGCGGATGACATGTGTTGCGCTCGGGCTTGCGGGCCGCGCATGTGCTCGCGCGTGGATGGGGGTCGGTGTGCCGCACACGACTTGCCGCTACCGATGAGTTCGCCGGTCGTGTATGGGTTCGCGCGTCGCGCGTGATTTCGTGGTGGCGCGTTGGTTTGCCTGCTGGGCAGGGATTCGTACGCTGGGCAGGGATTCGCGTGCCCTGCAAGGGTGCGCCTGTTGCGCACGAGTTGGTGTGCCCGGGCGTGGGAGCGGGGTCGGGTATGCGTCGCGCATGAGTTCGTCGGCGGTGCGTTGGTTTGCCCGCTGGGTATGGGTTCGTACGCTGAGCGCCGTTCGTCGGTTGCGCTTGGGCCTGGTGCGGCGCATAGGGTCGTTGGGTAATGACGTGCGCGGGCGGAACGAGCGGACGGCGCTCGCAGTGTGTGCTGGGGCACGACCTACGCTTGTGGCATGCCTCGACGGAAGCCTCAGACGGAACGGCAGGTGGGCCGCTCGCAGGAGGGCGTTCCGGCGATCGGCGATATCTTCGGTCGGCGGGAGGCCGGACCGGACAGCGATGATATGTACATCGTGCGAACCATTCCGGGTAGCCGGGCGATCAAAACTTATCGCTGCCCTGGGTGCGATCACGAAATCCCACCCGGCGTAGCCCATATTGTCGCCTGGTCGGTCGACGATGGCGAAGACGACCGCAGACATTGGCACCGCGGGTGCTGGAACGGCCGCCGCACCCGGCGAATCACCCGCCGCTGGTCCTGAATCCCATACGCCCCCAAATCATCCCCGCACTGCGCACCCCGCAGAGAGGTTCGCTGCAGACGTGTGTGTATCCGGCAGGAGATGCCGAGGCGGTGCGCCTATGGGCAGAAGCGTACCTGCGGGTAGCGGCGGACCTGGCTGCGCCTACGGCGGCCGTATCTGCGCGTTGGACACACTCCCGCGGGTTCATGCAGGGACAGCCGCACTTGCCTTTGTACTGGAAGACGTGTCCGACGTCGGAGTGGGCGTGGCTGCGGCAAACGGGGTGCGCGCCTGCGGCCCGAATGTGCGCCCGCAGGGCAATACGCGACTGCGGGTAGCGGATCTACTGGCCTCCGCAATTGAGCAGCGGCGCTGCTGAAACTGGATGGGTGACCGGATGCGGCCGATATGTATGACTGGCGGTCTTCCTCAGCGTCGAGTTCGGCGAGTTCGAAGCAGATTGGGCCGGCGGAGCCGCGGATGCGCGGGGTCCAATTGGAAGTGTGGGAAGTGGACTCGGTTACGCGGCAGTCGAGAAGATACGCTGCGCCGTGGATTCCCTTGGAACTGAGGTTGCCTGGGGCAGAGGGAGAACGAATGCTGGCCGAAGGTTCGGGGCGCTGGGTGCCTCAACCGGAATGTTGTTGTGGCGGTGGATGTCCCGGATACGCGATCCGTATCCGGCTCGGGACGGCCCTGGGCGCACACTGCGATGCGATCTGGTCGCGACATTGGAAAGGCCGCCCTGGTGTGGGGCGGCCTGTGGTGTGGATTCGGTTGGGGTGTTGCGTTTGTCGCCGCTCAGCCCGCCGTCGTCAGTTGCTGATTTCGGCGTTCTCGCGCTCGTCGGCGTCGATGTCGTCTTCCTCGGCCGAGGCCTCGGGGATGGCCTTGGCGCGCGAACCGGTGACCGACTTGGTGCCGCCGCCGATGGACTTGCGCTGATCCGGAACACCGTCCAGCAGTTCGCTTTCTCGGTTGACCGCCGCGAGCATGGCGGGCACCGAGTCGAGCTGGCCGCGGATACCGAGCAGTTGGGCGAGCACGCGGCCACGCAGCACGCGCATCTCCTCCGCGAGTTCCTTGGCGTGTGCGATCTTGCGCTCGGAGGTCTGGGTGGCGGAGGTGATGAGGCGGTTGGACTCGTCGGTCGCGTCCTTGATCCGCTGAGCGGCCTCGGCGCGACTGGTGGCCTCGAGCTCCTCCATTGCCCGGGTGAGCTTCGTGCGACGCTCCGCCATGGTGGCCTCGAAGTCCTGCTGGGTTGCCTTGCGCTTGGCATCGGCTTCCTTGCCGAGGCGGTCGGCCTCGGCCTGAGCGGCCTCGATGATCTTGGCGGACTCGGTACGCGCATTCGCCAGGGTCTGCTCGAATTCGATCTCGAGCGCCTCGCGCTTCTCCTTGGTCTCGGCGAGCAGCGATTCGTACTTGCCACGCATCTCGGTGGCCTGCTGCTCCGCGATCGACACCATTTCCGCCGCTTCGGCCTGCGCGAGCGCGCGGACCTCGGACGCCTCGTCGGAGGCCAGCCGCAGCATCCGGGAGATACGGTCGGACATGCCTTCCGCGGTGGTCGGCGGAACCGAAAGGCGATCGACTTCCTTGCGGAGCTCATCGATCTCGTCCCGCGCGTCCTCCAGCTGGCTGGCGAGGTTACGGGCTTGCGCCGCAGCGGCGTCCCGATCTGTGGCGGTGACTCTCAGTTCGGCATCGAAACGGTCGAAGTAATTGCGTACCTCGTCTTGCGCATAACCCTTGCGCACAACGGTGAAGGGCAGTGCAACGAAGCGATTGCGATCGGACTCGGGTGACGACATGGGTCACAAACTACAGCCTGCTTGGACCTCGTGGTGACTCGACCGCGATTGTGACCGCGCCGAGATTTTCGGGCCCGATCTTGACGCTAGTGCGTAGCATTCGAGTTGGGCTCGACCAATTCGATCAGCACACCGCCAGCATCCTTCGGGTGGATGAAATTGATGCGGGAATCGGCGGTTCCGTGACGCGGGGCGTCGTAGAGCAACCGCAGACCTCGATCACGAAGATACACGGAGACGGCCTCGATGTCGGTAACCCGATAGGCGAGTTGCTGCAGGCCCGGACCGCTGCGGTCGATGAACTTGGCGATTGTGGAGTCCGCGTTGAGCGGAGCCAGCAACTGCAGGGCAGTCGCGCCGTCCGGTGCGCCGGGCAACGACAGCATCGCCTCGTGCACACCTTGGGTCTCATTGACCTCGCGGTGGGTCTCGATCATGCCGAGATTGTCGGCATACCAGGCAATTGCGGCATCCAGGTCGGGTACGGCGATGCCCACGTGGTCGACGGCGATGATGTAGTCGCCAGGGATCAGGTTCGACGAGTCGATAACGTTGCTCACCCCTCGAACGTAGCGCCTGATCCAGATCTGGCACAGCCGGCCGGGAGGCCGTGATCAGTCCCTTGGCGCTTGGCCGCGCATTGAGGACACCACATACCTGGCAGGGGCGGTTCGAGCAGGACAAGCTACCGTTGAGTACAGAGGTTGGCGTCGCGCGTGCTCGGTGCGCGACGCTGTTCCGATCAAAGAATGCGAGGCTCGTCGTGACCACAACCGTGATCGTCTCCGGTGCGCGTACCCCGGTCGGTCGGCTGCTCGGGGGGCTGAAGGACTTCAGCGGATCCGACCTGGGCGGCTTCGCCATCAAGGCGGCGCTGGAGAAGGGCGGCGTCGCGCCGGAACAGGTCGACTACGTGATCATGGGTCAGGTGCTCACCGCGGGCGCCGGGCAGATCCCGGCCCGGCAGGCGGCCGTGGCTGCGGGCATTCCGATGAATGTGCCCGCCTTGACGGTGAACAAGGTATGTCTGTCCGGTATCAACGCGATCGCGCTCGCCGATCAGCTGATCCGTGCGGGGGAGTACGAGATCGTGGTCGCCGGCGGTCAGGAATCCATGAGTCAGGCCCCGCATCTGCTCGAAAAGAGCAGGGAGGGTTACAAATACGGCGATGTGATGCTGCGTGACAGCATGGCCTACGACGGTCTGCACGACATCTTCACCGACCAGCCGATGGGTGCGCTGACCGAACAGCGCAACGACACCGAGCCGGTCAGCCGGGAGGATCAGGACGGGTTCGCGGCGGCCTCGCATCAGCGTGCGGCGGCGGCGTGGAAAAACGGCCTCTTCGATGACGAGGTGGTTCCGGTTTCGGTGCCGCAGCGCAAGGGTGATCCGATCGTGGTGAGCACCGACGAGGGCGTTCGCGCGGACACCACCGTCGAATCGCTGGCCAAGCTGCGTCCGGCCTTCCGTAAGGACGGCACCATCACTGCGGGCACCGCCTCGCAGATCTCCGACGGCGCGGCCGCGGTGGTCGTGATGAGCAAGGAGAAGGCGCAGTCGCTGGGCCTGAGCTGGATCGCCGAGATCGGCGCCGCGGGCGTGGTCGCGGGCCCGGATTCGACGCTGCAGGATCAGCCTGCCAATGCGATCGCCAAGGCCTGTGCACGCGAAGGCATTTCGCCCGCCGAGCTGGATCTCGTGGAGATCAACGAGGCATTCGCGGCGGTCGGTATCGCGTCGACCCGCAAGCTGGGCATCGATCCCGAGAAGGTGAACGTCAACGGTGGTGCGATCGCCATCGGTCACCCGCTCGGCATGTCGGGTGCGCGCATCCTGCTGCATCTGGCGCTGGAGCTGAAGCGGCGCGGGGGCGGCATCGGTGCGGCCGCGCTCTGCGGTGGCGGCGGTCAGGGTGACGCGCTGATCATCAAGGTGTAGTTCTTGTCTCCGTCGGCCCGGCGCAGACCGGGTCGGCGGGGCTCACGGGCCGAGGTGTGACCGGTTCAACTACGGTCCGTCGTAGCGGTCCGGCACAATGGTGGACATGGGCAATTTCTTCGAGTTGAGCACCGTGGCCAAGCGGTTCCGCTTCATCGCCGTGCTGGAGGCGATCTCCTGGGTCTTCCTCATCGTCGGCATGGTGTTCAAGCGCCTCCCCGAACCGGTCCTGTGGCCGGTCAAGGTGTTCGGGATGACACACGGCATCATCTTCATCTTGTTCGTCATCACCGCGATCCTCGCGGCCCGCGAGCTGGCCTGGAACACCAAGACCACCGTACTCGCCCTGCTGTCCAGCATTCCGCCGTTCTTCACCGTGCTCTTCGAGCTGTGGGCGGTGCGCGCGGGCAAGCTCGGTGAGCTGAGCGATGTCACTTCCGTCGAATCCGGAGCCCCGGCATCGGTCACGCCGTGACACACTGGAAACCGTGACTCGACCTGCCCGCCGTCCTTCGCCAGCCGTCGCCGCCGCCATGTCCGGTGCGGTGGATCTGTCCAGCCTCAAGCAGCCCCCGGCCGGTGCGTCGGGCGCGGGAGGCGGTGATTTCGCCGTCTCCGAGGCGGATTTCGAAACAAAGGTGCTGCGCCGGTCCACCCAGGTGCCGGTGGTCGTCGTGCTGTATTCGCAGCGCAGCCCGGGCAGCGTCGAGCTGGTTCGGACGTTGGAACGGCTCGTCCGAGAAGATGCGGGCGCATGGGATCTGGCGACGGTCGAGGCCGAGGCCAATATGCGGATCGCGCAGGCCTTCAGTGTGAAGGGCATTCCCACGGTGATCGCCGTGGCCGGTGGCCGGCCGCTCGCTGATTTCGAGGGCGCCCAGCCGGAGCCGCAGGTCCGGCAGTGGTTGAGTGCGGTGGTCGAGGCGGTCGGCGGTCAGCTCGAGGGCGGCGAACAGCCGCAGGCCGCGGAGGACCCGCGTTTCACCGCCGCGGAGGCCGCGCTGGAGCATGGTGACCTGGCCGGTGCCGAGGCGGCCTATGAGGCCATCATCGCTGCGGAGCCCGGCAATGAGGAGGCGAAGAGCGCGCTGCGGCAGCTGCGCTTCCTGTCGCGTGCCCAGGGCGTTTCGGATACCGCGATCGCCACCGCCGATGCCGATCCGGCCAACGTCGACGCGGCCTTGGACGCCGCCGATGTGGAGATGCTGAGCCAGCAGCCGGAGGCCTCGTTCGACCGGTTGATCGCCGTGATCAAGAAGACGGCGGGCGATGATCGCACCAAGGCGCGCACACGGTTGCTCGAACTCTTCGAATTGTTCGACCCGGCAGAGCCTTTCGTGGTCGCTGCCCGCCGCAAGCTCGCCGCCGCGCTGTACTGAACCGGCCGCCGGGGGCACCCGTGGTATCAGTGGATAGCCCCCGCCGCTCGTCGATCGCTACTCGCCTGCGACGTATGACTCCGGCGCAAGCCAGATCGCGGTATTCGGCGCCAGCGCCACGGTCGCCGAGGCCGGTCGGCCATGCCACGGCACCTCGGTCGCCTTGACGCCGCCGAGGTTGCCGATGCCGGAGCCGCCGTATTCGACGGCGTCGGTATTGAGGATTTCGCGCCAGACGCCCGCACTCGGCAGGCCGACGCGAAATTCTGCGTGCACCGAGCCGGAGAAGTTGAAGACGCAGGCGAGCACCGAACCGTCGGAGCCGTAGCGCAGGAAGGCGATCACATTGTTTTCGCGATCGTCGGCCTGGACCCAGGAGTAGCCGCCTGGGCTGGTGTCCTGACTCCACAGCGCTGGATGGGCGCGGTAGACCGTGTTCAGATCCCGGACCGCGACGGTAATGCCCTGGTGCAGTGGGTTTTCCAGTTCGTGCCAGTCCAGGCCGCGGTCGTGTGACCACTCCCGGAACTGGCCGAAATCCTGGCCCATGAACAGCAATTGCTTACCAGGATGCGACCACATGTAGGCCAGCAGTGCGCGCACGCTCGCCGCCTTGGCGAATTCGTCACCGGGCATTCTGGTCCACAGGGTGCCCTTGCCGTGCACGACCTCGTCGTGGCTGATGGGCAGCACGTAGTTCTCGCTCCACGCGTACACCAGTGAGAAGGTGATCTCGTTGTGATGCCAGGAGCGGTGGATCGGATCGCGCCCCAGGTAGCCGAGGGTGTCGTGCATCCAGCCCATATTCCACTTCATGGTGAAACCGAGACCGCCGACATCGGTGCCGCGGGTGACACCGGGCCAGGTGGTGGATTCCTCGGCGATGGTGACGACGCCGGGATGGTAGCGGTGCACGGTTTCGTTGAGATCCTGCAGGAAGTCGACGGCCTCCAAGTTCTCCCGGCCGCCGTGCACATTGGGTTCCCATTCGCCTTCGGTGCGGGAGTAATCCAGGTACAGCATGGAGGCGACCGCATCGACGCGCAGTCCGTCGATATGGAATTCCTCGATCCAGTAGCGCGCATTGGCGACCAGGAAGTTACGCACCTCGTTGCGGCCGAAGTCGAAAATATAGGTACCCCAGTCGAGTTGTTCGCCGCGGCGCGGATCGGCGTGCTCGTAGAGCGCCGTGCCGTCGAAGCGTGCCAACGCCCATTCGTCACGGGGGAAGTGTGCGGGCACCCAGTCGAGCAATACGCCGATGCCCGCGGCGTGCATGCGGTCGACGAAGGCGCGGAAATCGTCGGGTGCGCCGAAACGGGCGGTGGGTGCGTAGTACGACGTGACCTGGTAGCCCCAGGAACCGCCGAACGGATGCTCGGCGACCGGCAGCAACTCGATATGGGTGAATCCGGCCGAGCGCACGTAATCGGCGAGCTGATCGGCCAATTCGCGGTAGCAGAGCCCGGGCCGCCAGGAACCCAGGTGCACTTCGTAGACGCTCATCGGGGCGCGGGTCGGGTCGGTGCGTTCGCGGGTCGCGAGCCAATCGCTATCGGACCACACGTAATTGCTTTCGGTTACCACCGATGCCGTCGCCGGTGGCAGTTCCGTCGCGAAGGCCAGCGGATCCGCATGATCCACGGTGCGTCCGTCCGCGCCGTGCACGCGGAACTTGTACGTGGTGCCGACGCCGACCCCTGGTAAGAAGACCTCCCAAATTCCGGAGGATCCGAGCGAACGCATCGGTGCGGTATTGCCACTCCAGCCGTCGAAATCCCCGATCACGCTGACCCCCCGGGCATTCGGTGCCCAGACGGCGAACGAGGTGCCCGCCACCTCGCCGTCGAGGGTGTGGTAACGACGCGGGTGCGCGCCGAGCACCTCCCACAGGTGTTCATGGCGGCCCTCGCCGATGAGATGCAGGTCCAGCTCACCGACGGTCGGCAGGAAGCGGTAGCCGTCCGCGCTGATGATCGTCTGCCCGCCTTGGTAATTGGTGACGATGCGGTAATCCATCAGGTCCGGATGCGGTACTACACCGGCGAAAATACCGTGCCCCAACGACGTCAGCGGTTGGTCGACGCCGCCGACACGCGCGAACACTGTATCGGCATGCGGGCGCAACACCCGGACAATCGTGCCATCAGGATGCGGGTGTGCGCCGAGCACCGTATGCGGATCGGTGTGGGTGCCCGCCGCGAGCAACATCAAATCGCGGCGCTTCATCGAAACGTCCTCCGGAAGGCCAATTCCGCGCGCGCCTGTGGCGATACCGGGGGCAGCGCGAGAATGTGGGCGACCGCGTGGGCGGGATCCAGCCGCACGTAATTGGTCTGCGCCCAGTGGTATTCCTCGCCGCTGACCTCGTCGAACACCACCGGATGGTCGTGCCATTCGCGCCCGATGGCGGGTAGGTCGAGCGAGATCATGCCCCATTCGGCGCCATAGGGGTTGAGATTCACCACGACCAGTACCGCGTCACCGCTGACCGGATCGACCTTCGAATAGGCCAGCAGCGCGTCGTTGTCGACGTGATGGAAGTGGATGCAGCGCAACTGCTGCAGTGCCGGATGTGCGCGCCGGATCTCGTTGAGCCGGGTGATCCACGGCTCCAACGATTCTCCGCGTGCGAGCGCCTCGGCGAACGGACGCGGGCGCAGCTCGTACTTTTCCGAATCCAGGTACTCCTCGCTGCCCGGACGCACCGCCTGATGTTCGAAGAGTTCGAATCCGGAGTAGACACCCCAGGTCGGAGCCATGGTCGCGGCCAGCACCGCGCGGATGGCGAACATGCCCGGTCCGCCGTGCTGCAGGCTCTCGTGCAGGATGTCGGGAGTGTTGACGAACAGGTTCGGTCTGGCCTCGTCGGCCTTGGCGGCCAGTTCGTTGCCGAATTCGGTCAGCTCCCATTTGGCGACGCGCCAGGTGAAATACGTATAGGACTGACTGAATCCGCGACGGGCCAGACCGTAGAGCCGGGCCGGTCGGGTGAACGCCTCGGACAGGAAGATCACCTCGGGATCGGTGCGCCGCACGCTCGCGATCAGCCATTCCCAGAAGTCGGCGGGTTTGGTGTGCGGGTTGTCGACACGGAAGATCTTGACGCCCAAGCCGATCCAGTGCCGGACGACTCGCAGCACCTCCGCATACAGCCCGTCCGGATCGTTGTCGAAGTTGACCGGGTAGATGTCCTGATATTTCTTCGGTGGATTCTCGGCGTAGGCGATGGTGCCGTCCGGGAGCGTCGTGAACCATTCCGGGTGCGCGGCGACCCACGGATGATCCGGCGCGCACTGCAGCGCCAGGTCGAGGGCGACCTCGAGACCGAGTTCGGTGGCGGTGGCGACGAAATCGGCGAAGTCGGCGGTGGTACCGAGCTCGGGATGGATCGCGTCGTGCCCGCCTTCGTTCGATCCGATTGCCCACGGGGAGCCGACATCACCGGGTTCAGCGGCGAGTGAATTATTGCGGCCCTTGCGGTTGATCGCGCCGATCGGGTGGATCGGCGGCAGATAGACCACATCGAAGCCCATGCCCGCGATGCGCGGCAATTCCTTTGCGGCGGTGGCGAAATTGCCGTGGATCGGATTGCCCACGGCATCGCTGCCACCGGTCGAGCGCGGGAAGAATTCGTACCACGAGCCGTACAGTGCGCGTTGTCGTTCTACCAGCACCGAGTGCTGCGGGCCGCGAGTGACCATGTCCCGCAACGGCGTATCGCGCAGGATTTCGGTGACCTCGGCGCTGAAGGCGGGGGCGACTCGGGCAGGCAACTGTTCGTCGGCGCGCAATGCCATCGCGGCGGCGCGCAGGCGCTCGAACTGCTTCTTCGGCACCGCCTGCGCGGCCCGTTCGAACAGCCGGGCGCCGAGCTCGAGGTCGTTGGCGAGGTCGGTGGCGCTCTGCCCGACCGCCAGCTTGGCCTCCACCGCCGCCCGCCAAGTCGCGATCGGATCGCTCCAGCCCTCGACGCGGTAGGTCCACACGCCGGGCAGGTTGGGTACGAAGGTGGCGTTGAACACATCCGGCTCGTAGTCCGGTGTCATCCGAATGCGGGTGAGCCGCGACGAGCCTGGGCCGCGCACCGCGAGCGTGGCGGAGACGGCGTCGTGCCCCTCACGCCAAACCACCGTGCGCACCGGAAAGACCTCGCCGACCACGGCCTTGGCCGAGCGGCCGCCGGGGATCGAAGGGGCGGTGTCATCGATGGCGATGCGGCCGGTCACGTCGACCAACCTACCGGGTGCGGGTCGGTTGGACCGGATCAGCGTGCGTCGGCCGCCAAACCGAGACCCAGTGCGACCAAGATCGCGCCGAGTGCGCGCTCCACCCGCTGACGGATTCCGGTTCGCTGCAGCCAGGTCCCGGCGCGGTCCGCCACCAGCACGATGCCGATGCACCAAGCCGTATCGATGACCAGTTGGATACCCGCCAGGATCAGCACTGTTGGTAGCACCGGACCGTTCGACGGCAGGAACTGCGGCAGGATCGTCAGGCCGAAGACGGCCGCCTTCGGATTCGCCGCGATCGAGATCAGCGAGGCGCGGAAGGCCGAACCGGGGGTACGGCCGGTGGGCAGCAGCTTGGTCATCCTGTTGCCGAACTCGTCGTCACGGCCGGCGCCGCGCCAGGCCTGTACGCCGAGCCAGATCAACACCAACGCCCCGATGACGTGCACCGCGGTATTCATGAACCGGTTCGCGAGCAGCAGCACCGACAATCCGGCGCCGCCGGCGAGCGTCCACCCGAGCACCCCGATCTCGTTCCCGGCCACCGCCGCCAGCCCGGCCGCGCGACCGTCGCGTACCGCGCGCTGGAGGAACAGGGCCGTCGCCGGTCCGGGCAGTGCGGCCAGAATGAGGCAGGCCAGCAGGAACTGGGGGAGTACATCGGTCCAGTGCGGCATCAGCCGATGCTCTCACCTGCGAGAGTTGGCCACGAGCTGTTATCGCCGCGCGGACGTCATCGCGTGACCTGGGCCGCTTAGGCGACTTGGGTAGGTCGCATTCGGTAAGGTTCTGCAGGTGAAGGCACTTCGTCGTTTCACCGTCCGTGCCCATCTGCCCGAGCGTTTGGCGGCGCTGGGTGAACTTTCCACGAATCTGCGCTGGTCGTGGCATTGGGCCACCCAGGATTTGTTCGCGGAACTCGATCCCGAGCTGTGGCGCGAGCTCGGCCATGACCCGGTGCGGATACTGGGCGAGGTGCCCGCGACGCGGCTCGACGAGCTCGCCGCCGACGCGGACTACGTCGGGCGAGTGGATGCCGCCGCCGCGGATCTGCGCGACTATCTGACGCGCCCGGGCTGGTTCCAGCGGCAGAGCGATGAGCCGGTGCGCGGCATCGCCTACTTCTCGATGGAGTTCGGCGTCACCGAGGTACTGCCGAACTATTCGGGCGGCCTCGGGATTCTCGCCGGCGACCATCTGAAGTCCGCATCGGATCTGGGGCTGCCGCTGATCGGCGTCGGATTGCTCTACCGCTCCGGCTACTTCCGGCAATCGTTGACCGCGGACGGTTGGCAGTCCGAACACTATCCGGCGCTGGATCCGCAGGGGCTGCCGTTGCGGCTGCTGACCACCGAAGGTTCGCCGGTGCTGATCCATGTGGCCATGCCCGATGCGCGGGTGCTGCGGGCGCGGGTGTGGATCGCGCAGGTCGGGCGGGTGCCATTGCTGCTGCTGGATTCCGATATCGCCGAGAACGATCCGGAACTGCGTGCGGTCACCGACCGGCTCTACGGCGGTGATCAGGACCATCGGATCAAACAGGAGATCCTGGCCGGTATCGGTGGCGTGCGGGCGGTACGCGCCTATACGCGGGCCGCCGGATTGCCGGATCCCGATGTGTTCCATATGAACGAGGGGCACGCTGGATTCCTCGGCGTCGAGCGGATCCGTGAACTCGTCTCGACCGGACTGGATTTCGATAGCGCGCTCACCGCGGTGCGAGCCGCTACCGTGTTCACCACGCATACGCCGGTGCCCGCCGGCATCGACCGGTTCCCGATGCCGTTGGTGCGCCGGTATTTCGGCGGTGGGCACGGCGAATCCGAATCCGCCATGCTGCCGGGGCTTTCCGTCGACCGGATCGTCGCGCTCGGGCGTGAAGCCGATCCGTCGGTGTTCAATATGGCGCATATGGGTCTGCGACTCGCCCAGCGCGCCAACGGTGTTTCCCAACTGCACGGCGAGGTGAGCCGCGCCATGTTCGCGCCACTGTGGCCGGGGTTCGACGCGACGGAGGTGCCGATCGGTTCGGTCACCAATGGTGTGCACGCCCCTACCTGGGCCGCGCGCGAATGGTTCGACAAGGCACGCGAATACATCGGTCCGGAACTGGTCGAGGAGGCTCGGGGCTGGGAGAAGCTGCGCGATGTCGACCTGAGGGAATTGTGGTCGACCCGCAATGCCTTGCGCGCGATTCTCGTTGCCGAGGTGCGCCGCCGGGTGCGCGCGTCCTGGCTGGAGCGCGGCGCGGCCTCGGCCGAATTGGGTTGGGTCGATAGCGTTTTCGATCCGAATGTGCTGACCGTCGGTTTCGCGCGCCGGGTGCCGACCTACAAGCGGCTCACGCTGATGCTGCGCGATCCGCAGCGCTTGCGGGCGCTGCTGCTGGATCCCGATCGGCCGGTGCAGCTGGTCGTCGCGGGGAAGAGCCACCCGGCCGACGACGGAGGCAAGGCACTGATTCAGCAGGTCGTCCGGTTCGCCGATGATCCGGAAGTGCGTCATCGCATTGTCTTCCTGCCCGACTACGACATGTCGATGGCCCGCTACCTGTACTGGGGTTGCGATGTCTGGCTGAACAATCCGCTGCGTCCGCTGGAGGCCTGCGGCACCTCCGGTATGAAGTCCGCGCTCAACGGCGGGCTCAACCTCTCCATCCGCGACGGCTGGTGGGACGAGATGTACGACGGCGAAAACGGTTGGGCCATACCGACCGCCGACGGTGTCTCCGATGAACACCGCCGCGACGACCTCGAGGCCGCCGCGCTCTACGACCTGTTCGAACGCACCGTCGCACCGCGCTTCTACGACCGTGACGGCTCCGATATGCCGGTGCGCTGGGTCGAGATGGTGCGGCACACCCTGCAGACGCTCGGTCCGAAGGTGCTGGCCTCCCGCATGGTTCGTGACTACGCAGTCGAGTACTATGCCCCCGCCGCATCCGCCGGTCGACGTGTGAGCGCCGACGAATTCGCCGGTGCCCGTGCGGTTTCGGAGTACCGTCGCCGAGTCGAGGCGGCCTGGCCCTCGGTCAAGATCATCCAGGTCGACAGCGCGGGTCTGCCCGATACTCCGATCATCGGGGCCGAACTGTCTCTCGCCGCTCGCATCGACCTCGGCGGCCTCACCCCCGCCGACGTTACCGTGCAGGCGGTACTCGGCCGAGTCTCGCCGACCGACGACCTCTCCGACACCACCACCTTCCCTATGACCCACACCGGATCCGACTACGGCGTCGAACTCTTCACCGTCGAAACCCCGGTCCCGCTCTCCGGTGCGGTCGGTTACACAGTCCGCGTCCTGCCCCACAACGAACTACTCGCCTCCGACGCCGAACTCGGCCTGGTCATCGCCCCAAGCGTCTAGCGGGTGTCGCAGCTGTCAAAAGCGCCGGATGCGGCGCTCGCCGGTACCGGCATGTCGCGAACGGGCTGGTGATGGGCATACCGTGTTATCCGATCGTCATGGTTGCGAAGGCCGCGTCGGACAGGCGCATTCCGCGATGTGGGCGCTGATGGTGACGTTCCTCGGATATTTCTTCTTCCTCTCCGAATAGGCCCGGTTATCGCGCGGTCGCGCCGCGGTGTGCGATAATCGGACCGCAGTCCGATTCATTGCCGAGGCTAAACAGCCACTGTTCATAACCGATGCACGGATGAGGACCAGCACATGACCAACAACGGCGCACTCGAACGCCCCACCGATCCCAGTACCTCCACGCTCGACAACTCCGCCGCCGATATCGGCCTGCTGCTGCTGCGCGTCGTCTTCGGCGGCCTGCTGGCGGCGCACGGCTCCCAGAAACTGTTCGGCTGGTTCAATGGCGCGGGTTGGCGCGCCAACGCCGCGACCTTCGATTCCATGGGCTACAACCCTGGCAAACTGTTCGGCACACTCGCCGGACTCAGCGAATTCACCGGCGGTCTCCTGCTGGTGCTCGGCCTGCTGACGCCGCTGGCCTCGGCCATCGTGCTCGGCACCATGATCAATGCGGTCAATGCCACCTGGGGTGGCGGCCTGCTGAGCGGTAAGGGCTACGAAATGCCCTTGTTATTCGCCGCCGCCGGCGCGGTGGTCGCATTCACCGGCCCCGGCAAGTTCTCCCTCGACCACGGCCGTCCGTGGCAGCGGCAGGGCGTTGTCTGGGGCGTGGCCGCAATCGTGGTGGCCGTGATCGCGGCCATGGTCACGTTGATCCTCAAATGGACGCTCTGATCTGATTCGCGTTTCATCGGAAGTCGAGTGCGGGACCAGCACCGTGGTCGCGCCGCGGTGAAACTCGCTGCGCCACCTGGACGGTCGAGAATGTATCCACCGAGGTCGGCTTCGGTGAGTGCGCAGATCGCGCGGTATTCGGCCAGAGATCTTGCGCGGATAGGAATTCGCCGAGACGGTCTCACGGGTGGACCGGTAGTGACAGGGATTTGTGGTGTCCCCGCGCGCAGGGCTTGGCGCGGAGACCGCCGATACACCCGGTGTGGGAATTGGGGTTACACCGAGGTATCGGTTCTCAACTTACTTCCGTCTGGAAGTACTTGAGAATTCTGGTGAGTGATCTCGCGGATCGACCGGTTCAGGCGCTCGCTGCGGTGAGCCGACGCAGTGCCTTGGTGACGACGTCGGGATCCGAGGTCTCCCAGTACGGCGGCAGTGAAGCCCGCAGATAGCCACCGTAGCGTGCGGTCGCCAAACGTGAATCCAGAATCGCGACCACTCCGCGGTCGTCGACGCTGCGCAAGAGCCTGCCGGTGCCCTGGGCCAGCAGCAGCGCGGCGTGATTGGCCGCGACGGTCATGAAGCCGTTGCCCCCACGCGACTCGACGGCGCGCTGTCGCGCGGTCAGCAGCGGATCGTCGGGGCGTGGGAACGGGATACGATCCAGGATCACCAGGCTCAGCGACGGACCCGGCACATCGACGCCCTGCCATAGCGACAGTGTGCCGAACAGGGAGGTCTGCGGGTCGTCGGCGAACTTACGCACCAGCGCGCCGGTCGAGTCGTCGCCTTGACACAGCACGGGCGTATTCAGCCGCTCGCGCAGTGCGTCGGTGGCCGCACGGGCGGCGCGCATCGAGGAGAACAGCCCGAGTGTGCGTCCGCCCGCCGCGCTGATCAGCCGTTCGATTTCCGCGAGATAGGCCGGTGCCAGACCGTCCTGGCCAGGCGCGGGCAGGTGTTTGGCGACATACAGGATGCCGGATTTGGCGTGGTCGAACGGCGAGCCGACATCGAGCGAACTCCAGCGCACGCTATCCGCGTCCGAGGGTGCCTGCGCGCCGTTGGCGGCTGCGGTATCGCTGCGGTTGGCCGATTGTGCGGGCAGGCCCCAGGTGATGGCGAGCCCGTCGAAGGAGCCGCCGATCTGTAGGGTGGCCGAGGTCAGCACGACGGTGGCGGTGCCGAAAAGCCTGCTGCGCAGTAGCCCGCCCACCGACAGCGGCGCCATCCGCAGTGTCCGCCGGGTGACGCCGCGGATCTCGTCGGCGGCGAGCCAGATGACATCGTGACGCTTGGCCGGATCGGGTTCGTCGAAGGCGGTCAACGCGCGCACCGCGCTGTCGTGCACCTCATCGATGCCGGCCAGTGCCTGGGTGCGCGCGGCCGCGCTTTCCGGATCGCCCGGTGCGGTGGTGCCGCCGGGTGGCGCGAGTGCGGTCCGGGCGTTCCAGGCGGCGTCGCGGACCAGCGCGAGCACCGGGGCGGTGCCATCCGGCAGTGTGTCCCAGCGCGCGGCGGGCAGGTCATCGAGCACCGTGTGCCAGGCCTCGGCGGCCTGCTCCAGGCGGTCCACTTCCCGCTGGTCGATGAGTTTGGCGCAGCGCCGGGCCGCGGTGCTGATCGCCGACGGGGCCAATTCGGCGGTGGCGACGCCGGTGACCCGGTCGACGAGCTCATGCGCCTCGTCGATGACGACCACATCGTGTTCGGGCAGCACTTGGATGCCGCTGATCGCATCGATGGCGAGCAGGGCGTGATTGGTCACCACCACATCGGCCTGCGCCGATTCCGCCCTGGCTCGTTCTGCGAAACAGTCCTGGCCGAACGGGCAGCGCGACTTGCCGAGGCATTCCCGCGAGGACACGCTGACCTGCCGCCAGGCCCGATCGGTGACGCCGGGGGCGAGTTCGTCCCGATCGCCGGTTTCGGTATTCGAGGCCCATTCGTTGAGCCGCTGCACCTCCCGGCCCAGCCGCGAGATGGCGAACGCGTCGAAGAGCTCCGCTTCCGCGGGTTCGTCCGGAATCGCGCTATTGATCTTGTTCAGGCACAGATAGTTATTGCGCCCCTTGAGGATCGCGAATTTCGCCTCCCGCCCCAGCGGCTTGCTCAGCGCCTCGGCCAGTCGCGGCAGATCCCGGTCGACGAGCTGACGCTGCAGCGCGATCGTCGCGGTCGAGACCACCACGGTCCGGCCGGTGCGCACCGCGTGACGCAGACTCGGTACCAGATACGCCAGCGACTTTCCGGTCCCGGTGCCCGCCTGCACCGCGAGGTGCTCGTGGGTGTCGATGGCGTGATCCACCGCCGCCGCCATCGTCACCTGCCCGACGCGCTCCTTCCCGCCGAGCGCGCGCACAGCGGTGGCCAAAAGCTCGGGGACAGGCGGCAGTTCGGGCACCCGACGAGCCTACTGCTTCGGTCCGACACAGATCACCGCCCGATCGGATCATCGGCCTGCTCCGCATACCTGCCACACGCGAACCCGGCGTGTCCTGCGGCAGGTCGGTGTGTCGGTCCGCGCTAGCGAACGACCGAACCCTCGATATCGACTCCCGCCGCGCGCATGCGATCGAGTGCGGTGGTGGTCGTATCGGGGGCGACGCCCGCGGTGAAGTCCAGCAACACCCTGGTGTCGAAACCTTCGATGCGGGCGTCCAGTGCGGTCGCGCGCACACAGTGGTCGGTGGCGATGCCGACGATATCGAGTTCATCGATGGCACGCTCGCGCAGCCAGTCCGCGAGACTGGTGCCGTCTTCGGTGGCGCCTTCGAAACCTGAATAGGCGGCGCAGTATTGGCCCTTGGAGAAGATCTCCTGGATCTGCTCGGTGTTCAGGGCGGGGTGGAAATCCGCACCGGAGGTGCCGACCCGGCAGTGCGGCGGCCAGGTGTCCACGTAATCCGGATGTTCGGAGAAGTGCCCACCGGGATCGATGTGGTAGTCGCGGGTGGCGACGACCGCACTGTAACGTGCGGAGTTCAGGTAGCCGCTGATGCGCCGGGCGACGGTGGACCCGCCGGTGACGGCCAGGGATCCGCCCTCGCAGAAATCGTTCTGCACGTCGACGATGATCAACGCTCGGTTCATGTCGACCTCACTTTCCCAGGATCTCCAGCGCCGAGGTGTAAACACTCGGGCTGCTGTCTGTGGATTACATTGTGCCGCCAGATCGATCAGGCGGGCCAGGAACGCTCGGAGGTCCATGTGAGCAGCACCGTCAGAATTTCGATCGCACTCTTCGTCGGCTACACGGCCTACCTCGCCACCGCCTTTCTGCTCGGCGAGCGACCCGACGAGGTCGGTGACCGGGTGCGGCTGCTGAGCAAGGGGTTGCTGATCGTGCTGGTCGTGATCTGCTTCGTGGAATGGCTGGCCAAGCGCAATGCCGGAGCCATCCGCGCCCGCGTCAACTCACAAATGTCGTCGGAATCGCAGGCTCCCCAGCCGACAGCTTCAGGCCCTCCCACGGCAGGCTGACCAACCCCCGCGCCACCAATTTGCGACTGTCCGCGAGCGTGGGCAGCCCGGCAACCGGTTCGCCACCGCGCACCAGCGGTGTCAACAGCTCGTGAACCTCGAAACCGCTTGTAGCGGGCGGGGTTCCGGTGGCCGGGTAGACGATCTCCTCGACCACGGTGCCGGTCCGGCGGGACAGCCGAATCGCTTTCTTGGTACCGCCGCGTGACTCCTTGCGGCTGCTGCGCTTGGCGACCGGCAGCCCGTCCACCTCGACCAGCTTGTAGACCATTCCGGCGGTGGGTGCCCCGGACCCGGTGACCAGCGACGTCCCGACCCCATAGGCGTCCACCGGTTCGGCGCGCAGCGCGGCTATCGCGTACTCGTCCAGATCACCGGAGACCACGATGTGCGTCTTGGTCGCGCCGAGTCGGTCGAGTTGCTCGCGCACTTGTCTGGCCAGTACGCCGAGATCACCGGAATCGATACGGACGCCGCCCAATTCGGGTCCGGCGACCTCGATGGCGGTCGCCACCCCTTCGGTGATGTCGAAGGTGTCGACGAGCAGTATGGTGCCGATGCCCAGCGCCTCGATCTGACCGCGGAACGCGGCCGCCTCGTGCGCGCCGTCCGCGGTACTGTGCAGCAGGGTGAACGCATGCGCGCTCGTGCCTGCGCCGGGCACGCCGAAACGGCGCACGGCCTCCAGATTGGAGGTGGCGTCGAAACCGGCCAGATACGCGGCGCGCGAGCAGGACGGTGCGGCGAGTTCGTGGGCGCGGCGTGAGCCCATCTCGATCATCCGGCGGCCGGCGGCCGCGCTCACCATGCGGGCGGCGGCCGAGGCGATCGCGCTGTCGTGGTTGAGGATCGACAGCGCGAGAGTCTCCAAGAGGACGCATTCGGCGAAGCTGCCGCGCACCGAAAGAATCGGCGAACCCGGGAAGTACAGCTCGCCCTCGGGATAGCCGTCGATATCGCCGGTGAAGCGGTAGTCGCGCAGCCAATCGATGGTCTTCGAGTCCAGGAAAGCGGCCGCGATCTCGAGCTCGGCCTCCTCGAAGCGGAAATGCGCCAGCGCGTCGACCAGTCGGCCGGTGCCCGCGACGACGCCGTAGCGGCGACCATTCGGCAAGCGCCGTGCAAACACCTCGAAGGTGCAGCGGCGGTGCGCCGAGCCGTCGCCGAGGGCGGCCGCGAGCATGGTCAGTTCGTACTGATCGGTCAGCAGTGCGGTGCTGCGTATCTCCACCCAAGCCACTGTAGACAGCGGTAGCGGGCATGATAAGCCGGTGGCGTCGGGGTGTGTGCCGATTACCGGTGTGCGGGTGTTGTGTATCCGGAGTCGAGTCGTACCCTGAGTGTTATGGGCTTGTGCGAAGCGAACGCGACACTGTCGGCGGCACAGGCGACTCCGGAGGCGGTCGAATACACCGAGATCCTGGAGGCCGAGGACCGTCCGTGGGTGACGGTCGTCTGGGATGATCCGGTCAACCTCATGCACTATGTCACGTACATCTTCCAGAAGCTGTTCGGCTACAGCAAAGCGAAGGCGACCGAATTGATGCTCAAGGTGCACAACGAGGGCAAAGCAGTGGTGTCGTCGGGTTCGCGGGACAAGATGGAGCAGGACGTGAGACGACTGCACGCCGCCGGACTCTGGGCGACCATGCAACGGGACGACTGACCGGTACGACTACCCTGACGTCAGTGCGTAAGTGGAGCCGGAAGAACTCGCTGAGCGGCCTCAAACTGCGATCCGAAATGGACGCGCGTGAGGCGAGCGTGCTGCGGTCCCTGGTCGGTGCCGTTTCCGGCCTGCTGACCGAGCGGGCCCAGTCCGCACCCGACGATGAGCTGGCCGAGCTCACCGGGCTGCGCAGCGGCAATACCACCCCGCCCGACGATCCCCGGCTGCATCGGCTGCTGCCGGACTTCCACCGAAGTGAGCCGGGTTCGCCCGATGCCGATCGTGCCGATCTCAACAGCGCGCTGCGCGGCCTGCACGAGCCGGAGATCATCGACGCCAAGTTGGCGGCTGGTTCGGTGGTGCTGAATACGGTGCCGACCGATGGCGGGAAGATCGTGCTGACACCGGAGCAGGCCGACGCCTGGTTGACCGCGCTGACCGATGTGCGGCTGGCATTGGGCACGGTGCTCGGAATCGATGCCGAGACACCGGATCATCTCGAACCCGATGATCCGCGTGGGCCGCATCTGGATGTGTACCACTGGCTGACCTGGATGCAGGATTCGCTGTTGCAGGCCCTCGCGCCCTGACGGTCGGGATGTGTCACGGTCCGAGGCTTCGCAGGTCCGCATGGAGACGGTTGTGACGAGCGGTCAGGAGCACATGCTGTGAATGGGCAAGCGGGACTCCGGAATTCGCTTACCGATGTGCCCGGTGTGCTGGTCGGGCACCATCACGTGCTCGATCCGGACGCGAGGCTGGGCTCCGGTGCGGCGACCGGCTGTACCGTCGTGCGCGCGCCCGGCGGGGCGATCGCCGCCGTCGATGTGCGCGGCGGTGGGCCGGGGACCAGGGAAACCGATCTGCTCGACCCGGGTAACACTGTGCGCCAAGTGAATTCGATCCTGCTCACCGGCGGCAGCGCCTATGGACTCGCGGCTGCCGACGGCGTAATGCGTTGGCTGGAGGAACATCATGAGGGCATACCCATGGATCCGGCCGATCCGAGGCGGGTGGTGCCCATCGTCCCCGCCGCGGTGATCTTCGATCTTCCTGTGGGAGACTGGCGAATTCGACCGACTGCCGATTTCGGCTTCCTGGCCGCCGAGGCGGCGGCAATGGAGTTCGAGCGCGGGTGTGTGGGCGCGGGCGTCGGTGCGCGGGCCGGTTCGATCAAGGGCGGCGTAGGGACCGCGAGCGTCGTGCTCGGCGCGGGCGCCGCCGCGGGTAGCACTGTGGCGGCGCTGGTCGTCGCGAACCCCGTGGGCTCGGTTTTCGACCCCCGTAGCGGGTTGCCCTGGGGTACCGGCACCGAAGGCGCCGACGCATTCGGCCTGTATCCCGCCACACCCGAGCAACTGGCCGTCGCCAACGCTCTCCCGGTCAAAGGCACCGTCCTCAACACGACCATCGGCGTTGTCGCCACCGACGCACCCCTGGACCCGACCGGCTGTCAACGCTTGGCAACCACCGCCCACGATGGGCTCGCCCGTGCCATCCGTCCCGCCCACTCACCCCTCGACGGCGACGCCCTGTTCGCCCTGTCGACCGGTACCGCCGAAACCACCGCCGCCGTATTGCCGCCCGCCTTTCCGTCCGACCTGCTGGTCCTCGACGAGGTCTGCACCGCCGCCGCGGTCTGCGTCGAGCGCGCCATCGTCGACGCCATCCTCACCGCCCACTCCGTCGCCGGCATCCCGGCCTACTCCGACCTCTTCCCGCGCTCTTAGCCGGTCCGGCAAAGCTTCGGACGACCTCGCACATCGACTCGCCGCCCGACATGCCGGGCGGAATCCACAAAACGGTGCGGGAGCGCGGGAGGGGGACCGGGGGAGGGGGTGGGAATAGAACGAATATTCTGGGTCGTTGTCGGGTGCGGTATGTCGGCATTGGATGCCGAGTGCGGAAGGGTTTGAGCTCGTGCTGGTGATCAGGACCGACCTGGTGGAGGCGATGGTGGCGCATGCGCGCGCCGATCACCCGGACGAGGCCTGCGGTGTCATCGCCGGTCCGGAGGGATCGGATCGGCCGGAGCGGTTCATCGCCATGGTCAATGCCGAGCGCTCGCCGACCTTCTACCGGTTCGATTCCGGGGAGCAGTTGAAGGTGTGGCGGGCGATGGACGACGCCGACGAGACCCCGGTGGTGATCTACCACTCGCATACCGCCACCGAGGCCTATCCGAGCCGTACCGATATCTCCTATGCGTCCGAGCCGTTCGCGCATTACGTGTTGATCTCCACCCGCGATCCCGAGCAGCACGAGCTGCGCAGCTACCGGATCGTGGACGGAGAGGTCACCGAGGAGCCGGTCCGGATCGTCGATGCGTACGAGACCGTTTAGTACCCATGTTCGTCGAATTCGAGGAGTTCCCATGCCGGTAACCGTGTCCATCCCGACCATCATGCGTGGCCTCACCGGAGGCGAGAAGCGCGTCGACGCCCAGGGCTCCACCCTGTCCGCGCTGATCGATAACCTCGAGGCCAACCATCCGGGCCTCGCGGAGCGGCTGCTCAAGGACGGCAAGCTCAACCGCTACGTCAACATCTACGTCGACGACGAGGATGTGCGCTTCGCGGGCGGCCTCGAAGCCGAGGTACCCGAGGGTGCGAGCGTCACCATCCTGCCCGCCGTCGCCGGAGGCTGATCGACCCGTGGCGCGCTATGAATCGTTGATCGCGACCCTCGGCAACACCCCGCTGGTCGGGCTGCGCAACCTGTCCCCGCAGTGGCACGGTGACCATCCGGTGCGGCTGTGGGCCAAGCTCGAGGACCGCAACCCGACCGGTTCCATCAAGGACCGGCCCGCGTTGCGGATGATCGAACAGGCCGAGGCCGACGGACTGCTGACACCCGGCTGCACGATCCTGGAGCCGACCAGCGGAAATACCGGAATCTCGCTGGCCATGGCAGCCAAACTCAAGGGCTACCGGCTGGTCTGCGTGATGCCGGAGAACACCTCGGTCGAGCGCCGTCAGCTGCTGACCATGTTCGGCGCGCAGATCATCGATTCCCCGGCCGCGGGCGGTTCGAATCAGGCGGTCGCGCTGGCCAAGCAGATCGCCGCGGAGAATCCGGACTGGGTGATGCTGTACCAGTACGGCAATCCGGCCAATGCCCTGGCGCACTACGAGACCACTGGCCCGGAAATTCTCGCTGACCTGCCCGAGATCACCCATTTCGTCGCGGGTCTCGGCACCACGGGCACGCTGATGGGGACCGGCCGCTTTCTGCGCGAGAAGGTGCCCGGCATCGAAATCGTCGCGGCCGAACCGCGCTACGGCGAACTCGTGTACGGACTGCGCAATATCGATGAGGGTTTCATTCCCGAGCTCTACGACGAATCGGTGCTGACCACTCGCTTTTCGGTCGGTCCCTTCGATGCGGTGAAGCGCACGCGCGAACTGGTGTTGGAAGAGGGCATTTTCGCGGGCATTTCGACCGGCGCGATTCTGCATGCGGCACTCGGTGTCGCGCGCAAATGCGTGCGGGCGGGTACGCGGGCGGATATCGCATTCGTGGTTGCCGATGGCGGCTGGAAGTACCTGTCCACCGGCGCTTACGACGGGACTCTCGAAGAGGCCGAGGAGCGCCTCGACGGCCAGCTCTGGGCCTGAATTTCGACCGGATTCGTGGCCGCCGGGTCCTGATATGGCCCGGTACTCTCGAAAGAGCGGGTCCTCGCGTGCCGAGGACTCGCTCCACGAGGAGGTTGCGATGACCGGCGGTTCGGGAATCGGTTCGTCGTTCGATCCGGAGCGGATCGCCGCACTGCGTGCCCAACTGGGTCAGCCGATCGGTTCGATGCCGAACGTGCCGACGCCCGAGACGCCCGCCGAACCGAATAGTTTCGCGCCGATCAAACGGCTCTGGCTGCGCGCGGGCATCATCATCACCGCATTCGTCGCCCTGCTTTACGGGATCGAAGGTGTCGACAACCTCGACCACAACAAACTCGATGACAACGGCATCGAACCGCGCGAGGCGGACGGTCTGTGGGGCATTCTCTGGGCCCCGGTCCTGCACCACGGCTGGGACCACTTATTCGCCAATACGCTTCCGATCCTCGTCCTCGGCTTCATCACCCTGCTCGCGGGCATCGGACGCGGACTCGCCGCCACCGCGATCGTCTGGATCGTGGCCGGAGTCGGCGTCTGGCTCACCGGCGCCACCGGATCGGTGCATCTCGGCGCGTCCTCGTTGATCTTCGGCTGGTTGACCTTCCTGATCTCACGCGGTTGGTTCGCCCGCAATCTCGTGCAGATCGGCATCGGGCTGGTCGTACTGGCGATTTACGGGTCGGTGCTGTGGGGTGTGCTGCCCGGGCAGCCCGGAATCTCTTGGCAGGGGCATCTTTTCGGGGCAATGGGTGGAGTGCTGGCGGGCCGGGTACTCTCCGGTGATGAACGTCGACACCGTCGGGGGGATCGAGCCGGAGTCAGTGCGTAGCCGCGGTAATCGCACGGCGCGCAGCGGAATGCGGGGATCGGTGCTCGAGTGAGCGAACAGAGCACAGCCGAGCTCTCGCTCGTGACGGCGCCGAACGTTAGCGAGGCGCTCTCATGAACGAGAATTCGTCGTGGCAGCATGGGGGAATGCGCCTTACCGTCCTCGGGTGCTCGGGCAGTGTGTCCGGCCCGGACTCCCCAGCGTCGGGGTACCTACTGACCGGGCCGGATATGTTGCCGGTGGTCATCGACTTCGGACCCGGCGTGCTGGGCGCATTGCAGCGCTACGCTGATCCCGGCGAGGTCGATATCTTCCTCACACATCTGCACGCCGATCACTGCCTGGATCTGCCCGGCCTGCTGGTCTGGCGGCGCTACCACCCGACACCCGTGGTGGGGCAGGCGATCGTGCGCGGTCCATCGGATAGTGCGGTGCGCATCGGCAATGCCTCCGCCGAGGTCGGCGGTGCGTGCGACGACTGGTCCGATGTCGTCGATCATCAGCCGTGGGTCGACGGTGCGGCGGTCGAATTCGGTCCGGGCCACACGGTGCTCGCGCGCCGGGTGTATCACCCGCCGGAGTCGTACGGTCTGCGCATCGTGACCGCGGCCGGACGGACGTTCGTCTATACCGGCGACACCGCGATGTGTGATGCGGTACTCGAACTCGCGCAGGGCGCCGACATCCTCATGTCGGAGGCGTCGTGGACGCACGATCCGGCGAATCGGCCGCCCGGCATGCATCTTTCCGGCACCGAGGCGGGCATTATCGCCGAGCGTGCGGGCGTGAAAGAACTGCTGCTCACCCACATTCCGCCGTGGACGTCCCGCGAGGACGTGATCGCCGAGGCGAAGGCGCAGTTCTCCGGACCGGTGCACGCCGTCGCACCGGGGGAAACCTTCGACATCTGACCGGTTGGCGCGGGCGGTAAGCCATGTGACTAGGCTTGGCGCGTGTCGAGACGAGCCGATGGCAGGGCGGACGATGAGCTCCGCGAGGTACGGATCACCCGTGGCTTCACCACGCATCCAGCCGGTTCGGTGCTGGTGGAGTTCGGGCAGACCCGGGTGATGTGCACCGCGAGCGTCACCGAGGGCGTGCCGCCATGGCGGCGCGATTCCGGACTCGGCTGGCTCACCGCCGAATACGCGATGCTGCCCGCGGCCACGCATACCCGCAGCGGGCGGGAATCGGTGAAGGGCAAGGTCGGCGGTCGTACCCAGGAGATCAGCCGGTTGATCGGCCGGTCGCTGCGCGCCTGCATCGACCTGGCGGCCATCGGTGAGAACACCATTGCCATCGACTGCGATGTGTTGCAGGCCGACGGTGGCACGCGGACCGCGGCCATCACCGGCGCATATGTCGCGCTCTCGGACGCGGTCACCTACCTCGGTGCGGCGGGCGGATTAGCCGACCCGCAGCCGATCTCGTGTGCGATCGCCGCGGTGAGCGTCGGCGTCGTCGACGGTCGGGTGCGGTTGGACCTGCCGTACGAAGAGGATTCGCGCGCCGAGGTCGATATGAATGTGGTCGCCACCGATACCGGCACCTTGGTGGAGATCCAGGGCACCGGTGAGGGCGCCACCTTCCCGCGCTCCACCCTGGACAAGCTGCTCGATGCCGCACTCGCCGGATGTGAGCACCTGTTCACCGTCCAGAAAGAGGCGCTCGCACTGCCGTACCCGGGCGTGCTGCCGCAGCCTGCCGAGTCGAAGAAGAAGTGATGTCGCGCCGCGTCCTGGTCGCCAGTCGCAATGCCAAGAAGTTGAACGAACTGCGCCGGATCCTCGCCGACGCGGGTATCGCGGGCATCGAAATCGTCGGACTCGGCGATGTGCCCGCCTACGACGAGGCGCCCGAGACCGGCGCGACCTTCGAGGAGAACGCGCTGGCGAAGGCGTGCGATGGTGCGGCCGCCACCGGATTGCCCTGTGTGGCAGACGATTCCGGGATCGCGGTGGACGCGTTGAATGGGATGCCCGGCGTGCTGTCCGCGCGCTGGGCTGGGGTGCACGGCGACGATGCGGCCAATAACGCGCTGCTGCTCGCGCAACTCGGTGACGTACCGGACCAGCGGCGCGGCGCGCAGTTCGTCTCCACCTGCGCGCTGGTGGTGCCCGGTGGCCCCGAGATCGTGGTGCGCGGTGAATGGCCGGGCGCGATCGGCCGGAAGCCGGTGGGCGACGGCGGATTCGGCTATGATCCGCTGTTCATTCCGGAAGGTGGCGATCTCACGGCTGCCCAGCTGACTCCCGCCGAAAAGGATGCCGTTTCCCACCGCGGACGCGCGCTCACCCAACTTCTTCCCGCGCTCGCGGCGCTCGTGGAGTCCTGAGTCAGCCGCAACCCTCCAGACGATGCTCGTCGTCGTCCGGTTGGGCCTGACATTCCGGACGCGCTGGCATGGACATCCCGAGACGCGGAACTGTGCGGCAGCTGGTGGCGTTCTGGGTCGGCTGCGGTTGTGGGGTGCTGTGCGGTGCGGTGGCTCGCCGAATCCTGGATCAGCCGCACGCCTGTGACCCCACAGTTGTGCGGCTGCCGGGGATCAGAGGTTGAAGTCTTGTTTGACCTTGTTCGCGTTGACGTGTTCGACGAAGAAGGAAAGCAAGGGGATGGTGCCTGCGATCAGGGTGCCGACGGTGCGCGCGATCGGCCAGCGCACCTTGACCGCGAGGTCGGCGGTGACCAGCAGGTAGACGAAGTAGACCCAGCCGTGCACCACCGCGATCCAGTTCGGGGTGTGCACACCGAAGCCGTACTTGGCGATCATCTCGCCGGTGAGCAGCAGCAGCCACAGACCCGTCGTCCAGGCGAGCACGCGGTAGCGCAGCAGTGCTGGCTTGATCTTCGCGATATTGGTGGCCGTCGGCTCCGGTATGAGCGTCGCGGCGGATTCGGTCGAATTCTCGCTGGTGGTCAACCGGCGCTCCTCTGTGTGTCGTGGATGAGGCCCGCATCCCGGACGTGTTGGTCGATATCTCTGGCGTGCAGTTCGGCCAGATATTTGTTGTATTCGGCGAGTACCGGATCATCGTCGCGGGCCGCTTTGGGCCGCTCGGGCAGCAGTCCGGCCGGAATCTCGCGCGGTGCATAGGCTTTCGCGCGACGGCGCGCCTTCGCGGTTGCCGATTCGGCTTTCGGCTCCGTCGCGTCCCTATCCGCCTCGGATTCGGACTCCAGCCGTACGAACCGGAAGTACGCGAAGACCGCGAATCCGGCGAACAGCGGCCACTGCAACGCATAGCCGAGATTCTGGCCGGTGCCACTCGCGGACTCGAACCGCTCCCACTGCCACCAACCCAATGCCAGGCATGCGAGGGCGGCCACGATCACCAGCACGATGAGGGCCGGGCGATTGTGTGCCGAGCGGCGGGGTGGAGCGGACACGGATACCACGGTACCCGTCTACTACACGGTACGTAGGAGCAGGTCGAGTCCGCGGGCAGACTTCAGAATTTATAGGTGATCCCGGTCATACGCTCGGATTCCTCCCACAGGCGGCGCTGCAGTTCCGGGCTGTTCGACAATTTGCTCGACGGCGAGGGCTCGACCGGGCCTCGGCTCTGGAACAACCGGTTCGGCCCCCAGTAAATGGTGGGGTCGGCATCGGGCATGGTGGCCGCGAACAGGGTGGAGTGCGCGGCCTTGGCCGGAGGATGACCAATGATGCGGATGAAGGGCTTACTGATCCGGTCCACTGGGGTTTCGGTCCTGGTGAACAGGTCGGTCGCCGAGACGCCCGGGTGCACCGCGTAGGAGCTCTTGTCGGAGTCCGCCTCGGTCAGGCGCCGTTGCAGTTCACGGGCGAACATGAGGTTGGCCAGTTTTGACTGGGCGTAGGCGAGATTGCGCTGGTAGCGGCGGTTCTCGTAATTCAGGTCGTCGATCCACAGCTGCGGGGTCTGTTTGTGCGCGATACTGGCCAGGCTCACCACCCGGTCCCGGAGGCGATCGAGCAGCAGTCCGGTCAGCGCGAAATGGCCCAGGTGGTTGACGCCGAATTGGGTCTCGAACCCGTCCTTGGTGCGGGAGAACGGAACGTTCATCAGACCGGCATTATTGATGAGCACATCGAATTCGCCGGTCCTGTCGGCGAATTCGCGCACCGATGCCAGATCCGCCAGATCCAGTCGCTCGACTCGCACGTCGCCATCGATTCGGTCGGCGATCGGCCGCGTCTTCTCGACATTGCGGCAGGCCATGATCACCGTGCCGCCCTTGCTTGCCAGCACCGTGGTGGTCTCGACGCCGAGACCACCGTTGGCCCCGGTAACGATGAACGTGCGCCCATTCTGATCGGGTATTTCTTGCGGTTTCCACGCCATGTCCCGGACCTTACTCCGGAGTAAGGTCCAGGGAAAGGGTGACACGCTCTCTGGGCTTTTGATCACTATGCGCTGGTGGCCGCAAAAGCGAGGAGAGCGGACCGCTATGAATGCATTCTCGATGATTGCTGTCTTATCGCTGGGATGGTTGGAGCATGAGCGGTGCAGTGGCTTTACCGGGTAAAACGCGCCGCCGTTGAGCCAAGGGAGGCCAATATTGCGTTTGCCATGATTGTGCTCGGAATGTTGTTGGCAGTGTTGGATCAGACGATCGTGTCGACCATGCTGGCCGGCAAGGGCGCTGCTGAACATCGCCGCCGAGTTGCTCGACGAAGAGGTCGGGAACCGGTCTGCATCTAGTGCTTGTGCCCGAATGCTCGTAGACGTATATTCGTAGACGAGTAAGGAGTGTCCATGGCCACGAAGCGCAAGGTGAACAATCTGCTGGCGCTGGCGGTGCTCGCGACCGTCATCGAACGGCCGATGCACCGCTACGAAATCGCCTCGCAGATGCGTGAGCGCGGCAAGGACCGCGATATGGACATCAAATGGGGCTCGCTGTATACCGTCGTGCAGAACATGGAGAAGGCGGGCTTCCTCGAGGTTGTCGGCAGTGAGCGCGACGGTGCTCGGCCGGAACGCACCATTTACGCGATCACTGATGCCGGTCGCGCCGAAATGGCCGACTGGACCAGGGAGCTGATTGCCGAGCCGGCGCCGGAACACCGCCGGTTCACGGCCGGACTCTCCGTCTTAGCGGCACTGCCGCCGGATGAAGTCGTCGGGTTGCTCGGCCGGCGCATCGAGGTGCTGGGTCGCATCATCGAGGCTGCGCGCCGAGAACTCGATCAATTGGCAGCCGCCCATCTGCCCAGGCTGTTCGTCGTCGAAGCCGAATACGGTGTGGCGATGCTGGAAGCCGAGGTGACATGGGCCGCGTCGCTGCGCGACGAGATCGCCACGGGGACCTTTCCCGGCGTCGATCTCTGGCGGCATATGCATGCTGTCGGCATGTCGCCGGCCGAGGCCGCAGAGATGGTGGAAAGGGGGATGACGGAATAACGTTGCGCTCTCGACCCGGCGCGCACCGGGCGGAGTGCGTAGAGACCAGGCCCGGCGGGGTGCGGCAACACCGCCGCCGAGCCCGATGTAACCGTCTCGAACCGCGTCCGCATGCGCGCACCCGGCTACAAGGCTGGCAACCACAGGATAACTGGGTGTGCGATGGGGCGGTCGGTTCGGGCTTCGAAGAAACCCGTATCGCACAGAACTGGAGTACACCCATGTCCACAACAGAAACGGCCATCATTATCGGCGGCGGTATCGCCGGACCCGTCACCGCCACCGCATTGCGCAAGGCGGGCATTGCCGCTCGCGTCTATGAGGCCTATCCCGGTCCGACCTTCGGCATCGGCAGCGGGCTGGCATTGGCGCCGAATGGTGTGGCCGCCCTCGACATTGTCGGAGCCGGTGACCTCGTTCGCGAGATAGCGAGTCCGATATCGCATACGCAGATGTCGATCGGCGGCAAGGTGTTGCAGATGCCGGAAATGCCCGGCGTGCCATCGCTGCAGATGGTCGACCGCAACGAATTGCACCGGACACTGCACGATCACGCGATCGCTGCCGGCATTGTCTTCGAGTACAACAAGCGACTTGTGCGCGTCGAGGAGGATATGGACGGCGTCACTGCGCATTTCGCCGACGGCGGTAGTGCGACTGCCGATGTGCTGATCGGGGCGGATGGTATTCGCTCCACGGTGCGCGGGCTGATCGATCCGAATAATCCGGGTCCGGAGTACACCGGGATGATCGGATTCGGCGCGATGCTCGAAAATGATTTCGAAATCCCTTCGGAGACAATGATTTTCGCGTTCGGAAAGAAGGCCTACTACCTCTACGGAACGGCTGATGACAACAAGGTCATGTGGGGTGCGAATCTGCCGCACAAGGAGTATCTGTCGCTGACCGAGGCCCGCGCGATTCCGGCCGAGCACTGGTTGGCGATTCTGCGGGAGACCTATGCCGAAGACACCCCGGGCGGCGAATTCGCCCGTCGGACCACTGCCGAAAGTCTGGAAACGACTGGGGCACTGCACATTATGCCGTCGATACCGACATGGTATCGGGGGCGGATGGTGCTGGTCGGGGATTCGGTGCACGCGCCGTCGAATAGTTCGGGTCAGGGGGCGTCGCTGGCCATCGAGAGCGCGGTGCAGTTGGCGCGTTGTCTGCGGGACCTGCCGGATCACGCCTCGGCTTTCGCCGCGTATGAAGGGCTGCGACGGCCGCGGGTGGAGGGTGTCGCGGCTCGGGCGCGCAAGATCAACCACAGCAAGACGCCGGGGCCGGTGGCGCGCCGGATGATGTCCAGGCTGATGCCGCTGCTGATCAAGGGCATGAACCCGGAGAAGACCATGGGTGTCGAGCAGCGGTATCGGATCGACTGGGATGCGCCCGTCCAGCAGGAATTGGTGACCGCGACGGCGTAGCGATGGTGCTGCCTGCCTCTTCCCGGGGCAGGCAGCACTATTTAGAGCGATTTCAGGCCTCGAAGGGCACGATATTGCCTGCCGCATCACGGATTCCGACACTGGCTTCGATGGCGGCCACCAGTTCGTCGACGCTGGTCCAGGTGCGCGGCGGCTCCGACTCGAGATTGCCGATGGTGTACCAAGTCTTGGTCTCGCGATAGCGGACCAGCCCTTTCCCCGTCGCATCGATCGTCACATCGAGCTTGCCGGAGACCGTCCCTTCCTCTTCGGTCATGACGGCGGCCTTGGCGGAAATCTCTATGATGTCGCTTATTTGAACTCTCCTCGACGGATGCAGTCGTCGACCGCGGTGCGCAGTGCGGTGTGTTCGGCGGGATCAACGTTCAACGCGTATTTTACTTTGATCTTGACGTAGTGCTCGAGATAGCCACAGCGAAATTTTCCCGGCGGCAGATAGTTCGTGACGTCCTGATCGCCCTTGGACCTGTTGGCCGAGGGATCGGAGGCGATCAAATTGACCGCGTCATTGGCGATCCGGCGGCGGGTGTCTTCATCGCGCTTATTCGCACCCGAACGCCATGCCTCGGCCAGTGGCACGATGTGTTCGGCATCGACTCCGGCTGGATCGGTAATGAACTTGTACGGCTTGAGTTTTCCGGTCTTGGAATCCAGCACGCCGTATTGGTCCTGCCAGCCACCACCGCAGCCGACCGTGAGCTTACAGGTTTTCGGGTCGAGTTCGACCGGGCCCGTCGCGTCCCTGAGCATCATTACATCGCGGCTGGTGCACTTGCTGTACTGCGTGAAATCGGGACCGAAGCCGTGCTCGGGCTTATCGGTATCCCAGTGTGGGAACTTCTCCCGGCTGTAGCCGTCCATCGACTCTTCGGGCTTGTCGACGAGCTGACCCAGCAGGTCGGTGATGTCCTTGCCGGAGACCGTCGTGGCATTCGCCGGTCCGGATTCCTTGCCGGTCTTACCGGTCCACTCGTCGATCAAGGAATAGCCAACGGCGACAACGACGGCCAACACGATGGGTGCGCAAACAGCGAATACGCGACGCGCGGTGCGGGACGACAACCACTCCACAAAGATCGAACTTCCTAGCCTCGCACCGATGAATTTGTCGGGCGCCAAGCTACCTGCGGTCGATCATTCCGTATGTGATTGTCGCGTATGACGTTCGGCACATCTAGTGGAAGAACGCACTGCGCGGCAACGGGCTCGATGGCCGACGCGGAACCACCCCTGATTCGGCGTGCCGGCGCCGCTCCAGGGGTGGTCGTGTCACGAATGAGTTCGTGCCGAGGCCGAATGAACGGGCCGGTTGTCCAGGCCGGATGATCCGTTCACACGGCGCCACGAGGCTGATGAGTGGAAGTCTCGTCGAGCCGTGCCGTACTGCGGTAACTCCTCGTGACGGGCTGTGCGAACTTCGTTGTTCTTACGTAGATAGACAGTAGATTAATAAGGATTTCTTTGCAATCGCTTTACCTAATTCTGAGAACCTCCTGAATGCTGCTTCGAATGGTTGAAACATGTACGGCTCACATACGGAAGTAGTTTTACCTGCGGTTGTGTTGACATCGACCGCCCGCGCCGGCTCCGGGTAAGTGATGAGCATCACATCAGGTGGCGGTCACGGCGGAGTCGGAACGCGTGTCGAAACCGGGTGTAGGCAGCAGAAGCCGGATCCAGGAAGGGACCACATCATGGCCACCGTCGACGTTCTCGACTCATTCATCAACTACACCGACCTCGGTGCCGGTTCGGTACCGGTCGTGTTCCTGCACGGCAACCCGACCTCATCGCACCTGTGGCGCAATGTGATTCCGCATGTCGCCGACCTGACCCGAGTGCTCGCACCGGATCTGATCGGGATGGGTGCGTCCGGAAAGCCGGACAGTGCCTACCGTCTCGTCGACCACGCCCGCTATCTGGATGCCTGGTTCGACGCAGTGGGCCTCGACCAGGTCGTCATCGTCGGCCACGACTGGGGTGGCGCGCTCGGTATGCACTGGGCGGCACGGCATCCCGAACGTATCCGGGGCATCGCACTGATCGAGACTTTCCTGCGGCCGATGCGCTCGGAGGAGCTCCCGCCGCTCGGCGCCGAACTGTTCGGCAAATTCCGGACGGACGAGGGCGAGCGAATGGTGCTGGAGGAGAATATGTTCATCGAGTTCAATCTGCCGAACGGCATTCTCGATCTGAAGCCGGAAGATCACGATGTCTATCGTGCGCCCTTTCCGACGCCGGAATCGCGCAGGCCGATATTGGCCTGGACGCGCGAATTTCCGCTGGACGGCACACCCGCCGATGTGGTCGCACTGGTGGCGGACTACGCCCGGTGGGCGGCGGAATCGCCGCAGGTGCCCAAGCTCGTCATGGGACTCGACAATGGCGTCGGCCTCGGTTCGCCGGAGGTGGTCGGCTGGGCCGCCGAGACGTTCGCCAATGCCGAGGCCGTCTCGGTCGGTGCGGGGCGACATCACGCTCCGGAGGATCAGCCCGACGCCATCGGGACCGCGGTCGCGACGTGGTTGCGCGCCCACTCGTTGACGACGGCCACCGCGAGTGCGTGAGCCGGGTGCGCCGCGCGGGTGAGGTCACCGGTGCGGCGCACATCGGGTAGGGACCCGGACTTGCGCAAGGCCGGATACCGCCGAAGGATTGTGCGGTGGAACCCGAGCTATCGCACTCTGACGAGGCCGTCCCAGCGCAAGCGCCCACGGCTGATTTCGCCGAAGACATCGCTCGGGAGCGGGCGCTGGTCGATCGGGCCGTTGCCGGTGACGGAGCCGCCGTTTCGGATGTGGTGCGCCGACTTCAGGATCCGCTGTACCGGCTGGCGCTGCGCATGGTGTGGCGGCCCGTCGAGGCCGAGGATGCGACGCAGGAAATCCTGCTGCGCGTGGTCGGCAACATCGGGACGTGGCGCGGTGAAGCCAAGCTGCTGACCTGGGCCTATCGGATCGGCGTCAACTATCTGCTGAACCTGAAACGGCAGACGCCCCAGGAGGCCGCACAGCTCAGCCTCGATGCCTACCGTGAGGGTCTGGAGGACGGGCTCGCCGCCGACGACTATCGGGGACCCGAGGCCGAGCTGCTCTCCCATGAGGTGCGGCTGAGCTGCAGTCAGGCCATGCTGCAGTGCCTGGCCCGCGACGAGCGGATTGCCTTCGTACTCGGCGAAGTTTTCGAGCTCAGCTCCGCCGATGCGGCCTGGATTCTCGGTGTCACCGCCCCCGCATTCCGAAAGCGCTTGGAACGGGCCAAGAAACGTATCGGCACATTCCTGAACGCGGCCTGCGGAGTGGCCAATCCCGAGGCATTCTGTCGTTGCTCCCGTCGGGTGGACAAGGCATTGGCGCTCGGGCGGGTCGATCCGAAGCGACCGGTGTTCGCCGGACATGCGGTGAGTCCGGGCGGCCGCACGGCCACCGAGGCCGAACGGCAGATGATCCGGCTGCACGACGCTGCGGCGGTAATCCGGCTGCACCCCGATTACGCTGCGCCGCAGGCGAAGATGGACGCGATCGCCGGACTACTGAATTCCGGCAGGTTCCCGATCTTGGACTGAACTACGCATTGGCCGGAAAACGCACATCGGTCAAGTTCTTCGGATTTGGCCCACCATGCGGCGGCCAGATCGGCATTCGCGGCGGCCGCCGAGAGCCCGCGGAAGTTCCGTGGGCTGGAGAGTCATATCGTGGGCCGCGACCAACTGGTCGTCGTGGTCGCCCCGCAGCACCGCTGGGCCCGCAACGGCTCGGTCGACCCGGGGGAACTCGCCGCCACCGCAGTGATCCAGCGCGAAACCGGTTCGGGCACCCGGACCTGGTTCGAAAATGCTGTCGCGCGCGCCATTCCGGGCTGGGCACCAACGGTCGCGCTGGAACTTTCTTCCACCACCGCGATCAAGACCGGGGTCGCCTCCGGGGTCGGCCCCGCGGTAGTCAGCTCGCTGGCCGTGGCCGCCGAAATCGCCGCGGGCGCACTGGCTTCCCCGAGCGTCAACGGCTTGGATCTGGCCCGGACCCTGCGCGCGGTCTGGCCCGCGGGTCACCGCCTCACCGGTCCGGCCCGCGACCTCTACGCCATCGCCCGCCGTACCTGCTAAACCGCGTCGGAAGTTTGGGCCGTCGGCGGAATCCCGGTGTCCAGGAAGCGGATCAGGCGATCGATGCGGATGGTGTGGTCGATACAGCGTTCGAGGTCATTGCCCACCAGGGCGATATCAATGGCGGCTTCGGTGGCGGTGCGCTCGGTCAGGGCCGAGTGCAGTCGCTGGTGTAGTTGATCCATTTCGGGGGTACCGGATTCGGGGGTGACCGGTTGGCGCCCGGTGGCGACCGATTCGCCCGCGAGGGCGGTGTAGCGGGCGGCCAGGCGGCCCATCGCGGTGAGGATATCCATGAGGGGTTGGGGTGCAAGGGGTTCCGGATGGCATTTGTAGACCTGGTCGGCGACGCGGCTGATCAATATGCCGATCCTGGACAGTTCGCCGGCGATCTGGACGGCGGTGACCACATGCCGCAGGTCACGCGCGACCGGCGCCTGCAGGGCGAGCAGCACCACGGTTCGGGCCTCGCAGGAGGAGTACATCTTCTGTAGCTGTTCGTCGAGCGCGAAGGCCTCATAGGTGGCGGCGAGATCGGCGTCGCCGAGCGCGGCCGTGACACGCTCGGCGGCATCGTGGGCGAGCCGACACATGAGCGTCAAATCATTGGTCAACGCGATGAGCTCGCGAGTGAACTGGGTCCGCACTCCGCACATTGTCTCTTATCGCCGCGCCGTCCAGAAGACGAATCCCGACTGAATCATCGCATTGACCGGAACGCGCGGGGGCGTGGGCAATCCGCTGGTGCATTACCGACCCCATGGTTGGCGTCGAATGCGATCAGCCGGTGCTAGCGTCAGGATATGGCGAACTTGCGTGATATTCAGCACCGAGTCGTGACCACGGTTCAGCGGCGGGTGGGGAATCCGATTCTGCGTAGGTTGCCGACGCAGCAGTTGCTCGAGACCGTCGGACGGGTGAGTGGACAGCCGCGTATTACGCCGATCGGGGGTCGGCGGGTCGGCACGGAGTTCTGGCTCGTCTCCGAATTCGGTGACCGGTCGCAGTACATTCGAAATATCAAGGCCGACAATCGGGTTCGAGTGCGGCTGCATGGGCATTGGCATACCGGCACGGCGCATCTGCTGCCCGATGATGATCCGCGCGCCCGGCTGCAGTCGCTGCCCAAGGCCAATAGCGCTGCCGTTCGGTTGGTCGGCACGGACTTGCTGTCCGTCCGGATCGATCTCGACGACTGATGTAGCGCTCAGGGAAATTCCTGACGTGCGTGAAGCCGCATAACTCTGATCGCACGAGATCGAGCGTGGCCGATTTGCTGACACGATGGAAGTTATGCTTGGTGCGTTGACTTCCCGCTGGACCGTATTCGTTCCACTGCTGGCCGCGATCACCCTGGCCCTCACCTGGGGACGATCGCTGCCCGCAATCGGCGTGGATGTGGTGGTCGCCGCGCTCGTCGGTGCGGTGCTGGCGGCGGTGCATCATGCCGAGGTCATCGCCCATCGGGTCGGTGAGCCGCTCGGGGCGTTGGTGCTCGCGGTGGCGGTGACGGTGATCGAGGTCGGACTGATCGTGACGCTGATGGTCACGAGCGGGGAGAAGTCGGCGACGCTGGCCCGCGACACCGTCTTCGCGGCGGTCATGATCACCTGCAACGGCATTTTCGGTCTCGCACTGCTGGTCGGGGCGGTCCGCAGACGGGTAGCGGTATTCAATGCCGAGGGCACCGGCGCGGCACTCGGCACCGTGGCGACGCTGTCCACCCTCAGTCTGGTGCTGCCGACCTTCACCACCAGCAAGCCGGGGCCGGAATTCTCCCCAGCGCAGTTGGTCTTCGCGGCGGTGGCCTCGCTCGCGCTCTATATCCTGTTCGTGATGGTGCAGACGGTGCGGCATCGGGATGACTTTCTGCCCGTCGAGGAATCCGAGGGTGCCAGCGCCGACGCGCGCGACGAGCTGCCGACGGCGCGGGCGACGCTGCTCAGCCTGGCCATGTTGGCGCTCGCGTTGGTCGCGGTCGTCGGTCTGGCCAAGGTGGTGTCGCCGTCTGTCGAATCGGCAGTCGTGTCGGCGGGGCTGCCGCAGTCCGCGGTCGGCGTGGTCATCGCAATGCTCGTCCTGCTGCCGGAAACTCTCGCCGCGGTGCGTGCCGCGCGCCGCGATCAGGTGCAGATCAGCCTCAATCTCGCGCTCGGCTCGGCCATGGCGAGTATCGGCCTGACCATTCCGGCGATCGCCGTAGCAACTATCTGGCTGGATGGTCCGCTGGTGCTCGGGCTCGGCGCGACGCAGATGGTGCTGCTCGCTTTGACGGTCGTCGTCGGCGTGCTGACGGTGGTGCCGGGCCGGGCGACGCTGCTGCAGGGCGGTGTCCATGTGGCTCTGTTCTCCGCTTTTGTATTCCTCGCCGCTAGTCCGTAGCCGGTGTGACCGGATCCATGAATCACCGTGTTGAGCGGCCGGTAAGTGGCGAGCATCATGGCGTGTCGATCGAGTCGGCATTCAAATAAGGGATTACCTGCGCAAATACGTGTCGGAAAAGTTGATCTTTCGCAGCGCGTCTTCGGTAGCCTGCCTGAAGAGCTTTTCGTGAAGGTAGTCCCTACTCGGCACGAAGGCGGTGCGATGGTGGAACCCGACGATCGCGGACCCGAGAGTGGGCGCGCCATGACCATCGCGGCCGTTATCGCCGCTTCGTCAGCACTGGTCGTCGCGATCGTGCTGCTGCTGCGCGCGAACCACGATTCGAACCACGATGCACCGACATCGATCACGTTGCCCGCCAAATCAACCACCGGCCGCCCCGCCTCTGAGCCCTCGAATCGCCCGACGACCGCGCCGGCGCAACCGGCACGCAAGCGCGGCGACGACTGCTCGCACGAGGGGGTCGTCGCCCAATGGGATATGCGCAACGGCCTGTGGGTCTGTGCGCCGCGGGAGGAGGCGCGCAGTCAGCATCAGGTCGGCGATGATTGCTCACACGACGGGATCGTCGCGCAATGGGCCCGCTCTTCCGATGGCGGCTGGAGCTGCATACCGCAAGGTCAGGGTGTCGCGGAACCGCCGCCGGTGCCACAGAACCCGGTGCCACAGAACCCGGCGCCCCGCTCGGTTCCGGCCCCGGAGAACCTGAGCCCCAACCCGGCCCCGGAGAACCCGAACCCCAACTCGGTCCCGGAGAACCCGAACCCCAACCCGGTCCCGGACAACCCGAACCCCAACCCGGTCCCGCAGAATCCGATCGTCATCCCGGGCCTGCCGCCGCTGCCGCCGCTGCCGCCGCTGCCCGGACTGCCGTAGCGGACCGACGGCGTGGTGCGGTTGCTCGACAGCGACGCCGAGTACGGCCCACTCCCGCTGGAACAGCTCGATCCGACCCGTTCATTGGACTTCGAGCCCGTCGACGAGTGCGGATCATCTCCGTCCGGCTGCGTCGAATCGGCAATCTGACGACGAAAACCGCTGCTATCCATCGGGTTCGGCTCGCGGTACTCGGCGCCAGGCAGCCCTGAGGACTCAATGTGGATGCTGTGCCGCGTATGTCGCCCGCTCCAGCGCTCGTCGCCGTGCCCGCTCTGGATTCTGTAAATCCGCTGGCAGTCCATGTTTGGCCAGGCGGTGCGCGCGATTCATCGGCATGAACGCCGTTGTGTAGAACAGTGCGAGCAGTAGCGCCAATAGCACCATCGACCCGCGCAACCACAATTCGCCTGGGAACAGCAGGAATACGGCGAACAGCGGCGTGAACGGCATCAGCCCGCGCACGATATGACGTGGCGTCGCGTATTTGCCGGTGAGGTCATTGCGCACCCACTCGCGCATCGAATCCGGCAGGCGCCGCCCGAAGGCGTAGCCGATCCACTGGATTGGGTTGGGGCGGGTCATCCGTGCACTCCTCGTGACGTGGCTGGGTCGGCCGCTCGGCGGGCGGCCTCGTTGACCCGGGTCAGTACTTCGCGCAGTTCTTCCAGATCGGCCAATGTGACGCCGAGTCGTTCCACCACGGCGGGTGGAATCTGCTCGGCCTGCTTGCGTAGCGCCCGCCCGTCCGAGGTCAGATCCACCACGAGGCTGCGCTCGTCCCGACTATCGCGGCCCCTGGTGATCAACCCGGCCGATTCCAGCCGCTTGAGCAGCGGCGACAGCGTCGGCGAATCCAATTGAATCGCCTCGGCGATCGCCTTGACCGACATCGGCGCTTCACCCCACAGCGCCAACATCACCAGATACTGCGGATGCGTGAGGCCCAGCGGCTCCAGCAGCGGCCGATACACGCCGAGCACCGACCGATTGGCCACGGCCAACGCGAAACACACCTGCCGATCCAGCCGCAGCGGATCGTCGACTTCCATGGAACCTCCTGTATCTCTCCCAAGCTTATCGCATGAATAGTTAATGCACTAACTATTTGTGCCCGATTTCACCCGCAGGCGAAAGACCCGTTGTGGCGGGCGCGAGAGAATCTCGATGGGTTGGGCGCGTTCGCCGCGCGTGCCGGTCGTCGCGGCCTGGGCTGAGCTGCGGGCTAAATGTGCATGTCCCAGGCCGGGATCGGGCGTGACTGTCGATAGCGTAAAGGTATGGATCCCGTCGGTGCGTACCCGCGCATCCACGAGCTCGATGCCCTACGTGGTTTCGCGCTGTGCGGGTTTCTGGTAGTCGATATCTGGCAGCTCACCGACATGCGGGCGACTATCGGGCCGGGCACCGTGGATCCGATGCGACATCTGCTGTCCGTGGTGTTCGAGGGACGGTTCTTCCCGATCTTCTCGTTCCTGTTCGGGCTCAGCTTTTCGCTATTGCTCGACCGCGTCGCCGACGGCAGCGACCGTCCACGACTGGTGCTCGCGCGTCGGCTTGTCGCACTTGGTGCGTTCGGCCTGATCCACCATGTATTCCAGCCGGGTGAGGCACTGCTGCCGTACGCGATCGTCGGGTTGGTGGTGCTGCTACCCGCCGCTGGGCTACCGCGCTGGGTGATATTGCTCGCCGGGCTGATCGCCACGATCGGGGTTGCGTGCACACTCGGCGGCGGACTGGGCTTGGTGCCGGGCCTGTTCTTGCTCGGCCTGGCCGCCGACCGCTTCGGCCTTGCCGATAACCTGCGCGATCACGGCTGGCGGATCGCGGTGGTCTTCGTAGCTGCCGTGCCCGCGTCGGTGGCCGCCGCGGTATGGGAATACCGCACGCCGTACAACGATCTGTGGACCGGCAGCGCGGCCCCGGTGGCCGGATTGCTCGGCGCGCTCGCCTATCTCACCGGATTCCTGCTGCTCCTGCGCACCGAATCCGGTGAGGTGTTCGCGGAAATGCTCGAGCCCATGGGGCGGATGGCGCTCACCAATTACGTCTCGGCAACCGGACTGATCCTCGCCGCCGACCCTTGGCTCGGCCTATCCGATTCCAATCGCTACGACACACTGCTCTGCGTGGGCGCCGCGATCATCGCGGTGCAGGCGCTGTGGAGTTACTACTGGTTGCGTTGGTTTCGCTACGGCCCGTTCGAATGGGTGTGGCGCTGTGTGAGTTGGTGGCAGCTGGTGCCCAATCTCCGCGCGGGACAGGAACGCCGGAAACTCAGAGTGCCGCATGGGCGCGGTCGCTAGGGGAATTCCGCACGTCACCGCGGACCGGGCTTACGGCGTGGCGAGGCGTTTTCGGGGTCGGCGAACTGGTGTGTGCTGTGTCCGACCGATGCGGGCACCGATTCGGCGATCGCGACTGCCGCCCGGTCGGCGCTGCCTTCAGGGAGATCACCGAAATGCTGATCAGCGGTTTCGCTTTCGGGTTGATCGGTCTGGAACTGGGTGTCGTACTGGACGATACGGGCGACGGTCGGCCGCGACTGCCCGGCGTCGCGGGCGTCGTTATCGCCGCGGCGGTCGGACTACGACTGGTATCGATGCTGACCACCCTTTCCCTGCGCCGACGGCGGTGGCGCGACGAGGCGAAGGTATTGGTCATCACGACCTCCTGGTAGGTGGCTGTCCTTCGGTTCGGCAGCTAACCGAATCGGCGGTTTTCAAACGCCGCGCGCCGCTGGTTTGATTTCGAAATTACCGGGCACAGCCAAGAGGTAATATCAATCAGCGCAACGGGATTGTCATGATCATTATCATCGGGCTCGTCGTTCTCATCGGCGCGGTAATTATCGGCGTTGCCGGAGTGGCGGCCAATACGGGCGATGTTCGTACCTCACCCAGCGACTTCGGGGTATTCGACTATCACTTCACCGTCTCCGCGGGCGAACTTCTCCTTTACGGGATGGCGATCGGGGCGATCGGGATGCTCGGCCTGAGCCTGCTGCTCGCCGGCGTCTGGAGCAGTTCCCGTCGCAGCAGCGCCGCACGGCGCGATCTGCGGCAATCGCGCCGGGAGCTGGCGGCCCAGGAAAAGGCGGCCAAGCAGGCCACACCGCGCGGCAGTACCATGCCGCCCGCCGAGGCGCCACCCGCGACCGAACCTGCCGCGCAGGTCACCCCGCCGCAAGGCGGTAAGCCGGCGTGGAGCTGGAATCCGTTCATGCGTCAGCCCAGCGGGTCGGCGCCGGTCGAAACATCCGGCCACACAACGGTCAAGACGACCAAGTAAAGGAAAGAACGATGATCATTCTCGGCTTGATACTTCTCATTGTCGGGTATCTACTCGGCATCGGCCTGCTTACCACGGCCGGAATCATATTGCTGATCATCGGTGCGATACTCGCCCTCGTCGGGTCGGTGGGGCGGCACCCGGTCGGCGGTCGACGGCACTACTACTGACGTCGACGCGCTGGGCGCGGGCCGAGGGGTTTCCTTCGGCCCGTTCTCATAGCCCGGCAACACCCGCCAATTGACCGATGCCATAGGTGATCGCCATTGCCAGCGCACCTCCGATCACTACCCGCAATACCGCGCGCCCGCGATTACTACCGCCGAGCCGAGCGCTGACCGACCCGGTGATCGCCAGCGCGATCAGCACCGCCGCGAAGGTCACCGGAATGCGCTCCGTGGTCGGCGGCAGGATGATCGCCAATAGCGGCAACAGCGCGCCGAGGGTGAACGCGACCGCCGAGGAGACGGCCGCGGCCCACGGATTGGTCAACTCGTGCGGGTCCAGCCCCAGTTCGGCCTCGGCGTGGGCGCGGAAGGCGTCGTGCGCGGTCAACTCCTCGGCGACCTTGCGCGCCGTCGCCGGTGTCAGTCCCTTCGACTGATAGATATCGGCCAGTTCGGCCAGCTCGTAGTCCGGTTCTTCCTTGAGTTCCGTACGTTCCTTGGCCAGTAGTGCCCGCTCCGAATCCCGCTGTGTGCTCACCGATACGTATTCGCCTGCGGCCATGGAGATCGCGCCAGCGGTGATTCCGGCAATGCCCGCGGTGAAAATAGCTGAGGCGTTGGTCGTCGCCGCGGCGACTCCGACGACCAGACCCGCGGTCGAAACGATGCCGTCGTTCGCCCCGAGTACGCCCGCGCGCAACCAATTCAGCCTCGACGCCAGACCTTCACGATGTGGTTCGTGCGGGTGCGGCGAAGGCGTCCTGTCCATAGACCGCAGACTATGCGAAAGTCCGCAAAGTATCAGCTAGCCGAACTGTGCGATGCGGCGATCGGGCTGACATGATCATCGCCATGATCGAAATGCGTAACGCGCGGTGGGCAGTGGCAATGGCGGCGGGTGCGGTCCTCGTCGCGGGCTGTAGCAGCAAAGACGACTCGACGGATCGCTGGAATTCCGCGGCACCCACCACGCCTCGCGAACAGTTGGTGCTGACCCAGGAGGAATTCCCGGCGGGCACCAAGAAGCTCGATCTGCCACCGGAGCAGTTGCAGTCGACGGTCAGTGATCTCACCGCGACCCAGCAGAATGCCACCTTCACACCGGCGGAATGCGGTGCGACGCAGCAGGATCTCGCAGCGGTGACCAAGGAATTGCTCGGGCAATCGTCCATTTCCGCGGCGACCGGTAAGTCGGGCCAGATCTTTGTGGAATTCGTCTCCGGGCGGACCGGGGATCTGCAACGGATCGCCGACGGTAATAAGCGCTGCGGTTCGGTCGAGGTGGTCGCGACCTACGACGGCCATCAGGTCACTGCGTCGGAGCAGGTCACCAATCAGCCTGTGCCCCAGGAACTGAAGGGCGCGAACGCCATCGCCTTCCACGCGACCAGCACCGCGAAGACGGATGCCAGCGCCGCCCCGCTGACGCAGAATGCGTATCTGGGTTACGCCGAGGTTCGGGGCGTCACGGTCACGGTTCGCGTTGCCGCGCTGGATGATTCGCTCGACCAGGCGGCATTCGATCAGTTCTTCGTGGCGGCGGTGCAGAAGGTGGCGAAGGCGTCCTGACCTATTTGCGGACGATCAGTTCCAACGCGATATTGTCCGGATCCCGGAACTCGAGGATATAGCTGAACCCGATGTCCTTGATATCCTCCCGCGCGACCCCGCACGCGTCGAGATGTGCTGCGGCAGCTTCCAATTCGGCCAGCGACCCGAGGGGGAACGCGAGATGATCGAGCCCGACCCGGTTTTCGTCGAAGCTGTCGGTGCCGACCGGTCGCAACCCGATCATCCCGTGCTCCATCCGATAGATCACACCACCGAAGAGAAACCCGAGCCGCTCCCGCGTCGCCTCATCCGCATCGGCGGGCACCTCCAGCGCAACCGGCCATCCGAACACCTTTTCGTAGAACGCCCGCGACCGATCGATATCGCAAACCGTCAGTCGCACATGGGCAATGGCACTAGTGATAATCGGCATATGCTCATACTCGCACCCACACCGGATTACCCGCCGGTTATGCCCTCCTACCTGCGGTTTAGGTAAGCGCCCGTCCCATGCTGTAGCGTTATCTGCACCGACGCGGGGTGGAGCAGCTCGGTAGCTCGCTGGGCTCATAACCCAGAGGTCGCAGGTTCAAATCCTGTCCCCGCTACAAGCGGCCCGGGCCAGAGAGTTTCGATCTTTCTGGCCTGGGCTATTTTTCAGCCCGCTAGACCTCAGCGCTGGACAAGCTGACCGAGGTAGCTCAGGTAGGCAAGGATGAGCGCGCCGGGCGCCTGGACGTAGAGCGCAAGGTTCGGGAGCTGGCACCCCGCACTATCGCGGCAGAGGGGTTGGAGGCTCGGAGCACCGGCCCGCGTCCTCGCGCTCGATCCGCTCGCGGATTTCACTGACGGTGCGATCGTTCGGTATCCGCTCGGGCCACGCGATCACTCCGACCATCACCGCCAGCGGTAGCCCGATCGCGACAACCCAGCCGAGCGCGATCACCGCAGGTCTCGGGGCAGTCGCAGTACCTTGGTGCAAGTCTCGGCGTCGCCAGGTTCGACTGGGCCGACGCGGTGATTCACGACGGCAGCACCCGGAACCCGTTGCGGTAGAACATGATCGGATGAAGTGCGCAACTCCGAGTACACCCCCGGACTGTCGTCTCCGTCGCCGTAGTCGGCTATTTCGAGGACGCCACCCGGGAACTCGAAAAGCCTTGCACACCTGTTCATCTCGACTCCTTTGTTCCGGTGTTGGTAGGCACCCCGTGACCGGTTGGCGTCACATGTTACGGGGGCCGGATCTAACGTTATGGACAGGCCAGGGACACCTGAACTTCGTGAGGGACATTTCTCCGGACACTTCAAAGCACCTAAACGTCCCGGTATCGTTTCGGTATGAGTCACCGCCTCCAATCGGCGATGTTGCGAGCACAGATCGACTCCGCCGCACTCGCGAAGACGGTCGAGGTAGATGTGAAGACCGTGAACCGATGGCTAGCGGGTCGGGTGCCGCACAAACGAACTCGCGCCGCCGTGGCTAGTGCGCTCGGTGAATCGGAGTCGAGTCTTTGGCCTGCTACACGTCCGGACATCAGCGCGGGAGCTCCTGCGACAGCCGAAGTCATCGGTGCCTACGCGCACCGGGCCGACGTGCCAAACGAGGTTTGGACATCGTTGCTGCTGAGCGCTACTCAGCGAATAGACATCATCGGGTACGCCTACCCGTTCGTCCTCGAGCTGCTGCCCGACGCCGCAGATCTGATCGCGGACAAATGCCGCAACGGCGCGAGCGTCCGCCTGGCCTTCGCGGATCCGGAGTCCGCACATGTAGCCGAGCGTGACGCGCTCGAACAGATGCAATCGACATTGCCCGGACGGATACGAAACGCGCTGAGCATGATCGGCCCCCTTGCCGAGACTCCCGGGTGCCCAATCGGGCTACACACAACGCACCTGTACAACTCGGTGTTCAGGTTCGATGACCTGATGTTGGTGACCCCGTACCTGGTTCGAGCGAGGGGCTATCAGCACCCTGCGCTCTACCTCCGAAAGCTCTCCCCTTACGGGCTGTTCGCATCGTTCGAAGACCAATTCGAACAGATCTGGGGAACTGTAACCCCGTACCTGCAGGAGGTGAATTCCGATGGGCTCCCGGCGTGACTACTACCGAGATCCGAACGCACCCCGCCCGAACAGCTTGGTTCCCGGCGGTTCGGCACTGGTCGTTGACGGCCAGGGGGCCGTCCTCATGCAACGCCGAAGCGACTCCGGGAACTGGTCGTTCCCCGGAGGAATTATGGAGATCGGAGAAACGCTCGAACAGTGTGTGATCCGTGAAACCAAAGAGGAATCCGGACTGGATATCGAGATCACCGGGATACTCGGTATCTATACCGACCCTGAGCACGTGATCGAATACGCGGACGGCGAGATTCGCCAAGAATTCAACATCACGTTCTATGGCACGGTGATCGGTGGCCGTATCGAGGTGAGTTCCGAGTCATCGGAAGTGAGATTCCTTCGGCTCGACGAACTCGAGACACTGCCTGTGCACCAGACGGTTCGGCTCCGGTTGCGGCACCACGTCGAACAACGCTCGACGCCGTATCTGGGGTGACAGACACGCACCCCACTTTCACCGGGTTCATATCGCCGCACCGCATCGTCGAATCAATTGTCCACGCACCGGGAGCTCAGCGATCGGAACTCCCGTCGAACGCACCACCCGATTCACACTGCTGCTGCACCTTCCCCGCATGCGCGGACACGGCAACAAACCACGAATTAAGAACGGTGCCGACGCGGTGAACAAGGCCATCACCACGGCGTTCACCGCGCTGCCGCCCTCGCTGCGCCGATCCCTGACCTGGGATCAGGGTGCAGAAATGGCCCAGCACGCCGAACTGCGTGCGCGCATCGATCTGCCCGTGTTCTTCGCCAACCACCGTAGTCCCTGGCAGCGCGGCACCAACGAGAACACCAACGGCCTTCTGCGACAGTACTTCCCCATCTCGACAGTCGATGCGTCGCGGCGTCGGCGGTTGATCACCCGTGGTTTGGCAGGGGTGGGTGACCGGCACGGACGCGATCACGGGCACCGGCAAGATTCCGCAGAACGCGCTGCCTGGAGCGATATTTCGTCCGGCTGGGGCAGCTTTTGCTTGCTGAATTCTGTTCCGGCGCAGCTCCCGTGACATCGTCGACGGAGTACGACCGAGCCGGCGAACAATCTCGCGGACCCCTCATCGTGCGCACGCAACAACGTGATGTCCCCTCGTCGGACGACCGAGAGATATCGGCCCCGAAACAGTCTGGGGCAAACGAGGATTCACGCCGCCAGCATGTCGGAAGCAGCGGAACCCGAACGGCGAGGACATCTGCCCCCGAAACTCATGAGCTGCCAGCTGCCGCCTCCCGGCCAACACGCACCTCCGAAATCAAGGTGTTGCGACGACAAGTTCAATCCAGCCCTGCGCTCTGAGGGTGAGAGCGGACCTCCTGCCAGCATTCTCTCGCAACAGCTCTCGGTGGGTGGCGTACGCCGTTGCTGGCAAGACTCCACAACGACTTTCGGTCAGTTCTATGGCAGTGACTCTCCGGCCTGTCGCTGGCGCAGCAACTCGGCGGCGATCGAGTATGGCGGTGCTGCGGCCGGGGAGCCGGTGGCATGTTCGATGATCGCGTTCTGGATAAAGCGGTCTTCGGCAGGCCGGGGATATGTGGCGTAGATCGGCTGGAGCATCGCGGCGTCGAGGTCGGGGAAGTGGCCGGCGTCGGTGAAGATACCTTTGTGGGTCAGGTAGGTCAGCAGTCCGCGACGGCTGGCAATGCCCAGGGAGGAGTGCAGGGCAATCGCTTCCCACACCCGGTCCACGTCCGCCGCGGCGATGCCGTGTTCGGTCAGTACGGACGCTGCCAGATCGGCGCCTTCTACTTCGAACCGGGCCTGGCCGGCGGCGAGTGTGCCCAATCCCAGATCGTGCATCACACAGGCGGCGAAGAGCAGGTTCTCGTCGTACGCCGCGTCGTTCAGGCAGCCTTCTTGTGTGGCCAACAGACGGGCGAACAGGAAGCTGCGGATGCTGTGGTCGGCGATCGGCGTGCTCTCCGTCTTCTGTACGAGGGTAAGGCTCGCGTCGACCAGCGGCCCAGTAGGCAAGGCAAGTATGTCGTTCACGGCCCTGAACGTATGGCCAGGGAGAAAGAACGAGAAGAGGCCCGAGTGCCATGCATCGCTCGGTTCGGGTCATTACTTCCCCGAGTTGATCAAACTAGGTAGTCGCCCTCGTCCAGCCCGCCCGTGCCGGCGATTCTTACTGACGAGTGCGTGATCGCGCCCATGGAGCGCACCTCGCCTCGTCCTCGGTGGACGATGTCTCGCGGTTCGGCACCGCTTCTGCCCACATGCAGGCAGGATTACCTCTGGTGGCTTCAGCGTGCGATGCGGTACCGGTCACGGAAGGTTGCTGGCGTGGTGCCGGTGCGCTGGGTGAAGTACTTGGTGAAGTTGCTGGTGTCGAGAAAGCCGAGGCGGGACCCGATGCCGGCGACGGGTTCTTCGCTGTGGGCGAGGAGGCGTTTGGCCTCCAGCACGACGCGACGGTCGATGAACTCCTTGGCGCCGACGCCGGCGGCGGCGAGCGCAGCTCGGGTCAAGGTGCGCGGCGAGTATCCGAGGATGCGTGCGTAGTGTCTGACGTCATGGGCCCATGCAAAGTCGATTTCGACGGCGGTGCGGAAGCGCTGGAAGGTTTCCGCGTGCTCGGCGGGCAGGGGGGTTCCCGCGGGTGTGATCGCCTGGGTGAGGCGCAGCAGGAGGACTGCCAGCAGTCGCTGGAGGATGGCCGAGCGGGTGGGGGGCGGTATGTGCCTGGTGCCGTATTCGTGGGTGAGGTGGTCGAGGGCCCGGTGTAGGGCGGGGGCGTCCTCTCCGGTGATCTGCCACAGGGTCGGTCCGAAGGGGTCGTCAAGGCGGACGTCGGTGGTGGTGGCGGGATCGAGAAAGTCGGGCCGGAACAGTACTAGGGTGCCAGTCGCCGCGCTGAGGTCGCCGAAACGCTGTACCTGACTGGGGCGGACCCATAGCCAGGTGCTGTCGGTGACGGCGTAGTCGGCGAAGTCGATCATGTGCCATAGCAGCCCCTTTTCCACGGTGAGGAGTAGGTGGAAGTCCGGGCGCTGTGCGCGGCCTGCTCCCTCGGCGTCCCGGACTCCTTCCGCCCCGCGGCGACGCATGCGGCGACGCAGTTCGGCGATCGGCATCACTTCGATGCCGGCAGCGTCGGCCGCCGGTGGAGCGTACGGGATCTCGAGGATCACTTCGTGTCCGTTTTTCACCACGATGAGTCCTCACTGTACCTGGGCAGAACTTTTCCCGGATTCTAAGTTCGAAGTCAGTCGAGAGCATGTTCGGCGATAAGACCGTCGCAGCTCCCGGCCGATAGTGATGACTGACTTCTACCAAATACCGGGAGGCTCAGAATGACAGACCGTATCCGACTGACGTACGCGTTCGACGCCTACTGCGGCTGGTGCTACGGCTTCGGCCCAACGCTGCGGCAGTTCGCTGAGGGCAACGCGGACCGTATCGATTTGCGGGTGGTCTCCGGGGGCCTGTTCTCCGGCCCGCGCGCCCTGCCCGTGGCGGCGTACCCGCACATCCCGTCCGCCACCCAGCGCATCGCCGAAGCCACCGGGGTCACCTTCGGTGACGGCTATCAGCACGCCCTGGCCGAGGGGACCTTGGTGTTGGACTCCACCGACGCCGCCATCGGCCTTGTCGCGCTGAGCCGCCAGGCTCCTGGACGCATCCTGGAACTGACAAGCGCCCTTCAGCGCGCCTGGTGTGTCGACGGCTGCAGCCTCTCCGACCTCGACGTATACAGGTCCATCGCCTCCGCGCACGGCCTCGATGCAGACGCCGTCGTCGACGCGGTCCTCGACCCGGTAACCCGCACCGAAGCTGAAGGCGGCTTCCGGGAATTGCGCCAGCTCGGTGTAGACGCCTACCCGACTCTGCTCCTGCACACCCCCACCGGCACCCACCGTCTCGGCGGACCGCTGTCCAGTGCCCACCAGCTCACTGAGGCCCTCGACCGGCACCTGGCCCCTACCTCCGACTAACCGTTCACCGAAACACGACAGACCACGAAGGAAAGCACTGCCATGACGAACATCGCTGTCTTCGGAGCCAACGGCACCATCGGCTCAGCTATCGTCCGCGAGGCCATCGGCCGTAGCCATACCGTCACCGCCGTCGTCCGCGACTCCGCCAAAGTCACCGAACGCCACGCCAACCTGACCGTCACCACCGGTGATGTGCTCGATGCCGAGTCGGTCGCCGCCGCCGCTAAGGGCCACGACGTCGTCGTCAGCGCTGTTGGCGGTGGTGACGGTCCTGGCCACATCGCCACCATCAAGCCTGCCGCAGTCGCCCTCACCGAAGGACTGCGGGCTCTCGGCCGGCAGGCGCCCCGCCTACTCACCGTCGGCGGCGCCGGCTCTCTGCGCACCGGTGATGGTCAGCAGGTGTGGGATGCCCCAGGTCTGCCCGAGTTCTTGCTTCAGATCATGCACGCCCACGGCGATGCCCTCGACTACTACAGGACCGTCACCGACCTCGATTGGACCAACATCAGCCCTGCGGCAGTGATCGAGCCCGGCACCCGTACCGGCAGTTACCGCACCGCCCTCGACAACCTCATCACCGGCGCCGATGGCAACAGCACCATCACTGTGGAGGACTACGCGGTCGCCGTCCTCGACGAGATCGAGCGGCCCAGCCACCGCCGGCAGCGCTTCACCGTCGGCTACTGAACCACAGGTGCACAGGCATGAGTCACGCAGAGCTCTCCGATGCAGGCTGAGTGTTTGTCCGCAGGGACAAGAACCGGCACTCTGGGCTTCTCCGCCCAAGACGGACGTCCTCTCGTTGCCCCGGTTTTGGTTCGTCGTCGACAACGGCGATCTCGTTCTCAACACCGCCATATCCTCAGCGAAGGGCCTGGCACTGAGTGACGCGAGGGATTCTCGCCCACTCTCCTCGCGGGCCAGTAGCTGCGTCACACGCCATGAAGGTGATTCCAATCCACGTCCCGCTCGCGCGTCAGGTGGAAGGCGAGCGCGGACGGGAGGTGCGACGGTCACAGAGCGGGCTGGCATCGACTCTATGAAGGGGCTGGCCTTGGCAAAAGCGGCACAGACGCCGTACAGCGCTAAAATCGTGCCAATATGACAAGTAGACACCGCGTTGCAGTGGTCGTAGTGCCTGGTGTGCTCCCGCTCGAGTTCGGTACCGCGACGCAGATCTTCGCAATGGAACCTCACTATCAGCTGACCGTGTGCGGTGACACCGACACTGGTCTGGTGCACGGGTGTGGTTTCGCGATCAGCGTCGCGGGCGGCCTCGACGTGCTGGACGACGCCGGCACTGTGATCATTCCGGGTTACGACGACATCGACGCGACCCCGTCAGCGGAGCTTCTGACGGCGCTACGAGTGGCTCACGCTCGGGGGGCTCGACTCGTCTCCATTTGCACCGCGGCTTTCGCCCTTGCCGCGGCTGGGTTGCTCGACGGGCGCCGCGCGACCACTCATTGGCGGTGCGCCGAGCAATTGCGTCAGCGCTATCCAGCCGTCGATGTTCTTCCGAATCAGCTCTACGTCGATGACGGCGATATTCTCACCTCCGCTGGCGTAACCGCTGGGATCGATTTATGTCTTCACCTGATCCGCACCGACCTGGGCGCCGCGGCGGCGAATATGCACGCACGTTGTCTCGTCGCGCCGCCACGGCGACGGGGAGGCCAGGCACAGTTCGTCGACCAATTCCGCCCCGAGGCGAGTGGAGATGAGCTTGCACCCCTGCGGGAATGGATGCTCGAGAATCTTGCTGAGCCCTTGACCGTCGACGGCCTGGCCGAACGTGCTCATATGTCACGGCGGACATTGATCCGCCGCTTCCGCGAGGAGACCGGCACTCCGCCCATGGCCTGGCTGACCGACGCACGCATCGACCGGGCACGCGAACTGCTGGAGGCGACCACAGTGCCCATCGAGCAGGTCGGACGCCTGTCCGGTCTCGGCGCTCCCGCTTCCTTACGTGCCGTATTCCATCGGCACCTCGGTACCTCCCCACAGGAATACCGGATCCTGTTCCGCCACAAGGAGAGATGACGGACGCATGATCATCGAACGATTGCTGTGGCAGGTCGGTGGTCGATAAGAGCCCTACGGTGGGCGTGGCCGGGCGGAACGCGAACGTGATGACCTGCGGAAACTCAAAACCTCACCGCCCGAATCAATCTGACAACGCCGAGGAGTGGCCCGGCAGCAGAAACAGCCAGGCCCAGACACGCACCCCACTTTCACCGGGTTCATATCGCCGCACCGCATCGTCGAATCAATTGTCCACGCATTCGCGCCGCCTCACTGCACTGCATCCGATGCGAGCGAATCCACACTCGGCCAATGTGTTTCGGATTCTGAGGTGAACCTGCGCGGGAGTGCGAGCACTCCCGCGGCGATGGCGACCAGCATGCCGACGGCCCACCACAGGGTTTGGGCGAAGGTGTGAGACATGTTGTGCGCGTTGGCTTCTAGTCCCGCCTTTGTGAGCGCTTGCCGCAATGGTTCGGAGAACGGTTGTCCAGGTGCGGGCTGGCAGCTGGACGGTACGGCGGTGGGATCGGTTGCTGCGGAGCGATCGTGGACGCAGGCACGGAACTGGGTGAGTATCTGGTCCTGGGCGGTGGCCGGTATGTCCAGGTTGGTGAGTTGCTGGTGGAGGGCGGGGATGGCTGCGGTGGTGCCGTTGGTGGAGGTGTTCTCGAGTTGGGCGAAGAAGAACACCCCGGCCAGCGCGACACCGAGTGCCATGCCGACCTGTTGGATGGTCGACAATTGTCCGGATGCGGACCCGGCGTCGTGGGCGGGAACATCAGACAGGATCACGTCGACGGTGGGGGCGGCGAATAGTCCGAAGCCGAATCCGCTGATCGCGAGCGGTGCGAACATCTGCGCGGAAGTGATGTCCGGGCCATAGTGCGCGGCCAGATAGAGGTACAGACCGAATCCGGCGGCGCTGATCATCGCGCCCGCGAATAGCACCAGCCGTCCGAAGCGAGGCACGAACACCTCCACACTCGTTCCCGCCCCCGCGGCAGCGGCGATCGCGAATGGTGATGCGCTCAGCCCGGCTCGCAGCGGGGTCCAGCCGAGCCCCGCTTGCAGATACAGGGTCCAGACCAGGAAAAAGCCGCCGAGGGCGATCCAGAACAACAGCCACACAGCCATGCCGGCACTGAATGAGCGCTTCCGGAACAGATCCAGCACCACAAGCGGCGATCCGACCGTCGTGCTCCGGTGCCGCTCGTAGGCGACGAATACCGCGAGGACCAGCCCGGCGGCAGCCATCAGCGCGAATGTCCACACCGGCCAGCCGAGGGTGCGTCCCTCGGTCAGCGGATAGGCCAGCAGTAGTACCGCGCCGATCGCGAGGATGGTGCCGATCGGATCCAATCGATCCGCCGTGGCCGAGCGGGACTGCCGCACCAGCACCATGGCCGCGGGAATGGCCAGCATCCCGACGGGCACATTGACGAGGAAGATCGGCCGCCATGCCCAACCGAAAAGGTTGGCCTGCACCAGGATTCCGCCCACGATCAATCCGGCGACCGAAGCGGACCCGAGCACACCGCCCCAGATGCCGAGCACCTTTCCGCGCTCGTCGGTAGGGAACGATACGTGCATGATCGCCAGGATCTGCGGGATCATCAGCCCAGCCGTCGCGCCCTGGACTATTCGTGCGGCGATCAGCCACGCCGGGCCGGGGGCGATTCCACATGCCAGCGATGCGAGCGTGAACAGGGTGAGGCCGACGAGCAGGATGGTTTTGCGACCGAGCAGGTCGCCGAGTCGGCCGCCGGTGATCAGCATGGCCGCGAATCCGAGCAGATAACCCGATACCACCCACTCCAGATCAGCGTAGGGTGCGTTCAGGTCGCTTTGGATCGTCGGCAGCGCGACATTCACGATCGTCACATCGAGTAGGTCCATGAACCCGGCCACCAGCAATACCACCAGTGCGAGCCAGCGGTGCCGATCCGGCGTCGGCGGGATGGATGTCAGGCGCGGGTCGGATGTCTTGTGCATCGGGTCGCCCTTCTGTCCTGGGTGGATCCGCGGGCGTGTCATGTCGCCGCGGTTTCGGTCGTCATAGATATGACGGAGCAGGACCTGTCGCCATGACGGGTGGATCGGATGGGAAGGAGATCGCCGATGACCGAGGAGAGCCAGTGGCTCGCGCAGCACTTCGAAGACCACCGTGCCCACCTCAGCGCTGTGGCCTATCGCATGCTCGGGTCGGCGAGTGATGCCGACGATGCCGTCCAGCAGGCATGGCTGCGGCTCGACCGTGCCGACACCGCAGGCGTGCGTAACCTGCGCAATTGGCTGACCGCCGTTGTCGCCCACATCTGCCTGGATATGCTGCGCGCCCGCAAAGCCCGCCGCGAGGATCCGGTCGGCGCGCTACCGGCCGATTTGCCCGCGGTCGCCGCGGACACCATGGATCCCGAACAGGAGGCTGTCATGGCCGATTCGGTCGGGCTCGCACTGCTGGTCGTGCTCGACACCCTGACCCCCGCCGAGCGGCTGACTTTCGTCCTACACGACCTGTTCGATCTGCCTTATGCCGAACTCGCGTCCATCCTCGGCCGCACCCCCGCCGCGGCCGCGCAACTTGCCGCCCGCGCCCGCCGCCGCGTCCGTGGCGCATCCACGACCAGTCGCAGCGCCGATGAATCCATGGTCGTCGAGGCATTCCTGCGGGCCGCCCGCGCCGGTGACTTCGACGCGCTGATAGCCGTACTCGATCCGGACGTCGAACTGCACGCGGATGCCGTCGCCGCCCCGAGCGGACGCCCGATCCGTATGCGCGGTGCCCGCCCGGTTACCTCCAGCGCCTTGATGTTCTCCACCAGGGCCCGCTACACCTGTCCCGCCCTCATTGATGGCCACATGGGACTGGTCGTCGCACCCAACGGAAATCTGGAATGTCTGCTCGCCTTCACCATCACCGACCAGCGCATAACCACCATCGACATTATCGCCGACCCGAACCGCCTCGCTCAGATCTCCCTCGCCGCCCCCGACGAGACGCAGCCGCCGGGGCGCGAAGGCTAGGAACGGCTTTCGCGGACGACCCGTCGTCCGCGCCATCAATGTATTCTCGGCGAATACAGTTACGCGCGATCCACAGATCTGCGGGCATTTCACCAGCTACCCGCGTCCCGATCTCCGCCTTGATCACCCGTGCGACAGCAGCCGCCTCCCGAGCCCGCTGCGCCAGTTCCGCCACATGCTCGTCGAGCAAGCGCCGCGCCCGCGCCCCGTCCCCGTTCAAAATCTCCGAAACAACCCCCAATGGCACTTCCCGATGCTGCGCAGCCGCCGAATCATCACCCCGCGGTCGACCTGCGCCTCGCTGTAGTACCGGTATCCGGTCACCGCATCCACCCGGACCGGGACCAACAACCCGCAATCGTCGTAAAACCGCAATGCGCTGGCTGCGAGCCCACAGGCCCGCGCCAATCCGCCGATCGTGATCAAACCGCCGCCCGCCACCCGCTCATCATGGAGTCTCAGGTGACTCGAAGGTCAAACAGCGGTGGGCGGTCAGGACCGGTGCACCGGCCCATGCGCCTCCGTGCAGTGCGCGTCGTCGGCGGACAACTGCTGATCCGACGAGTGGTCGACCTGCAAAGTCGTATGTTCCAATGCGAATTCGTCGTGCAGCACCCCCTCGATCGTCGAGCGAATCGCATGGCAGTCGGCGGCGTCGTCGACGAGGATGTGCGCCGACAGCGACGGCTGTCCGGAGGTGATCTGCCAGACGTGCAGGTCGTGGACCTCGGTGACCTGCCTGATCGCGACGATGCGCGCGCCGATGGCATCGGGATTCAGATGGGCGGGTGCGGCCTCCAGGAAGATCCGCCCGGATTCGCGAACCAGGGACCAGCCCGCCTTGATCATCAATGCCGCGACGACCAGCGCCGCGATCGCATCGGCGCGGGCGAACCCGGTCAACCACACCACTGCGCCCGCGATGGCGGTCCCGATGAAAGCGTAGAGGTCGTTGAGGATGTGCTGGAACGCGCCCTCGACATTCAGGCTGGTCCGGTTGGCGCGGCTGATGCTCCACGCGGCGGCGATATTGACAGCGATCCCGACCAACGCCGTGATCAACACCAGCGGCCCTTCGACATCCGGCGGATTGATCAGCCGATTGATGCCCTCGTAGACGAACCACGCCGCGAGCAATAGCAGAGTAATCCCGTTGGCCTGCGCCGAAAGGATCTCGACCCGCTTGAACCCGTAGGTGTATCGCCCCTGCGCCGGCCGTCGAGCCAACCGGATCGCGATCATCGCGAGCACGATCGAGGCCGCATCGGTGAGCATATGCGCGGCATCGGAGATCAGCGCGAGCGAATTCGCCAGCAGACCGACGACCACCTCGACCAGCATGAATGTGACGATCAAACCGAGCGCGATAGCCAGCCAGCGCGGATTCGAATCCGCCGACACCCCGTGGTCGTGGCTGTGGCCGTGTTTGTTCGAATGGTCGGAGTGTGCGTGGCCATGCGAGTGGTCATGAGCTATGTCCTCGGCCTCGCCGACCACCGCCGCGGACCGCTTCGGCGACACGCACTGCTCGCCCATAGTCGAACGCCCCTTTCCGTTTGACAATGCTGCCGTCCGATAGCGTAGCGGATGTTGCACTCATGCGCATGTATGAATGTGGATTGGCGCTGGAAGACTCGACCAGCAGTCGCGACTTCGTGACTATTCGGACCGACCGGCCCCGACCGCTATGCGGACTGCACCTCTCGGTGTTCAACAACGCGCGGTATCCGGCGGTGCGGGCCTGAACGGGTCGGTCCGATGGTGATGGCGGCGCGCGCGACGCGGGAAGGTCGCGGTCGCACAGTGCGCCGCCGCCGGCGCCGAATGTCGTAGTCGCCAACGGGAGGTCACGATGTTCGCGATATCTCGGTGCGGATGAGGTCGAGCCGCGTCCGCACGAACCCCGGCATAGCGCGGAGCTCACCCGCATGAGGATCCCGGCCGCATCGGACGGCGCTCGCCAGGGGTGCGGTTCGGTCTTCGTTGATACGTCCCGCAATGGTCGACGTCGGTTCTGCTCGACGCGCTGTTCGAATCGGGTTCATGTGGCGCAACACCGGGGCGCGGACCGCTTAGGGATTGGTCAACCTCGAAGTCGTGATCAGTTGTCTGCGCAGCTCCTGGATCCGCGTTGAGGTGCTGTGGCCGGATTGTTATGGCGGACAACAAATATCTTTGCGAAACGACTGTGCTTCGGGTTGCAGTGGAATATGTTGCATCAAACAACATTCGCTGCCCGGCTTGGTTGGGCGGTGGTTCGACGAAAGGCTCGCCCTCATGCGTAAGGGGATCCTCGGCATTGCGGCCGTATCGGTTGCGCTTCTCACCTCGCTCACTGCCTGCGGGGACGACAACAAGGACTCCGGTGGTGGGGGTGCCAAGATCGGTGTGATCCTGCCGGACAGCAAGACATCCGCGCGGTGGGAGACGGCGGATCGGAAGTATCTGCAGGCAGCATTCGACGCGGCGGGGATCAAGGCGGATATCCAGAACGCGCAGGGGGATAAGAACGCCTTCCAGACCATCGCGGATCAGATGATCACCAATGGTGCCTCGGTGCTGATGATCACAAATCTCGACAGTGGTACCGGCAAGGCCGTGATCCAGAAGGCGAAGTCGCAGGGTGTGACCGTAATAGATTACGACAGACTGACTCTCGGCGGCGGGGCGCCATTCTACGTGTCGTTCGACAATGTGAAGGTCGGCCAACTGATGGGCGACGGGCTGGCCAAGTGCCTCACCGATAAGAAGGCGGTCAATCCGATCGTCGCCTACCTCAATGGCGGACCCACCGATAACAACGCGACGCTGTTCAAGAACGGTTACGACAGTGTGTTGAAGCCGAAGTTCGATTCCGGTGAGTATGTGAAGGGGCCGGATCAGGCGGTGCCGGAGTGGGATAACACGAAGGCGGGCACCATCTTCGAACAAATGCTCACCGGCACACCGAATCTCGGTGGCGTGGTCGCCGCAAATGATGGGCTCGGCAATGCCGCGATCGCGGTGCTGAAGAAGCAGAAGCTGAACGGCCAGATCCCGGTGACCGGCCAGGATGCCACGGTGCAAGGGCTCCAGAACGTGCTCGCCGGTGATCAGTGCATGACTGTGTACAAGACCATCAAGTCGGAGGCCGATGCGGGTGCGAAGTTGGCGATCGCGCTGGCACGGGGTGAGAAGGGCGAGGCGAACAGTACCGTCGACGATCCCGAGGCGAATGCGAAAGTGCCCGCGGTGCTGCTGGAACCGAAGGCGATTTTCAAGGACAACGTGAACGACGTCGTCGCGGACGGCTATGTCACCAAAGCCGAGCTGTGCACCGGCGAATTCGCCAAGCTCTGTGCGGATAACGGGGTCCGCTGATCGTGTTACCCGCCTCTTCCGCGATTCGATGAGGGGATCGCGGAAGGGGCGCCGCAACCTGAGGAGCTACACCCATGCCGGATACGCCGGTCATCGAATTACGAGGGATAGAAAAGAGTTTCGGTCCCGTCCAGGTCTTGCACGAGGTCGCTTTCTCCGCGTACTCGGGTGAGGTGACGGCGCTGGTCGGCGATAACGGCGCGGGCAAATCCACCCTGGTCAAATGCATCGGCGGCACCCATCCGATCGATTCGGGGGAATTCCTGTTCGAGGGCAAACCGGTGCGCGTACATAATCCGCGCGATGCCGCCGATCTCGGTATCGAGATCGTGTACCAGGATCTCGCACTCTGCGACAACCTCGACATCGTGCAGAACATGTTCCTCGGCCGGGAAAAGAAACACGGGCTGGTCCTCGACGAGTACGGGATGGAGGAATTGGCCGGAAAGACTTTGGCGGGCCTATCGGTTCGGACGGTGAAATCGGTGCGACAGCCGGTGGCGAGTTTGTCGGGCGGTCAGCGCCAGACGGTCGCGATCGCGAAGGCCGTGCTGTGGAACAGCAAAGTGGTGATTCTGGATGAGCCGACGGCCGCGCTGGGTGTCGCGCAAACTCAGCAGGTGCTCGAGTTGGTTCGCCGACTTGCCGACAAAGGCCTTGCGGTGGTGCTGATCTCGCACAATATGAACGACGTCTTCGCGGTCTCGGATCGAATCGCCGCGCTGTATCTCGGCCGGATGGCCGCCCAGGTGCGTACCGCCGACGTGACGCACGCGCAGGTCGTCGAACTGATCACCGCCGGTCGCAGCGGAAGTCTCGGCCTCGGAAATGGAGCAAGTGTATGAGCGCCGGGGTTACGGATAAGTTCGAGGCCACGTCCTCGCCAGTCACCGAGCTGGTCAACACCTATGTCGGGCGGGTGCGTAGCGGGAATATGGGTGCGCTGCCGTCGATTATCGCGCTGGCGGTGCTGTCGGTGGTGTTCTGGGTCGCGCGGCCGGTTTTCATGACGCAGGGCAATTTCGCGAATCTGTTGACCCAGGGCGCGGCCATCGCGGTGATCGCCATGGGACTGATCTTTGTGCTGCTGCTCGGCGAGATCGATCTGTCGGCCGGATTCGCCAGCGGTGTGTGTGCGGCGGTGCTCGCGGTATTGCTCACCGATAAGGGATGGCCTTGGTACGTGGCGGTTCTCGTCTCGCTGCTCACCGGTGTCGCGATCGGACTGACCATCGGCACTATCGTGGTGAAAATCGGAATCCCCTCGTTCGTAGTGACATTGGCGGCGTTCCTGGCCTTGCAGGGCATCGCGCTGAAGATCATGGACAACGGCCGCAATATCTCGATCCACGACGAGATGATTGTCGCGATTGCCAATAAGAATGTGCCGCCGTGGCTCGGCTGGATCATGTACGTGGTGCTGCTGGTGGGATTCGCGGTGATCCAATACCGAAAACTGCGGGCACGCACCAAACTCGGGCTCACCGGTGAAACCGCGCCGGTGATCGCATTGCGGATCGCGGCGCTCGCCGTGGTGGCGGGCGCGGCGGTACTGATCCTCAATGACGAACGCAGCCGCAATCCGGCGATCAACTCGCTCGCGGGCATGCCGATCGTGGTGCCACTGATCGTCGTGCTGCTGCTGCTCTGGACATTCGTGCTCAACCGCACCTCGTTCGGCAGACATATCTACGCGGTCGGCGGTAGTGCCGAAGCGGCTCGGCGCGCGGGCATTCCGGTCGATCGAATCAGAATCAGTGCCTTCGTACTGTGTTCGACAATGGCCGCGGTGGGTGGGCTGATCGCGGCATCGCGAGCCAATTCCGTCGATCCGAATACCGGCGGCAGTGATGTGTTGCTGACCGCTGTCGGAGCGGCCGTCATCGGCGGTACGAGTCTGTTCGGCGGGCGCGGTCGGATGCTCGACGCCATACTCGGCGCGGCGGTGGTAGCGGTGATCAATAACGGAATGGGCCTGATGGGCTACAGCGCGGGCACCAAATTCGTTGTGACAGGATTCGTGCTGCTGTTGGCGGCGGGAGTGGACGCGCTGTCGCGCAAGCGTGCGTTGCCAGGAAGTTGACCGGCTGACTATTCGAGCGACCCGCAAGGTGTCGCTGACGACCGGGAGGAGGTTCGCCCGAATGAGAGCTGCACCTTCCCCGGACGAGATCCGGCGGCAGAACCTCGCCGTGCTGCTGCGCCATGTCCACTCCAGCGGACCCATGTCACGGGCGGAACTCGCCGAGCGGATGGGGCTCAATCGCAGCACCATTCTGGCGCTGACCGCCGATCTCGCCGCGGCGGGTCTGGTCAGCGAGCAGCTGCCGGGTCAGACGGGGAAGGCAGGGCGACCGTCACTGGTGGTGCGGCCCGAATCGGAGCGGGTGTACGGGTTGGCGCTCGACGTCGGGGCGGACCGGCTCGCGGTGGCACGGGTCGGCTTGGGCGGAGTGATTCTCGATCAGCGGGAAACGCGACGTCCCAGTGGCACATTCGATCCGAATGATGTGATCGGTGCGTTGACTACCCTCGCCGAGGACATGATCCGCGAGTCGGGACCCGTGACCGTATGTGTGGGTGTCGGAGTCGCGTTCTGCGGGATGGTGCGCGAACAGGACGGTGTCGTTCGGTACGGGCCGAATATCGGGTGGGTCGATGTGCCGGTCGGGACCCGGCTTTCGGAGCGTCTCGGCTTGCCCGTCGCGGTCGGTAATAATGCCAACCTCGGTGCGCTCGCCGAACGGGAGCGCGGTGTCGGCATCGGTGTCGCGGACATGATCTATCTGCACGGTGAGGTCGGGATCGGCGGCGGAATCATCATGGGCGGCAAGCTGCTCGGTGGTGAGGGCGGCTATGGCGGTGAGGTCGGGCACATGATCGTCAATCCGGGTGGGCGGGCCTGCACCTGTGGGTCATATGGCTGCCTGGAGGCCGAGGCGGGTGAACTCGCGCTGATCGCGGCGGCCGGACGGACAGATCTGACCGGGCGGGCGGCGGTGGAGGCGATCATCGATGCCGCAGCCCGCGGTGACGCCACTGCCCGAGATGCGTTGCACCAGGTAGGGGATTGGCTCGGATACGGTGTCGCGAACCTGGTGAATATCTTCAACCCGACGATGGTCGTGTTCGGTGGTGTGCTCCGCGAGGTCTACCTGGCCTCCGCCGCGCAGGTCCGCAGCAGGCTCGCGGTGAACGGACTGCTCGCGGTGCGCGAACGGGTTCGCTTGCGCACTTCCGCACTCGCCGACGACGCCCCTCTCGTCGGCGCCGCCGAACTCGCCTTCGCCGACGTCCTCACCGACCCCCTGCAAACGCTGGCCCGCATCGCCAGCCGCTGACCAAGCTCAGGTGGAATCTGTGCAGGCGTCGGCCCGACCTTGATCGCGCGGCGGCGCGGTTGGCACCAGAGCGGTCGCTTGGGTGTTTACCCGCGGTGATATTCGTGTAATGCTGTCGCGGTCGGAGTTCGGGGGTAGTAGTTGGAACTCATTTGGGGGTGCTGCATGGAAAGACATCCGTCGGGGCTTTCGTATGCGCCGAGGACCGAGCCGCCGTTGTTGCCGTACCGCCCGGCGGGCAGCCGTGCGGAATTCGAGGATCCGCCCCGTGCGTCGCCGTGCCGCACGCCGTTACCGCGGAATGATCAGACCGGACGATCTGGCCCGCTCGGTGTGCGGCGAGCGCTCAGTGCTGGACATGCCGAGCCGCCGCCGGTCGTCGAATCGGATTCGACGGCACAGCAATTCGTCGAACGCGCGCTACGGCTGGCACTCGAGATACTCGACCACCGCCGCCCCGTCGCTCAACTCACCACCATGGCCACACCCGCGGTAGTCGCCGCAGTGCGGACCATAGTCCGAGCCGACCTCGCACCAGGCCGCAACCTCGGCGTTGCCATGCTCTACCGTGCGAGCCTCAGGATGGTCGACGTTTCGACCGCGGAAGTCTTCGCCAGCTATGACCGTGGCCGCCAACACTTCGCCATCGCCGCGCGCATCACCCGGACCCGTTCAACGGATTGGCGATTGACAGTTTTCCGGGTGCGGTGAATGCGTGACAGGAGTCGGGTGTTCAGTCCGCTGCGGCGTGGGTCGGACGGCTGAAAAGCTACCATGTGCGGTGAATCCGAAGTTGCCACGGTGCGGACCTCGGGCCGCGCCGTGTCCTGGCCCGGCTGTGCGGGCTTGCGCCGGTGCCGATTGGATGCTGGCTACGCGGTTCGCTTGGCACACAGCACATGTGGTGGAACCGACGAAACCTGTCGCGGCGTCGTACCGAGATAACCGGCGATGAGGTTCGGTGCGTCACGATCGTCTACCTGGTCGAATCCCGTATTCCGCAATATATTTGCGATCTCGTCGGCCGTGAAGAAGCTCAGCCAGGGCTCACCGATGGCTGCCACCCGATCGGCTCGCGCGGTGCGCTGATCCATTTCCTCGGAGGTGGAAGCCGAAGCGGGATAAAGATAATCGAACACCAACCGCACTGGTGTCGCCTGGCCTGCGACGAAACGCAGGGTGTCCAGAATCGTGTCCCGAGTCAGATACATGACGACACCGAGCCAGATGAATACGGCCGGACGACTTCGATCGAACCCGACTGCGGCCAATCCTGCCGCGAGCGTTTGGCTTTCGAAGTCGATCGGAGCGAAGGTCAGTGACGCCGGAATTACGATGCCCGCGGCGTCGAGCCGCTGCCGCTTCCACCTTTGGGTGTCCGGATGGTCGACCTCGAATACCCGTACTTCCGGATGTGGGTTGCGGTAGGCGAAGGTATCCAGTCCGGCACCGAGAATCACCACCTGTCGGGTGCCCGCGGCCACCGCGTCGGCAACGGTGTCCTCGGCGAAGCGCGCACGGGCGGCCAGGAACAGCCGCCGTCGGCGGCGCATGTCGGTGTCGTCTTCTTGAATCGTCGCCATCGCCAGCTCGGCCAGTTGCTCGGGTGTGACGCCGGCGATTCGAACGGCCAGCGGATCGGTGAAGATGCGCGGCTCACTCGCGATCTGGTGGTAGGCGCGAGCGTAGGCGGTGGCGAGGGCGGTGCGACTTGGTTGACCGAGTTGCATACGCCGAACGTACGTCGGCGCCGCCTGTCGCGCTATTCCTCGGTGCGGATCAGCAAGGTAGCGACGGGGGCGAGCACCTCGACTCGGTCACAGCAGCACGGTATCCGAGCGGCCCTGCGGACTACTCGGTGGGGGAGGTCGGCTCGGTCAGTCCAGGACGATAGTCCCGCCCAGCGCATCCTGTGCGCCGTAGAAGAGCAAGAAGACGTAGTAGAGAACCGTCGATATCGGTTCGTTGGGAACGTGCATTTTTCCTCGGAGCTTCCTAGCAAGCTACCCGGCGCCAACCGCCCGGCTCGGTGAAAACTATGGCACCCACGGCCGCTCGGCATATCGAGTCGGCAAATCGGGCCGATATCTGCCCGTGATCGGTGCCGCGCCACCGCGATATTGCGATGCACCTGTGCGGTGGCGAGCAGGACGTCGAGATCGTTCTGATCGCGCAGTGCGAGCACATTCGCCAGCAGCGTGTGCTTATTGGGGGAGTAGTGCAACACGCCCTGCTGGCTCAACCCGACCCGATCCGCGATGATCGCGATGGTCGCACCCTGGTAGCCGCGTTCTGCGAAAACCTCCAGGGCCGCCTCCAGGATTACCCGGCGTCGACCCTCGTGACCGGCCCGGCCCGGGGGCGCCGCATGCGGTGCGCTCTTCTACTGCGTCCATTGTTCGCAGACTAGCGAATCGCTATCGGCAGCGAGGGTTTCGGCGCGTCGACTATCTATCGACGCTAGCTCCAGCGTCGATAGATATCAGAGCAATAATAGGAGACCGCGCTATCGGCCCGCACGCTACGGATATCCGCGGCGGCGGGATCTCACCGCAGTGCGGCGACAACCTGCTGTGCGATGTTCTCTTCACCAAAGGTGTTGGGGTGCAGGGGAACGAAGGAGGGCGTCGACAACGAGGGCAGTAGCCCGTTGATCCACTGCTGGTCGGGGGTAGCGCACATATCGTGTCCGATGCTGGAGGTGGCGGTGTCGACGAAGATCGCGCCGTGTGCGGCGGAGACGTTGCGCAGCAGGGTATTGAGGTCGACCAGCACGCCCTGGAGGTAGTCGGCATCGCGCGGCCAGGCGGGCTGCTGTTCCGGGCAAGCGCCTGCGCGGGTGGCGGTCGGGTACCCGACGATAACGATCCTGGCTGCGGGTGCATGCGAGCGGATTTCATCGAGCGCACTGCCGTAGACGGGTGCCAGGGCCCTGATCCGTTCGCCGAAGATGTCGACGCCGTTCGCGGTGAAGGTGTCCTCGCATGACGTGCCGTAGGGCTCCGGCAGCAGATTGCCGCACCGCAGGGCCTGTGACGCCAGGCCGATATCGTTGCCGCCCATGGTCATTGTCACCAGCGTGGTGTCCGGTGTGAGCGCATCGAACTGTGGTGCGGCGGTACCGGAGACGACGCCGCGCTGCGGGCTGGTCAGGTCGTTCAGGCTGGCCCCGCCGCAGGTGACGTCCTTGAAGGTCGCGGCGCCGAGTTCCTTCGCGACCAGCGCCGGGTAGTTGACCGCGGAGCGTGAGCACGTGGCGAGTTCGGTTTGCGGAAATACGCCCGCGCCCGCGGCGAAGGAATCGCCGAGAGCTACATAGTGGATGTCAGTGGCCGGGTCGGCGCTCGCTTGCCCGGTGACTGCGGCGACCGCCGCGAGCGTCATCGCGACCGCGGCGACCGCCGCTGTCACCTTTCTGAGCGAGTGGTTCCAGCTGCCGAAGAACTGCATTGCGTCTCCTTATGAACCCATGACCGGACGAATTCTGCTCCGAAGTCCGAGGAGTAACTCGCGCAGGCGGGATCGAACCTTGCGGTCCGCAGGACTCAGCGTGTGCGCGCCAAAAGGCTCAGTGCAGTGCGCTGCCCTGGACCCACTCGTCCCACGGCACGCTCCAATCCCCGTTCTGCCAGACCTGCAACGGTGCGCCGCCGGTATTGCGGACCTCCACCACATCGCCCGGAATCGCGAAGTTGTAGAACCACTGGGCATTCGCGCCACTCAGGTTCAGGCAGCCGTGCGAAAGGTTCTGGCTGCCCTGCGCCCAGACCGTGGAATCGAGCTGGTGTAGATAGATGCCATCGGTGCTGATGCGGGTGGCCCAGCCGATGGCTTCCTTGTAGCCGAGCCGGGAATTGACCGGCAGACCGTAGGTGGAGGAGTCCATGATGACCGGATTGCCCTTGTCCATCACCGTGTAGATGCCCGGCTGGGTCCAGAAGGTGAGGGTCTTACCCGCGATGACCTCGCTGCCGCCCATCCCCATCGAGGTGGGCATGGTGCGGATCAGGTTGCCGTTCTCGAAGACCTGCACCTGTTTGGTGTTGTCATCAGCGATGGAGACGTGCGAGGGGCCGATGGTGAAGGTGGTCTTGCTGTCCTCCTGGCCGTAGAGCCCGCCGCCGAGGTCGGCGCCATAGATGTTCGCCGCGACCGTCACCTTGGTACCCGGTGCGAAGTACTGCTGCGGCCGCCAGTGCGCGTTGCGCTTGTCGAGCCAGTACCAGGAACCCTCGACCGGCGGATTGGTTGTCACCGATAGTCGCTTCTCCGCGACGGCCTTATCCGGAACGTCCTCATCGAAGTGCGCGACAACGACAGTGCCGACACCGAAGGTGCCGCCGTCGGCCAGTGGGGTGCCGCCGGTGGTGGTCAGATACACCTTGGTCTGGTTGTTCGGCGCCAGCGTGCTGAACGTCGAGGTGGTCGGCCCGACACGGCCGGTGATGGTGAGGCTTTCGGCGCTGATCGTGTAGGTGTGCCCGTAGCCGAGCGGTTCGGTGGGCTTCCACACCGTCTTGTCCGGGGTGTAGATGCCCTCGATCGAGCGGCCCGCCTCATTGGTCAGCGACACCGAGGTCAGCATGCCGTCGTTCGCGGTCACCTCGACCGGCGCGAGCGGATCGACATTATTGCCGCCGCCCGGTGTGATGACGATCGCGGGCGGCGGCGGTCCCGCCTTGGTAGTCGGAGCTTCCGATTTCGACGAACATCCGGCGACGAGCAGCGTCATCACCAATGCAAAACCCGCAGCTGCTCTCCAATGGAAGCGGCGACTCGACATGACTCTCCTGTGTTGCGCCGTGCTTTCCCTGCGGTGCACCTGCGACGTACTGGCCCGTGCCGTAGTTTACCGGCCATTTCGGACCCACTTTGCCGCTGCGGGTCTGACCTGGGTGGATACCGGCCTCAGTTGACGCAGGGCACGCTACTGCCGATCGTGGTCGCGACCGGCTTGCCCGCATCGGGTGCGGGATTCGCGGAGGTGGTGAGGGTTGCGCTGGTGGTCAGCACCAGTTCGGTGGGCATGGCGAAATCCGTGCCGACGACGACGGTGATGTGGCCGGCTTCGATATTCGGCGATACGGTCGGCGTGAGACCGAGGAGATCGCCCAGTCGTGTGGCATCGGTCTCGGCCCCGCTGCCATAGGTGAGCGTGGAGGTCGTGCCGTCGGCGCGGGTGCCATTGGCCACGGTGCCCGCCGGATAGCCGCGTTTGGTGAGTGCGGTGGACAGCTGCGCGGCCCGGCCGGTGTATCCGCTCGCATTGTGGACATCGACGATGCTGGTGGGGTTGCGCGTCGGAGTGGTCGGGGTGGTTTCGATGCCGAAGGCGGCGCGCACTTCCTTCTTGATGGCCGCCGGATCGACGATATTGACGTCCTGTCCGTCGATATTGTCGTAGCGCAATACCGGCAGCGTCCGGAATTCGACCGAAATCGAGCCCGCCGAGCCGAGGTCGCGGGCGAAGTCGAGCAGGTTCCAGCCGTCGGACAGCACGATATCGCGGTGCGCGATGTCCATGAGCCCGGAGAGCTTGCTGAAGTTGGTCAGCGTGCCGGTGTCCTTCAGCGATTTGGCGACCGAGGTGAGGAAGGCCTGCTGGCGGTGGGTGCGGTCGAGGTCGCCGTTCTCCAATCCGTGGCGTTGGCGCACGAAGGAGAGCGCGTTGGCGGCATCGAGGTGCTGCGGGCCCGCGGGGAAGACAGCACCGGAGTAGTAGCTGTCGTCGACTGCGTGGTTGAGGCAGACCTCGACGCCGCCGAGCTGATCGGCGAGGTCGTAGAAGCCGACGAGTGAGATTTCGGCGAACCGGTCGATGGGGACGCCGACCAGGTTGCGTACCGTCTGCACGATGGATGCCCGCCCTGCCTCGCGGCCCGCGCGCTCCAAGGCCACCTTGTCCTTCATGCCCGAGTTTTCCAGCTTGGTTTCGGTGGCGGCCTTCTTCAGCCCGTAGGCCTCCTTGATCTTGGCGTGGTCGTAGCCCGGAATGCCGGAGACCGCGACATAGTCGTCGCGCGGGATGGAGAAGGCCACGATCTTATGCATATCCGCAGGAATATGCAGCAGGATAAGCGAATTCGCGTTGTAGCCGCCGTTGTCGCTATCGCCGGCGTGCAACTGGTCCAGGATCTCCTTCGGTAAATCCTTGCCGTCGAGGTCCTTGCGGGTATCCAGGCCGATCAGCAGGATATTCAGGTCGCCGCCGAGTGAATGCGGCGCGTCCTTGCCGATCGCGTCGGTGTGGGTGAAGCCGTTATCGAATTCGGTCTTGGCCGACCAGGCGAATCCGGTCCCGGACAGGACTACGAGAGCGGCCATCGATGTCAGGACGCGCATTGCGATCTCGGCTGCTTTGCGGCCGCGGCGGGGTTTGGATGCCGCTCGTCGGTGTCTGGCGCGGCCTGTTTCGGTGATCTTGGGAATCTCGACGGTGTCGTCATCCATGGCGGCGGCCTGGGTCCCGGATCATTCTCGCCGCCTCAGCTTTCGTCTCGAGTCATTCAGCGCACGTCCGGGTCATACCCCGCTACCGTCTAGTGACTGCTCGCAGGTCACACGAAAGGGCCTGCTCAACCTTTCCAGTGTTACCGACTCCGTTCTGGGCAGGCAAGAATCGGACATTGTGATCTGCGCAGTTCGACGATCTAGTCTCGTATACATGGCTGCTCCCGTATTGCTCGTCCTCGGTGCCGGTCCCGGCATCGGATTGTCCGTCGGCCGCCTTTTCGCGCGCGACGGGTACATAGTGGTGCTGGCCTGTCGCTTCGATGCCGAAGCCGAGCCGTTGGCGAAGCAGTTGCTGGGCGAAGGTTTCGATACCGAAGGCGTCGGCGTGGATCTGGCCGACCCGGCCGATATCACTCGCATTGTGACCGAGGTCGGCGAGCGGCACGGGCGTATCGATGTGCTGCACTTCAACCCGAGCGTCTTCCGGGAGGCGGATCCATTGCGGTTGACAGTCGCGGAATTGATCGAGGACTTCACGATCGGCGCGGCGGCGCTGCTGCCCGCGGTGCAGGCCGCGCGTCCGTTCTTCGCCGACGGTGCCCGCGTGCTGGTCACCGGTAGCGCGGCGGCGGACACGCCGTGGAATCAGGCGGCATCACTCGGCGTGCAGAAGGCGGCAGTGCGCAATCTCGTCACCAGCTTGGACACCACTCTGGCCCCCGAGGGCTTCCGTGCCGTCGCGGTGCAGATCAACGGGGTGCTCGGGCAGGCACCGTTCACTCGGGAGCGGGTCGCCGCGGCATTGCACGCCGCCGCCGTCCGCCCCCTCGACGACTGGACACCGCATGTGTCCTACGGCGGCTGATCCGCCCGGACATATCGACCACCGACGCACCCGCGCCGGAGTTTGCTTCGAGCCGAATGGAACCCGTGAAGGTACGGCCGCCGGGGCCGTAGCCGAGGAGGGCGGATGTGGCGGTTGAAGGTAACGACAGCTTTGGTTGCCGCACTGATGATTTCGGTGCTGGCGGGGCTCCCAGCGCCCTCGGCCCAACCGGGCCCAGTGCGCCTCTATGCGCTGCAGGCCCGGCTGGATGATCTGGTCCGTTTGGCAGCCGTTCCGGGGGCGCAACTGATCGTCACCGCCGACGGCGACGCCACCCAGGTCAACAGCGGCGTCGGCGATATCGTGACCGGCAATCCGTTTCCGGATGACGCACAGGTCCGGATCGCCAGCAATACCAAGACCTACGTGGCGACCGTGGTGCTGCAATTGGCGGGGGAGGGGCGAATTCAGCTCGACGCTCCGATCGAGAATTATCTGCCGGATGTGGTGCGCGGCCCCGGTGGCGACGGAAACCTGATCACCGTCCGCCATCTTTTGCAGCACACCAGCGGTATTCCGGATTATCTCGTTCGCTTGAACCTGCGGACCCCCGAGGCATTACAGCAGTACCAAACCGCGGATCAGCTGATCCGACTCGGTCTGGATGCGCCCGCGCAGTTCCCGCCGGGTTCGCGGTTCGGCTACTCCAATACCGATTACCTGCTGGCCGGAAAACTGATCGAGCAGGTTACGGGACGGCAGGTAGGAGCCGAGGTGACCAGCCGGATCCTGATTCCGCTGGGACTCGGCGACACCTATTGGCCCGCATTCCCACTGGAGAACGTGATCCGCGGTCCACACCCGCGCGCATATCAGATCGTCAACGGCACTCGGGTCGACATCACCGATATCGACCCGGGCTGGGGGCTGGCCGATGGCGCGCTCGTGTCTTCCGGCGCCGATCTGAACCGCTTCTTCAGTGCGCTACTCGCCGGAAAGCTCCTTCGCCCAACGGAACTCGCCGAAATGGAGCACACCATCCCGACTATGGACCCAGCAGTACCTGGCGATGTCGGCCTCGGCGTCTTCCGCCGCACCAATGCCTGCGGTATCGATATCTGGAGCCATGGCGGCGCCATGGACGGCTTCTTCGTCTTCGGCGGCTACACGCCCGCTCGCACGATAACCATCAGCCTCAACCAGCTCCCGCCCTTATTCGGTTTCGGCTACAAGCCCATCATGGACGGCCTGGTAGACACCGCCTTCTGCGGATGAGGATGTCAATTCTTGCGGGTACGCCTCGGCCGAGGCATCCGCGCCGGTCAGGACGCCGTGGCGCGGCCCCGGCTCGGCGGAGCTACTTCGGCGTGGGCTGAGTCGTCGTCTTGTCCGCGAACCGGGTGGTGCCGTCCGGAGCCAACATCGTGTTGACGTAATCCACGCCGGAGGCGATCAGGACCGGCCCGCCCACGGCTATGGTGCCGATGATCCCGCCGAGGGTCGCACCGGTGGCCAAGCCGCCGATACATCCGGCGACAATGGTGGCGACACATCCGACGACTGCGCCGATGGCGGTCCCGACGAAGCCGCCGACCGCCGTGGCCAGACCGAACTGCGTGGCGAACTCATTACGGGCGCGCTGGTTTTCGTTCATCGATGCCACCGGTTTGACGGCCAGTGGCTGGGAGATGTCGAGCCCGGCGGGCTTCTGCGGCGCCAGCTCCAGTACCGTGCCGTCCTTATCGAGCACCGGCTTCACCGGTATCTCGGTATCGGCGACGCGGAACTGCAGCGGCAGCGTCAGCACGATATGCCCGGCGGCATCGGCCAGATCGACGACATCGACCACGTCCGCGATATCGGCGGCCTCGCCGTTTTTGTCGACCAGCGTGCCGTCCTTGTCGACCAGTCGCCCGTCGCCGCCCGCCGCGAGCTCGCTTTCGGCTGCCTTGGACAGGGAGAAGGTCCCGCCGCGCACACTGGCGACGACGGTCTTGTCGACCAGTTTGACCGAGTAGATGATGTCCTCTCGCGCGGGAACGGCGACCGGCTCGGCACGCGAGAGTCCGGCGCCCAAGGTCACCGCACCGATGACAAAGATCGCCGCCGCCGCAGTGCTATCGCAACGCTTCATTCGGTATTCCACTCCGTCACCAGATTATTCGCTTCTGCAAAACGCCCGCGCGGGCTCGACTCCCGCTCGAGATACCCCTGTGCAATGTACTCGTATGCGCGGCAAGGAGGTCGGGGGGAGCCTAGCCGAGCCTGCGGTGCGAGGCGAGCGGATTCAGAACGAAGATCTATGCCAGCTATGACGCGGTTATTTCCGCTGGCGTGTCGACCTGCGGGGCGGGTCGCGTGCGCAGCAGTACCACCCCGAGGAGAGCGGCGGCGATACTGAAACCCGCACTGATCCAGGCTCCGGTCGACATGGCGTCGGTGAACGCTGCCTTGGCCGGTTCGACATATCCGAGTTGGAATGCGGCGCCGATGGATTCACGCGCGGCGTCGGGTGCGTCCTCGGGCATACGCGCAGTGAACACACCGGCCAGTACGCTGCCGAGGATCGCGATGCTGATCGCCATGCCGACCTGCTGCAGTGTGTCGTTCATGGCCGAGCCGACGCCCGCGTACTCCAGCGGAATCGCGCTCATGATCGCGGCATATGCGGCCGGGCCCGCCAGACCACCACCGATGCCCATGACCAGCATGCTGGCCAGGACCGCGAGATATCCGGTACCGACGGCCAGGATGGCGAAGGCCCCGCCCATCACGAGCAAACCGGCGACGATGAGCGTCTTATTGCTGAGCTTGTTGCCCAGCGTCGCACCGAGACCGTTGCATACCGCCGCGGCCACCGCGTACGGCAGCAGCGCCAGCCCCGCTTTCATCGGCCCGTAGCCGAGTACGAACTGCAGGTACTGGGTGAGCATCAGCATGATCGCGCCCATGCCGAACACCATCAGCAGCAGCGTGCAGCAGGTGCCGGTGAAATCGCGGTTGCCGAACAGCCCGAGCGGGAGCATCGGATGTAGCGACCGGCTCTCCCAGACCACGAATGCCAGCCCCGTGACCACGGCGAGTCCGATCATCGGGATATTCCACTCGCGCTCGATGATCACGTAGACCGTCGAGCTGAGCGCGACGATGGACAGCAGCACGCCGACCAGGTCTACCGGCCGCTGTTCACCGGTGGATTCCGGCATCAGCACCAGCGCGGCGACAATCGCGACTACCGAGACCGGAATATTGAGCAGAAATACCGAGCCCCACCAAAAGTGCTGTAGTAGAAAACCGCCCAGCGTCGGTCCGAGGACGATGCCGACCATCGAGACGGTGGACCAGCCCGCCATCGCCTTGCGCCGTTCGTCCTCGGCGAAGGTGGTCATCAGAATGGACAGAGTCGACGGCATCAGCAGTGAACCGCCGACACCCATGAGGGCGCGGGCGCCGACCACCTGCCACGGCTCGGTCGCCAAGACGGCCGCGAGGGACGCCGCGCCGAACAGTGCCAGCCCGAGCATCAGCATGCGCCGTCGACCGAACCGGTCGGACAGGCTACCCGCGGTCAGCAATAGTCCCGCGAAGACGAGGACGTAGGCGTCGAGGATCCACTGCACATCCGACGGCGTCGCGTCGAGTTCCCGGATCAGAGACGGAATGGCGATATTGAGCACGGTGCCGTCGATCATCAGCACCAGCAGCGACAGACAGAGGACCCCCAGAATCCACCAACGGCGAGGATCTCGTACAATGTTCGATTCCACTCGAACACCGTACGATGGAATCGCACAATGTGCGAGAGAATTAAGCTGACCGCGTGACAAAGCAGCAGTTCTCCTCGGTGTGGACCCGCGAGCCGCGCCGGCCCAAGGCGGCCGGACTGCGGCGGGACCAGATCGTCGCCGCCGCACTCGACGTGCTCGACGCCGAGGGGCTCGGCGCGCTGAGCATGCGCAAGCTAGGCGCCAAGCTCGATGCGGGTGCGACCAGTCTCTATTGGCATGTCGCGAATAAGGACGAGTTGCTCGAACTCGTCCTCGACGAGATCTGGGGTCTGGTCCGCATTCCGGATCCGGACCAGACCTCGTGGCGGGAAGTCGCAACGACCTTTGCCTACAACCTCCGGCGCACCTTGCTCGACCACCCGTGGGTGGTCACCTTGATGGGCTCCCTGCCCAGTGTCGGCCCGAAGGCCTTCGAACTCGGTGATCGATTGCGGCGCACCTTCATCGGCGCCGGATTCAGTGGCGTCGACGTCTACCTCGCGAGCGGCACCGTAACGAGTTACATACTGGGACAGGTCATCCCGGAGATCACCTCGGCGAAGGCATTCGGCGGCAAGGGTGTCGACACGGAGATGGTGCTCGACGCCATGGATACCCTCCTCGCCGCCGACTATCCGGAGATGCTCGCGGACTACCGCAAGACGATCCCCACCGACCCGGGGATCGTGCGCGCGATGGCCTTCGACTTCGGACTGCTCTGCATGCTGGACGGCCTGGAGTCCCGCCTGAGCGGATAACCGGGTGGCGGCGGGGGTAGCAGCTCGGGAATAGATCACCGCACCGCCCTGTTGGTTGCCATATCCACCAAATAGCAGTCAGATTTTGCGAGAGGAGGCGACGTGCAGTTCGGAATTTTCACCGTGGGCGATGTCACGGTCGACCCCACGACTGGTCGGGGTCCGACCGAGCACGAGCGCATCAAGGCGATGGTGGCGATCGCGCGCAAGGCCGAAGAGGTCGGCCTGGACGTATTCGCCACCGGCGAGCACCACAACCCGCCCTTCGTGCCGTCGTCGCCGACCACGATGCTCGGCTATATCGCGGCGCAGACCGAGCGGTTGCAGTTGTCCACCGCGACAACCCTCATCACCACCAACGATCCGGTGAAGATCGCCGAGGACTTCGCCATGCTGCAGCATCTGGCCGACGGTCGCGTCGATCTGATGCTCGGCCGCGGTAATACCGGTCCGGTTTATCCCTGGTTCGGCAAGGACATTCGTGACGGCATCCCGCTGGCCATCGAGAACTACCATCTGCTGCACCGGCTCTGGCGTGAGGATGTGGTCGACTGGGAGGGCCGGTTCCGTACTCCGTTGCAGGCGTTCACCGCAACACCGCGACCGCTGGACGGGGTACCGCCATTCGTCTGGCACGGGTCGATCCGTAGTCCGGAAATCGCCGAGCAGGCCGCCTATTACGGTGACGGCTTCTTCGCGAACAATATCTTCTGGCCGAAGGAGCACTTCCAGCGGCTGATCGAGCTGTACCGGAGCCGCTACGAGCATTACGGACACGGCTCCGCCGACCAGGCCATAGTCGGCCTCGGCGGGCAGGTCTTCATGCGCAAGAACTCGCAGGACGCCGTGCGTGAATTCCGGCCCTACTTCGACAACGCGCCGGTCTACGGCCACGGCCCATCGCTCGAGGATTTCACCGAGCAGACGCCGCTGACCGTCGGCAGTCCGCAGCAGGTCATCGAAAAGACCATGACGTTCCGGGAAAGTTTCGGCGACTATCAGCGACAGCTGTTCCTGATGGACCACGCGGGTCTACCGTTGAAAACGGTGCTGGAGCAACTCGATCTGCTCGGTGCGGAAGTAGTTCCGCAGCTGCGCAAGGAGTTCGACGCATTGCGTCCGGCCCATGTCCCGGACGCGCCGACTCATGCGTCATTGGTAGCGGCTCGGGACGAGGCTGTGGAGGTGGTGCGGTGACCGTGCTCGGCCAGCCGTCGTCGAGCCGAATGACGCCGGAATCGATTGTGCGGCAGTGCAGTTGGCTACCGTGACCTGATCGCCGGTGCGACGGCGCACCGGTCCTGCAATGCCAGAACTGAATATTCGATCCGCGAACCGAGTAATTGAGATATCAACCACGTGAGGAGACCGACTATGTCCACTGCCGCCACCAAAGACCTGACCGCAGGCACCTGGGTCATCGATCCCACCCACTCCACTCTCGGCTTCACCGTGCGCCACCTGATGGTCAGCAAGGTCCGCGGTCGCTTCACCGACTTCTCCGGCAAGCTGGTCATCAATGAAGACGGCACCGCCGCGGCCGAGGCCGAGATCCTGGTCCAATCGGTGACCACCGATAACGAGCAGCGTGACGGACACCTGCGCACCGCGGACTTCTTCCACGCCGCCGATTTCCCGGTGGCCACCTTCAAATCGACCGGATTCCGCGTCAATGGCGAGGACTTCGTCGTCGACGGTGAGTTCACCATCCGCGGCACTACCCGTCCGGTCTCCCTCGATGTCGAATTCCTCGGCGTCAACCCGGGCATGGGCCAGGGCCCGGTCGCCGGATTCGAGGCCAAGACCGTCATCAACCGCCGCGACTTCGGCATCACCGTCGATATGCCGCTCCCCGACGGCGGCGCGGTGATCGGCGACAAGATCACCCTCACCCTCGAAATCGAGGTCGGTCTCCAGGCCTGATCAGCATCGATGCAGTGTCCGCGGCGCCGCCTGGCGTATCGACCGGGAGGCTGTGCTGACCCACCGCGCCCGCTGCCGTCCCCGCGCTTACGCTGAGTCCATGTCCGCGCTATCCGACGCATCCACTGTCGAGGGGTTGTGTGCGCTGCTCGCGGGGCGGCGGGTCGCGGTGCTGACGGGCGCCGGGGTGTCGACCGACAGTGGGATTCCGGATTATCGGGGGCCAGGGTCGCCGGTGCGGACGCCGATGACGTATCAGCAGTTCGTCGGGGATGCCGCGTTTCGGCAACGGTATTGGGCGCGCAACCACATCGGGTGGCGGGCTATGGACGGGTCACGGCCGAACGCCGCGCATCGGGCGTTGGCGCGCTTGGAACGGGCGGGCATTGTGTCCGGATTGATTACCCAGAATGTCGATCTGCTGCATACGAAGGCGGGGCATCGCCGGGTCATCGATCTCCACGGGACCTATGCGCGCGTGCGGTGTCTCGGCTGCGAGGCGCTGATTTCGCGGATGAGCTTGGCCGAGCTATTGGAGGCGGCGAATCCCGGATTCGCGGCGTCGGCTACCGCCACCGGGGTGGAGGTCGCACCCGATGCCGACGCTGTGGTCGCCGATACCGCGAGCTTTCGGATGGTGGACTGTGCGCGCTGCGGCGGCATGCTCAAACCGGACATCGTGTACTTCGGGGAGAACGTGCCCAAGCAGCGCGTGGCCGCCGCGTTCGAAATCGTAGAAGCGGCGGACGCGCTGTTGGTAGCGGGATCGTCGTTGACGGTCATGTCCGGGCTGCGGTTCGTGCGATATGCGGCGAAACAGGGCAAGCCGGTCGCCATCGTGAACCGCGGCCGGACCCGAGGTGACGAACTCGCGACCCTCACCGTGCATGGCGGATGTGCGCAGGCGCTGACCACGGTAGCCGATTCCTTGGCTCCGCGCGGGCCCGAGCACTCGACGCAACGGCGTAGCCCCTGCCGAACTCAGCCGTAGTGGCACACGTAGTGCACCGTCGAAAGCACCTCGATCTCGAATGAGCTACTGCCCGGTACCTCGAACGATTCGCCGCCGCGGTAGCTCACGGCTTCGGTTTCGCCCGCCCGGGTGACCTTGCACTCGCCCTGGATCAGCTCCATGACCTCCGGTTCGACCGTATTGAACGTCAGCGCTGATGGCAGGATCACGCCGACCGACTTCGCAGTGCCATCGGCCAGTTCGATGCTGTGGCTGATGCATTTGCCGTCGAAGTACACATTGGCCTTCTTGGCCACACTGACGTTCTCGAACCGCGTCATGATCTCTTTCCCGATGCCGAAGGTGGAGCCGTCAGCGTACGTGACCACCATCGACCGCCCGGACGGGTGGCCGGTAGGTGCGTTAGCGTCGCTGTCATGCGGCTTCACGTGGGATGTGCGATGTGGACGCACGCGGCATGGCAGGACCATCAACCGATACCGGCCGAGCGGTTGCGGCACTACGCCTCGTGGTGCACTGCGGTGGAAGGCAATACGACGTTCTACGCGACGCCGACGCGCAATACGGTGGCGTCGTGGGCGAAGCAGACCGATCCCGACTTCCGCTTCGTCGTCAAACTGCCCAAGCCGATCACCCATGAGCGCAGGCTGCACGGCGCGGAGGCCGAACTGCGCACCTTCCTGGATGCGATGGAGCCGCTCGGCCCGCGCATCCATGCGCTGTGGGTGCAGCTGCCGGGGTCATTCGGTCCGACCGAACTCGGGACGCTGGCCGGATTCCTGCGTACGCTACCGGACTCGTATCGCCGCGCCGTCGAGGTCCGGCATCCGGCATTCTTCGAAAATGACAGCGCCGCAAGGCAATTGGAGCAGGTGCTCGGGCGCTTCGGCGCCGAATGGGTGCCCTTCGACACCAGTGTGCTTTTCAGCGGACCCGCGGAGAGTGCCGCGGAGGCCGAGGCGCGGGCGAAGAAGCCGCGGGTGCCGCGTCGCACGCGAGCGCTCACGGAGTTCCCGATCGTGCGCTATCACGGTCGCGATTCGGCCGAGCGCACGGTTGCGGGCTGGCAGCCGTGGCTCGAGATCGTCACCGCGTGGCTGCGCGAGGGTCGCTCGCCAACGGTTTTCATCCACACCCCGGACAACGCTTCCGCCTTGCACCTCGCCCGCCGCTTCCATGACGAGGTCCGTGCGCGCCTGCCGGAACTCGAGCCGCTGCCGGAACCCATTCCGACCGAACCGATGACCTTGTTCTGAAATATCTCGAATAAATAACAATCCCGAATGCTGCTCGATTAGGATGGAGGGAGTTGCCGCACTAGTGCCGAGCGCACCGATGGAGGGAACCGATGGGCCACGCTACCGTGCAATCCACGTCCTTCATCCTACGCGGCGGGGCGGGCACATTGGCCGCCTGGGAATCCGTGCCCCCGCATGGCGTCGAGATTCGGGGGACGGTGCTATTGGTCCCCGGCTTCACCGGCTCCAAAGAGGACTTCGATGCCGTCCTGCCGCTGCTGTCCGAGGCCGGATTCCGTTGTGTCGCTTACGATCAGCGCGGGCAGTGGCAGTCCGACGGTCCAGATGACGTATCGGGGTACACGATGGCCGATTTTGCCGATGACCTGATCCTCGTCGTCGACCAGATCTCGGCCGCCACACCGATTCACCTCGTGGGCCACTCATTCGGCGGCTATGTCGCCCGCGCTGCCGTCGCCGCGCATCCGGACCGATTCCGCAGCCTCACCCTGCTCGCCTGCGGTCCGTCCGCGACCTCCGATATCAACTTCGCGCCACCGCAATTGGTCGCCCAACTCATCGACAGCGGCGGCCAGCAAGCACTGTGGGAGCAGTTGCGGCAGGCCGTGGCGGCACCGGTCCCACCCGCCACACTCGAATTCCTGCGCAAACGTCTGCTCAAGACCAAGAAGGCCAATCTGATCGGCATCATGCGGGTCATGGAAGGCTCGACCGGCTACACCACCGCCCTGCGCGCGGGCGGCCTTCCGATCCTGCTCGCCTACGGCAACTCCGGCGACCTCTGGCCACCGAGCGTTCACGAACGCTATGCCGAGGAACTGGGCGCGCGTACCGCGGTCTACAACGGTGTGGGCCACCTACCGAACGAGGAGCGCCCGGCCCGCGTGTGCGCCGACCTGGTCGCCTTCTGGACCGATACCGATCCGCGCTGAATGCTCGGCGCGATGTGAGCGACACCTGTCTGAGAAGGCGCCTGCTAGCGTGCAGGCATGCACGACAGCGTGACGGCTCGAATGTCCGCACCCGCCGACAAGATCTGGGGCCTGGTCAGCGATATCACGAATACCGGGAAATTCTCACCGGAGACCTTCGACGCCGAATGGCTGGGTGGGGCAACGGATCCCGCCGTCGGCGTCAAATTCCGCGGACACGTCAACCGCAATGGCTGGGGGCTGAAGTATTGGACGGTCTGCCGGATCATCGCCTGTGAGCCCGGACGTGAGTTCGCATTCACTGTGCTCGGGCCGCGCGGAATGGCGGTCAATACCTGGCGCTATCAGTTCGAGCCCGTAGCCGACGGCACCGACGTCACCGAATCGTTCCAACTGAACGAAAAGAGCCTCACCCTCCGCCTCTACTGGCTTATAGCCGGCCGCGCCCGCGGCAAAACAAACCGTGACAGCATGCGCGAAACCCTCGAACACATCAGGGCCCACGTCGAGCAGTAATCAAGATCAGGTGGCATCCAGGGCGGTATCGGCCCGAGAAGCCACCGCCACCAGTTCCACCTGATCTTGATCTCGCGCGTTAGGCGGGTGCACCCCGGGCGGGGTCAGTGGCCGCGTGCGATCCAATCGGCGAGTGCGGGCTTTTCCGAGCCGATGGTGGTGCCGTCGCCATGGCCGGTGTGGACCGTGGTCTCCTCGGGGAGGGTCAGCAGTCGGTCTCGGATGGAATCGATGATGGTGCCGAAGTCGGAGAACGAGCGGCCGGTGGCGCCCGGACCGCCGTTGAACAGGGTATCGCCGGTGAACAGGGCGGTGGCCTCGGGCAGGTGCAGGGAGACCGAGCCGGGGGAGTGGCCGGGGGTGTGCAGGATTTCGATATCGGTGCCCGCCACGGCGATTCGCTGAGTGTCGGCCAGTGACGCGTAGTCGACGTCGGGGTGGGTCATGCGCCAGAGCGGATCATCGCCGGGGTGCAGCAGGATCGGGGCATCGAGGCGTTTCGCGAGTTCCGGTGCGACGGTGACATGGTCGTTGTGACCGTGGGTGCACAGGACCGCGCGAACATTGCGGTCGCCGACCGCATCGATGATCGCGTCCGCGTCATGCGCCGCGTCGATGACGACCACCTCGGCATCGTCGCCGATCAACCACACATTGTTGTCGACATCCCACGTGCCGCCGTCGAGTGAGAAGGTGCCGGAGGTGATGACCCGGTCGATGCGCAGGTTCACCAGACCACCACCGAACGCAGCACCTCACCCGCGTGCATTGCGGAGAACGCCTTCTCGACCTGGTCCAGGGCGATGCGTTCGGTGACGAAGCGCTCCAACGGCAGTCGGCCCTGCAGATACAGATCGACCAGCATCGGGAAATCGCGTTCGGGCAGGCTGTCGCCGTACCAGGAGGATTTCAGCGCGCCGCCACGGGAGAACAGGTCGATCAGCGGCATCTCGATGGTCATATCCGGGTTCGGGACACCGACCAGCACGACGGTGCCCGCCAAGTCGCGGCCGTAGAAGGCCTGCTTCCAGGTTTCCGGGCGGCCGACCGCGTCGATGACCACATCCGCGCCGAAACCGTCGGTGTATTCCTGGATGCGCTCGACGACATCGGCTTGGGTCGCATCGATGGTGTGGGTGGCGCCGAATTCCGTCGCCCAGCTGAGCTTCTGGGGATCGCGGTCGATCGCGATAATGGTCCGGGCACCGGCCAGTCGCGCACCCGCGATGGCAGCGTCGCCGACACCGCCGCAGCCGATGACCGCGACCGTATCGCCGCGCGACACATTGCCGGTATTCATCGCCGCACCGATACCCGCCATGACGCCGCAGCCGAGCAGACCGGCGACGGCCGGATCGGCATCCGGGGCGACCTTGGTGCACTGACCCTCATGTACCAGCGTCTTATCGGCGAATGCGCCGATGCCGAGGGCTGGGCTGAGTTCGGTGCCGTCGGTGAGGGTCATTTTCTTGCTGGCATTGTGGCTGGCGAAGCAGTACCACGGGCGCCCGCGCTTGCACGCGCGGCATTCACCGCACACCGCACGCCAGTTCAGGACGACGAAATCGCCCGCGACGACATGGGTCACCGCATCCCCGACGGTCTCCACGATCCCGGCGGCCTCGTGCCCGAGCAGGAACGGGAATTCGTCGTTGATACCGCCCTCGCGGTAGTGCAGATCGGTGTGGCACACCCCGCAGGACTGGATGCGCACCACCACATCGTGCGGCCCGGGATCCGGGATCACGATATCGACGAGTTCGACCGGTACGCCCTTGCTACGGGCGACCACGCCACGCACGGTTTCGGTCACGAATCCTCCTAGGTGATAGATATGCCGCCGAGTGCCATATGGGTATTGCGCCACATATGCCGGATCCACTCGTGCCGAAGTCTAGGAGAGTGACCGTGGACTATTTCGACCCGGGGAAAAATTCACGTCCCGTGACGGCGACGGCGACTGCGCAGCTGTGGTTCGATCGCGCTTTGACCTGGATGTATGCCTCCAATCACGAGGAGGCCGTCCGGTGTTTCGCGCGGATCGTGGATGAGGATCTGGGTTGCGCGATGGCATCGTGGGGTGTCGCCTATGCGCTGGGGCCCGGATGCAGTCGACGTGGCTCGCGTACGGTGCGCTACTCCTCGAACACGGCCTTGTCGCCGAGGCCGAGGCCGTCTACCACGCCGATCTCGGCCTCGGCACCGTCAGCGGTCTCCCGCAACCGCATGCTCCCGCTCTCGTGCCGGCCCGTGCCACCTCAGCCCGCAGCAGGCCGGGCACTCGGCGGTAGTTCGCCGCACCGGTGATCCCATCGAAAAACCGCTCGATCGGCGCCGCGATAGTGCGCGGCACGGTCGCTGTCCGCCTGGCCGACTGCTACAGACCGGAGAAATCACGCAGTACAACGTGGTTGCGGTCGGCGCAGCTGCCGAGGGCGTGATCCGGATGCATCCCGAGGTATTGGCGGCGGGTGCGGGTGCTCCAGCGGCGGGCCGACTCGGTGCGGGTCTTGTAGAAGTTGACCGTGTAGCCGCCCTCGTAGACGCGCAGCAGGATGTAGCCGCCCGGATATTCCTTGGTGGCGGCGACTTCCAGGAACTCCACATCCACACCGGAGTCCGGGCGGTTGCGCCGGTTGCGGTGCGTGTGGCCGCAGTGGTGCAAGAAGACGCCGGGGGCGTCGCGATAAAGTGCGTGCAGCGCGGCGGCATTCGTGCGATCGAGCACGAAACCCGGTCCGCCCGGATTGCTGACGGCCGCATGGGAAGTCACGGGATGATGGCCGAAAACCAGGGTGGGCCGCTCCGGATCGGCCGCCAGGAGTTCGCGCAGGTGCGCCAATTGCGGTGCGACGATGGTGCCGCCGGATCCGCGCAGCCGGGTGGTGTCCAGGCCGATCATGCGCAGTTCCCCGGCGCGATATTCGACGAGGCGTTGGCGGGCGTGAAAAGTCGTGCCCCAGTGGTCGATTCGGTGTTCGTTGGGCTTGTCGTGGTTACCGCGACAGACGAAATAGTCGCGGCCGAGCACACCCCACTCGTCCAGCAGCGCCCGCACGCCGAGACATTGGTCGAGGGTGCCGTTATCGGTGAGATCGCCCGCGAGGATCAGTTGATCGGCCGCGCGATCCGGTCGGCGCAAATCATCGAGCAATGCGGTCAGCATGAACTCCGGATAGTGCTCGGATTCGTGGCGCAGGCCGGTGGGGAGTCCGGCCACGATCAGGCCACTGCTGTGCTCGCCGAAGTGCACGTCGTTGGCGAGTGCGATGGTGTGCAGCAGTCGACCCGGCGGCGGATCGGCGGTAGTGAATGTGCCGGTGGATTCCGGTGTTCCGCAGCGGCGGGTCACCAGGGTGCGGGCCGGGACGGCGCGGTGGCCGTCCGAATAGGCCTCGAATCGGTAGGTTCGGCCGGGTTCGAGGTCATCGACCTCGGCATAGTGGTAGGCGGTCGGCCGGGAGTCGAGATAGCGTGGTCGCGCCGCCGACCGGCCGTCGACCGGCGCGATACGGACCTCGGTATCGGCCTGGACCGGACGGGTGCGGCCATAGCGATCGCGGGTGCAAGTGGTCCAGGTCAGGATTGCCGAGCGGTCGGTCACGGTGACCACCTCGAGGTCTGTGGCCAGCATCGAATCCCGTTGCACCCGAACCGAAGGGGTGGTTTTGGGGCGGGCATGGAGTGGCGTTCGCAGGGTCACCGCGGCCGCGCCGACGGCCACATTCGCCAGCCAAAGGGTTCGAAGTCGCGGTTCGAGCATGGGGATCTCCGTTCACCTCTGCCTCGAACGGTACGGTTGCTGGTTGAACGCTCGGGTCCCAGCACATGACGCGTCGGCTTCCGGTGTCGAACATTCGTATCGCCGGGTCCGGGGATTCGACTCCGGAGTGGATCCGGGTCGGGAGTTCGCGAATGGATGCCATGCCTTAGGTGTCCCGTGCGATGTCACCGGTGCGCTGGAGGACCTCACCGGCACTCAGCGAGCCGGACGGCGGGTCGTCGGCCTCGCCATGATCGGCTCGGCCGCCGGCGTTCTCGCACTGCGATCCCGCATCCGGGTTTCGCGCGAGATCGATGTCATGTCGCGGCGCGGCGGATCCGAAATCGCCTGACCCATTGACCAGTTGGGGTTGACACGCCTGAATGCGTGGACGCTCCTCGAGCGCACCGACCGGTTGGCTATTTGCTGGTGGCAAGCGGTCGCATCGCAGCGAACCCGAGCCGGTGAACCGTATATTCATTGCGTTGCGAGCGGCGTTCGTGAGGACTGAATCGTCGTTGAATCGAAACTTCGGATGCGTGTGTCGCGCGCGGCACGCCGTAAGACGACCCCCCGGCGGGATTGACAGTTTCGCTGGCAACGGTGAATCGACTATGAATGTCTGGTGCCGTTCCCACGCGTGATCAGTTGTCTGCCGTCGAATCTCTCCCGCGGGGAGTCGAATTGACCATCGAGCATCATCCTGTCGAGGACGAGGTCGGACAGCTCGCGCGAAGGGTCGAGCGGGCTCGGGGCCGACTGGCCTATCAGTTCGACCCCGCGCTGACCGAGGCGCTCTCCGAGGACGAACTGGTCGCCGAGCGTGAGCTCGCGGAGAAGATTCGTGGCGAGGATCGCGCACAGCGATGGAAGCAGGTTCAGGCTGCGGCCGCCGCGGCCGACCGCGCCCGGCAGACCACCGAAGCAATCGAGAAGGCCGACATCAGAGATCTATTGGTAGCCCGCAAGGCAATTGCGGCACAGCGGCGGGAGTCCAGCCCGCACGCCAAATTGGCGTCGCTGTACCGGCACCGAGGATGGTCACTGCGCGCGCTCGCGGGCGTCGTGGCGGCGGGCATGCTGTGGTCTGCGGTCAACGTGCAGCACAACATAGCACCGGGCGGGCCGTCCGATCCGCTGTACTGGTTCAGCTACCTCATCGAGGCGATGATCAGTGTCTGCTTGATCATCATCATGGTCGGCACCAATAAGGTCGCCGAATGGGGCGTGATCGATAACCGCCGACAGGTCGCCGCGGCCGAAATCGCCCTGCTGACACTGACGGTCACCCTCAACACCTACCCGTACCTGCGCGCCGGGGAGTGGTATGAGACCGGTGTGCACGCGGTCGCACCGGTGATGATCGGTGTCGCCCTGCTCATCCACGACGCGGCGAGCGCGCGCTACGGCCTGGCCATCTACCGAGCCACCGAGCAGGTCCGCGAGCTGCCCGATCCGGCCGAACAGCTCAAGCGCACGGTGCCGTCGATCGCGTCTTATCGCGCCAATACCCAGGCGGCCCTGGTGGCGCCAGGTGCCGAGCGGCAGTCCACCGGACCCGAGGAGGCAGCGGCGACCGCCGAAGGTGTGCAACAGGACGCCGAACTGGAAGTCGACGCGATCGTGGAGGCCGAAGAGGTCGCGGTCGAGGAGTCGGCAGACGGGGACAGCGCGGCCGCACCGGAAGTCTCGGACGCACCCGAGCAGCCTCGCGCGCCGGCAGACGCCCAGGTGCCGGACCATGCGGAGCCCGAGGCGTCCGAGCAACGGCCCGCTTCCGCGAAGTCCGAGAACCGTCCCGCGGTTGTCAAGGAGCCGACCGCGCCCGTGGTCGCGAAGAACAACCCCTTCGCACCGTCCCAGGAGCCGAGCACCACGACCGAAACCACACCTGTCGCGAAGATCCAGACCCCACCGTCCCCGGCCAAGGCGCCCGCCCGCAAACCGGCCGTGGCCAGCCCGGAGAAAGCGGCCACGGACAGCAAGCCGTCGGTCGTGTCGGCACTGCGCAGGGGCAATAGCTCGGCCGCGGCGACGGCGCGCAAGCCCGCTTCACTCGAGGGCAGGAAGGACAGCCGGACGATAGAGAACGCGAACGCCCGCGCCAAGACCAACGCAACGCCGGAACCGGATTCGCACCTGCAGGTGGTCCGCACGCCTGATATCCACGACACCGGGCAGTTCCGCATCGCCGAGATGCTCGAACAAGAACTTGCCGAGCTACAGGCGGAGCGTAGGCGAGCCAGGGCCAGCAGGCAACGATGATCCCGTCGCTTGCTTGCCCCGGCACTTCGGGGCATGATGCAAGCTCGGGTCATCAGGCATGTTAGAGGCCGGCTATAGCCGTAGTACAGCCGGTGCGGGATGAAGGGATGGATCGGTCCGTGATGAGGTCTTACCACCCGGCGAGATCCTGTACCACGAATCCTGTGACGGTGTTGCCTCGGTCGTAGCGGATCGGTGCGAGACACCCGGAAGCTGGAGTTTCCGCGTACGGGACCAGCGATATACCTGCTCGCCGGGAGCGCCCTGCTGTCGGTCATCCTGCTCTTCGCCACCATCGATCCCTTCCTGGACAAGGGCGGGTTCCTGATCGGTGGTCTCGATGTGCATATCTATCGAGACGGTGCGTGGCGCATCGTGCACGATCTGCCGCTGTACACCGAGCCGACCATGCGCGGTCTGCTGTACACCTACACACCGTTCTCGACCATCGCGTTCGTGCCGATCTACCTGGTGCCGTGGGGGTATGTGACGAACACCTGGCTGGTGTTCAATCTGTCCATACTCATCGCCTGTGTGCTGCTGAGCTGGCGGCTGCTGGGCTATCGGATCACGACTCGGCTGGTGGTGGTCAGCGTGCTGATCGCGGCCACCTTGGTATTCATCGAGCCGGTTCGCCAAACGCTCTACTTCGGTCAGATCAACCTGGTCTTGATGCTGCTGGTGCTGGTGGACGCGCTGCGTGCGGACCGAAGTAAGCTGGGCGGCCTCGGCGTCGGTCTGGCGGCGGGTATCAAACTCACCCCGATGTACTTCGTCGCCTACTTGGCCGCTCTGCGGCAGTGGCGCTCGGCGGCCATCGCATTCGCCGCCTTCGCCGCCTCGGTCGCCTTCGCCTGGGTGATTCTGCCTGCCGATTCCCGGCAGTACTGGACCTCGACGTTCTTCCAGTCCAACCGGATCGCGGTGGACAACCACCCGGCCAACCAGTCCATCCGCGGCGTCATCGCGCATCTGCTCAATGGGCCCGCGCCGGTGTGGTTGTGGTTGCTGATCGCGGGATCGGTCTCGATCGCCAGCCTGATGGTGACCACGGCGCTGTATCAACGCGGCGAGCGGCTGCTCTCGATCACCTTGGCCGGTCTCACTGCGTGCGCGGTGTCGCCGTTCTCCTGGGGACACCACTGGGTATGGTTCGTGCCGCTGTTCGTCTTCCTCGTGCACAAGGGACTGAACAACTGGCGCTGGTGGGTGGCGGCGGCCATGCTGTTCACCGCGACCGCTTCGTGGACCTATCACTGGAGCAAGACCTGGGTGTCGATCGGGGTATTCCTGCTGCCGCCATGGTGGCCGATCACCAAAGTCTTGATCAACGGCTACGTTATCGAATTCCTTATCGTCCTGATCGCGGCATGGATACAGCTGCGCGGGGACGGCTGGCCGGCCCTCAGCGAGCGCTGGGCCGAACGCTCGATCCGTATCCCACTTCCACGCCGCCGCAATCCGGAATCCCCTTCGTGCCCAACTCCTTCCCCCTGACCGACACCGGAACCCGGTGGCGGACACGGTAGCTCGCGAGAGCGCGACCGGCGAGTCGATGCCGGTGCGTTGATCTGGAACGGAACTCTTCCCGACGATGGGCCGAGGAGGGCCTGCCGTGGATCCGTTCGCACAGGATTACCGTGTTGCTGTGGCCACGGATCAGACCGGCATTCAGCGTAGCGGCATGGGCAGTTGCCGCGCCGGATCGGCAATAGCCCCAGAGCCTTTGTGATCTCTTTACCTGCGGATTTCCTGCGGTTTCCGCCCGGAATCGGCCTCTTGCCGGGCAGATCAACCGGAGTTACGGTTGCTTCCTGCGTCGCGAAGCGATCGGTTACCACCGGGTTGCTGAACCTGCCGTTCGACGGGAGGTGCTACTTCGATGTCGCACGAACATATCGCTCGAACGGGCCGGAGGTTTCCCGCTATGACGAAGAAGAAGGCTCAGCCCAATCCGATGTTCGCGGTGACCATGGTCAATGCCATCCATAAGGATATCGATGGTTACGGGGACAGATGGGTGGCCACCGTCGACCACGGGAATATGCGCGCCGACTGGATTGCCGAGGCCGTGGCCAAAGATGCGCGCACCGTTCGGATCTGGTGCGACGACTGCGGGAACAGTGTCCACCTGTGCGCGGAAATCCGGGACTACCTGCCTGCCGACATACGCAAGGCACTGGCCGACGCCTGGGAGCACTACCACCCGACGCACCACGCCTCGTAGTAAGGGGCTCAGGCGAATTCGAGGACCTGACCCAACAGACGGCGCAGCGACCCCGTCGTCGGAGCCCCCGCGTACGAGCCGGAACACCAGCACCTCGGCCTGGTCGGCATCGGTGTCGAACACCCGCCGATAGCGTATGCGCAGCTGCCGGAGTTCGGCCTGCTCATGCATGCCGAGTCCATGATCGGCGTGGTCCGCTGGTCCATCCCGGCTCCCGCGGCCACCTCGAAGGCGCATTCGGGGCCTGAACCCGCCGGGTGAGAATGTCTCGCATTGATTCGTGCCGTGCGCGACATCAGGGGCAGGTGCCAAATTTTTGCAGGGCGTGGGTAACGATCGCGTCCAGGCGCGCGTGATGTGCGCCCTTCCAGTAGGTTCGGCCACAGTCGATGCACTGGGCGAAGGCGTCGTAGGTGCGTTCGGTTTCGTCCGGGACTCGGCCGCGCAGGGTCTGCTTATCGGTCACGCGCAGGGAGCCGTTGCAGGCCGTGCAGCGGGTCCACGGTGCCAGTGGTGGTGCGAAGCGCGATAGCACATCGTCGAGTTGCTCGGTGGGGCGGTGGCTGTAAATGTATGCGCCCGCAAAGATTTCGCGGCGACGCAGGAGTCCGCGATCGCGGGAGAGCAGGATGCGATGTTCGGTTGCCGAACGGGTGGCCAGTGCGGCGTCGCCGATATCCGGCTTCTCGTAGGCGGTGTCGATGCCGAGTAGACGCAGCCGCCGCGCGAGTGTGCCGAGATGGATATCCAGCAGGAAGCGTAGCGGCTCCGCGAATCGCTGCGGGCGCACCACGGCGCGCACCGATACCGCCTCGCCGTCGGCGGGCAGATGCGCCGGGCTCATCGGCTGACCGTCGACTACCAGCTCGCCGACCTCGGTGAGTGGTACGCCGAGCGATTCCACGATATGTCCGAGTGTCGACACGCTATCGATCGGCACGGCCGAGCGACCGTCGCGCTGTGCGGCCACGACGAACAGCCGTAATTCGGGCGCGAAATCTATGGTGATCTGCGCGGTGGTCACGCGGCCAGCATGCCAGGGCATGCGGTCCCGCGACTACCCGGTTTACAGCGACCAGGGCTGGGCGCGGCGTCGGACCGGCGGCTCCGCGTTGGCCATGGCCTCGAGGTCCTCGAGGAATCTGTCGATGCTGTCGGCCGCCACGTGGGTGGCGCTGATCTCGTAGCGGACCTTGTCCTCGGTGCTGTCCATGACCGTGGTGATGAGCTCTTCCTTCAGATCGCGGATGAGCTGGGTGCGCATCTGCGCGATCTGGTCACGGCCCTGGCTGCGGACCCGGGCGACCTCGGCATCGGCGAATTCGTGCATCTTGGCGATGATGCGTTCGGCATCGGCGCGCGCATCCTCGCGGATGTGCTCGAGTTCGGCCTGGGCGTCGGTGACCGCATTGTCGTAGGCCCGTTTGGCCTCGACGAGGCGGTCCGCCGCCTGCTGGTTCTCCTCGATCTGTTTTTGAATATTGTTCTGCGCCTTGGCCATCAGTCGTTTCACCGGCGGTGCCACGTATTTGACGATGACGAAGATGATGACCGCGAAACCGAAGAGCTGGCTGAAGAAGATCGGCCAGTCGAAGGTGATGTGGAAAATGCCCGAGTCCTCGGACCCGGCTGCCCGGATGGCCCCTTCGGCAAGGATGCCGCTGTTGAGGTTCATTGGCTACGCTCGTCCTGAATGATGGCCGGCGCGGGAGCCGGCATGCCGATCCTTGATGCCGAGCACGCGATCGGCCAATGTCTCGGCGAGCGGTTCGACAGCCTCACGCAGCTCAGCGGCCACTTGGTCCGCTTGGGCCCGCAGTTCCGTCGCGGATTCCGCGACGATCCTGTCGGCCTCGTCCTGCGCCTCACTTCGCAACTGCTCGAGGATAATTCGGCCCTCGTGCCTTGCCTGGTTCCTGATCTCGACCGCTTCACTGCGCGCCTGCGCGACGGCCGCCTGATATTTCGCTTCGGCGTCGGCGAACAAGGCTTTGGCCTCCTTGTTGTCGACCGCGGTCTCGGCAACTCTCGCCTCGCGTTCCGCCAATACCTTGCGTATCGGCGGAACGACGAACAGCCACATGACCCCGAGCACGATCAGGAAGATCAACAGCTCGGCGAAGAATGTGCCGTTGGGAATGAGGAAGTTCCCCTCGGCAACAACATCCGTTCGCGGAGTCATACTGAATTACTTACCTGGAGTAGCGAATACGAATAGCGCCATGAACGCTAGATTGATGAAGTACGCCGCCTCGACCAGACCGACGGTCAGGAAGAAGTTACCGCGGAGGCGACCCTCGGCTTCCGGCTGACGGGCAACGCCGTTGATCAACGCGGCACCGGCGAGTCCGTCACCGATACCCGCGCCGATGGCGCCACCGCCCATAATAATGCCGCCGCCGATGAGCGCGCCCTGGACGATGGCCGCAGTGGTTGCGTCTGCCATTTTTCACTTCCTGTTCTTTACTGAGCTCGACCGGCGGCGCCGATCTGTTGTTGTTTCGAGCGAATCGAAAGCGGTCGCCGGGGCTAGTGTTCGTGCTCCAGTGACATGGACTGGCTGAAGTAGAGGACGGTCAACAGCGAGAAGATGAATGCCTGGATGGCTCCGACGAAGAGATCGAAGAGTTTCCAGATGGCATTCGGCCCCCAACTGATCCAGAACGGGAACAGCGCGATCACCGAGACCATTACTCCGCCCGCGAACATGTTGCCGAACAATCGCAGTGACAGCGAGAGTGGTTTGGCGATTTCCTCGATGACATTGATGAATACCATCGGACCCCAGCCGGTATGGCCCTTCAGCAACTGCTTGGCATGCCCACCGGGACCGCGCCGATATATGCCCGCACCCTGATACATGATGAAGACGAACAGGGCCAGCGCATAGACGAAATTGACATCCGATGCGGGTGGTGCGATCAATTCTCCGTGTCCGTACTGCACCGGCAGCACGGACAACCAGTTCGACAACAGGATGTAGATGAACAGCGTGACGGCCAATGGCAGCGCGAACGGTGCGACCTTCATGCCGATGGCGCTTTCCACCTGGTTGCGCATCTGGACCGTGACGGTCTCGAAGAACAGTTGCACGCCGTTGGGTACGCCCGAAGTCAGCTTCGCGCGCAGGTAGAACGCCAGACCGAGCACGATCGCGGCCGCCAGGGCGGTCGAAATGATCGTGTCGACATTGAAGTCCATACCCCACAGATGCGCGACCGCGTGTTCGCCGACCTTGATTTTCGGCTCTTCGGCGGGCGCCTCCTCGGCGAGGACCGGGAGCGCCGCTCGGGCGATGAAGGCGAGTTGATTCGTCATGATTGCTGGCGAAGCTCCTTCACTTCAGGCAGGACGGTGACCAACACCAGAATCACTTGAAAGGCGGCCAAACCGAAGAAGATTCCGATGCCGTACGGCCTTGCCAGGAAACCCACGGCGAGCGAACCGCCGGTTATCGCGATCAGTCGTGTCGCCGAGGAGAGGTACAAGCCCTGTTTCCGGGGTTTCTCGGCGTCGGCGACTCGGTTGACCGTCAATCGAGTCAGTTGTGCATTCACCCAACCGAGTCCGAGTCCGATGCAGAGGAACAGCCCGAGCAGCAGTCCGTCGAGCGCTCCGGCCGCCGCCAGGGTCAGTACCCCGACGCCTAATGCGAAGACAGTCGCACGGCGCATTCGGAGTGCATTGATATCCACTTCGACACCGTCCTCGGTCATCAGCCCACCTCGTAGTGGGGTCGTGATTGATCGATAGCATACACATCAACAACCCCTTTGCTGGGCAACGTTTTTGATCTTTCTTCGGCGGATTTCCGAACCATGTCCGAGTGGTGCCAGTGTCCATACCGGGTCATCAAGATCAACTGAATACCTTTGATGGACAAGATCAACTGGACCCCGTGCCCGCCAATTTACTATTCGCTAATTCGCGACAAATTTCGCAAATAGGACATAGCGGGCAGAAAAGGCCAGGATCTGGCTCAGGCCGGCGCACCGACCCAGATGGTGAGCGCCTCGGGCAATCCCGCGGCGTCGGGCTCCGCGCTCGCCCAGGCGACGTGGCCGTCCGGTCGCGGCAGGACGGCCGAGGGGGTCGCGATCTCGCCGACGCCGGGGATGGGTCCAGTGCTCATGGCGGCGACGATTTCGATCCGCTCGTGCCATTCGGACCCCGCGGGAAGATCCCCGCCCAGGAAGATGCGGCCCACCCGGTGCCGGTCGGCCTGACGGGCGGCGCCGCCGCAGTGCGAGATCCAGCGCGGGGCGCGGAGTACGCCGACGGCAATCCCTACGATCCGGCGCGACTCGAGCAAGCCGTCGACCCGAACGTTATCCGCGGACCTTCCGCATGGTGGCCGATCTCTTCGAGGCCGATACGGATGTGGAATTCGAGCGTGGCCTGCGGGTCATCCTGGCCGGAGTCCTCGCCACCCCAACGGTGTCGTCGTAATCGCTCAGCGGCCGAAGCCCACCAGGCCGTCGGCGAGGGTGCTGATATTCAGCGCGTCGAGCACCTGTTGCCGGACATCCGGGCATTCCGTGGTGGTGATGCGATCGACGATGGCGCGGTCCTTCAGAACAGTGTCGTTGAGGCCGCCGTTGCGGGCCGCCCAATCGTGCACGGTGCCGTTGAAGCCGAGCCTGCCGAGCTGCGCGCCCTCGGTGCGCCACCGGTCGGCCTCGGGTTTCAGCATGTCGCACAGCTGTTTCGCCGCCGTCGAGGTGATCTCGTCCGGATTGGGCACCTGGGCGGAGCTGCCCGGGGACGAGAAGGTGATGGTGATGTTGGGATGTGAGGTGGGAGTGGCGGGCTGCGGGTCGAGGACGCCATTGTCGCCGCAGCCGGCGAGCAAGGCCGCCGCCATGGTCGCCGCGGCCAGCGTAGCGATGGATCCGATCGAGGGCATCGGTACTCCTTATTATTTTTTTGTTTCCGGCGTCAGCTCGTAGACGACGTAGGCGGTGCGCACCACCGGTTGGGCCACATTGCGCACTCGGATGCCGCCCGGTGTGGTGCCGCGTTCGGTGCCGGCATGGGCGTGTCCGTGGATCGCGAGGTCGGCGTGCTGGTCATCGATGGTTTCGCCCAGTAGATACGAACCGAGGAACGGGTAGATCTCGCGCGGCTCACCGTGCAGGGTGTCGCTGATGGGGGAGTAATGGGTCAGCGCGACGGTGATATCGGTGTGCAGGCCCGCCAGCGCCTCACGCAGCATCTGCGCGAGGTCCACCGTGTGTGCGGCGAATTCACGCATGACGCGCTCGCCGAAGATGCTGGCGCATTTGCCCGCGAAGCCACCGCCGAAGCCCTTCGTGCCCGCGATACCGAGCGTATGTCCGTCGACGGCGAATTCCGTTGCGGTCCCTTCCAATACGGTAATGCCGCGCTCGGTGAGCTCGGCGGTGATCGCGTCCTGCGCGTCGCTGTGATGGTCGTGATTACCGAGCACCGCGACGACCGGGACGCCCAGATCGGTGAACTCCGCCGCGACGACGCGACCTTCCTCGACCGTGCCGTGCCTGGTGAGGTCACCGGCGAGCAGCAGTACATCGGCGCGGTCGGGCAGTTGCGCGAGTGCCGGTCGGAGTTCGCCGCCCGACTCGGTACCGAGATGGACGTCACCGATTGCCGCGATCCGCATGTGCCCCCTCCTTTCCGGGCTCAGTCCGCAAGCGCCTCGGCGGCCCCCGGCGCACAGGGCGGCGTGACGTGCACGTCGTTGTGGATGCGGGCGCGCGGAAGCTGTTCGCGCACCACCTTTTCCATTTGCAGCTTGCGTTCGATACTGCTCACCTCGCCGCCCAGGACCACGACATCGCCGCGGATCGTCACCTGCACACCGAGTTCCGCGGTGCGCGGATCCTCGGCCAGCGCTCGGCGCAAGTGCGCGACCGTATATTGCGGTCGATCCATCTACACCACCCCCTTCGGCTCGATTACTCGGAGATCGTCCAGCAGTCCGAGAAAGGCCCGGGCATAGGGCGAGATATCGGTCTCCTTGCGCACCCGCTCCCAATCCACTTGTTCGCGTAGATCGCGCGCGATCGTCAGCAGCGGACTCAGATCCAGTCGGTGCGCGTCGAAGACCAGTAATTTGTCGATCATGAGGTCGGTCGCGCTGATCACCGGTGCTACCGTCGGGCCGACGCGCATCAGGTCGGCACGGTCGAGTAATTCGTCGGTGACGGGATGGTTGTTCGGCCGGTAGATCAGGTCGATGAGGACGCCGTCGTCATAGACCTTGGTCAGCCAGTCCTCGGGCGGATCGGCGATCCGCAATCCGCCGCGAGCCAGCGCACTGCGGGCCTGCGGCAGGTCACCGGGTTTGATGAGGATATCGACATCGTGCTCCGAGGCGGGGCCGCCGCGCGCGTACACCGCGCAGCCACCCGCGACCGCGAAGCGGATACCGGCGTCGGCGAGGGTATTCACCGCGCGGGTGAGCGCGTGGAGTAATTGGTCGATCGTCGGGACCATATTTGCGCCATACCCGCGCTTCGGTCGGCTAATCGCCGCCGCGGTGGCTCGTCAGGGTTTACCGGCTATGGCGTCGATCACGCGTTCGATGACGGTCGGTTTCTCGCGCACGATGCGGCTCGGGCGCCGTTGGGGCAGGTAAACCAGGCCGGGGTCGACCAGCTCGAGGTCCCGTATCCGGTCGTGGGTGCGGAAGTGGCCGGTGCCGAGGAAGTGCGTCGAGGTGTCGCTAGTGCCTGCGCAACCCACTGGCCAATGTCTCGAGCCCGCGGCTCAACCATGCCTGCGTACTGCGCCGATGCGCACGGTCGTCGAACTCGCCATGTGCGCCGAAGTCGCGTCCACCGGACCGATCGACCGGCTCCCAGAGATTGTCGGCCCGCGGTTCGGCGTCGGCATCGGTCTGCTGCGAGTCGTAGCCGGTGCGAGCGAGATAGCGGTCCAGCAGGCTCGGCGCGATTCGTTGTGCGAGCAGCGTCCCCGTCGTACTCGCGCCGACCCAGTACTCCTTGCGCTCAGGATGTTTCGCGGCGAACACGATCGAGCGCGCGATGATCTCGGGTTGGTAGATCGGCGGCACCGGCTGTGGCCGTTTCGGCAATCGCGAAAGCACCCAGGAGAATTGCGGCGTATTCACCGCGGGTGCCTGCACCAGGGTGATGCGCACATTGCTGCCCTCGTGCATCAGCTCGACCCGGACCGACTCGGTGAATCCGTTGATCGCGTGTTTGGCGGCGCAGTACGCCGACTGAAGTGGAATCGACCGGGCGCCGAGCGCCGAGCCGACCTGTACGACAGCGCCGCGATCCCGTGCCCGCATACGCGAGAGCGCGGCCATGGTGCCGTGCACGGTGCCCAGATAGGTGACCTCCGTGACCCGCCGGAACTCTGCCGCCGCGATCTGCTCGAACGGCGCGAATACCGAGGTGAAGGCCGAGTTCACCCAGATATCGATGGGTCCGAACGCCTCCTCGGCGCGCGTCGCCGCGGTCTCGACCGCCGCGTAGTCCGCGACATCGATCGGAATCGTCAGCGGCTGACCACCCGCCGCTCGCACATCATCGGCAGCGGCCGCGAGTCCGGCGTCGCCGCGCGCGAGCAGCGCGACTTTGCACCCGTTCGAGGCGAATTCGCGCGCGGCCGCGCGACCGATCCCCGCACTTGCCCCGGTGATCACCACTACTCGCGGTTCGAAAGCCATGACAATTCCTTAATCCTGGTCGTCGCCGAATCGAGTGAGCCGGACCGAGGATTCGAACAGCATCGCGTGCACAAAGGCCTGCGGCATATTGCCGCGCAGCTGGCGCTGCCGGACATCGAATTCCTCGGCGAACAATCCGGGCGTACCGCACGCCGCGCGATTGCGCTCGAAGTAGCGTGCCGCCGAAACCCGGTGTCCGAGTTGGGCGGCCGCGATCGCCATGATGAATCCGCAGAACAAGAATGCGCCCTCGTTCGTCTCCAGCGGCTGCTCGTCGTGGCGGTAGCGATAAACGTAGTAGTCCGTGCACAATTCACGCTCGACGGCCCGATAGGTGGCGAGGCTGCGCGGATCGTCGGCGGGTACGCCGCCACGAATGGCAGCCAGCAGCAGCGCCGCGTCGACACCCGCCGCATCCGGCGCCTGCTGCCACGCGCCGCTGGGATGCACACTGGTGCGGGCGGTTTCGGCCATGATGGTGTCGGCCAGCGCCGTACACAACACCGGGTCGGCTTCCGTGGCCGCGACGGCGGCCACCGCGCGCAGACCACTGACACAGGTCAGCCGGGAGTGCGTCCAGTGCCGGTCTTCGATCTCCCAGATGCCCGCATCCGGTCGACGCCAGCGTTCGGCAATCGCGCCGACCGCCACCGAAACCGCCCTGCGGCTGTCCTCGGTGAGCCGGTCGTGCCGCGCGCCCGCGGCGAACAACAGCAGTGCCTCGCCGAATACATCGAGCTGGGACTGGTCGCGCACCCGATTGCCGACCACGGTACGTCCGCCCGGATAGCCGGGTAGGTCCAGGTTGCTCGGGTCCGGGATGGGTTGGCCGGTGACCGTGCACGCAGGCAGCACAGCCGGCCCATCGGTCAACAGTCGCTCGCCCACGAACCGTATCGCGTTGTCCAACAGAGGATGTGGACCGTCGGCGGCCACTGCCTGACCGGCGAAACACTGGTCGCGGATCCATACGTAGCGGTAGTCGTAGTTCTCACCGCGGTCCGCGCGTTCGGGCAGGCTGGTGGTGGCCGCGGCGACCATACCGTTGGTGGTACTGGTCATACCGCGCATCACCGCGTAGGCCTGAGCGGTATCACGGGGTGCCGCGCAGGGGCCCAGCTTCGGAACCCCACGCTGCCAAGCGGATTCGGTCTGCGCCCATGCCGTATTAGGATCGGGAGGTTCGTCGGGCAGCGCGGTATCGGACAATTCGAGCACGAGATCATGAACCTCGCCATGTCGCAGCGTTATCCGAGCGGCCCAGCCGCGGTCGTCACAGACCGACGCCGATGCGCCACCAGTCCACCGGAGTGCGAGGTCGCCGACCCGTGCGAGCCACCACCCATCGGCGGTGCGGTGCAGGTCTCGTGCCTTCGTCTCGCCGAATTGCCCGGCGGGCCGCAGCGCCACATCGACCTCGGCATCGCCCTGCACCGCGACGATCCGGCGTAGCACAACAGCCCGATGCGGATCCCCCGGAAAGGCCAGTGCCTCTCGGCATTCGACCACCGACGAGCCGACCAGCCAGTGCGAATTCCATATCAACGTGCCCGTCTGGTAATACCCGCCCCACACGTATCGCCTGGACGGTGTCACCGAATACACGCCGTCCCCGCCGACCAGTGCGGCGAATACCGCGTCGCTGTGCCACCGCGGTGCGCACATCCAGGCGAAATCTCCGTGCGGACCGACCAGCACACCGCGCTCGCCGTCCGCGAGGAATGCGTATTCGCGCAGGACATGCGGCCGGGTGATCTCTTCGGCCGTCACCTCGGTTGGATACCACCGCACACCGTTCGCAACCTTTTCACATCCGTGACGAATCCGGCGTAGGCCTCGTCACGACCGGGAGCGCGCAATACCGACGACGGGTGCACGGTCGCGATGACCGCATAATCCGGCGTCGATACGAGTTCCCCGCGCCGCTCGCAGACACGTATTCCGCGGCGCCCGGCACGACCATATCCGCCTCAGTCCCTACCCAGCGCCCGCTCGAGCTGCCCCTTGTTCATCTTCGAGCGGCCCTTGATATTGCGCTGCTTGGCTTCGTTGTACAGCTGGTCGCGAGTGGGGCCCTTGGGACCGCTGCGGCCCGACCGCTGCCCACCGCGCTGCTGTGGCGACTTGTCCCGTACCGAGGAGCGGCTGGCGGTCTTCGACTGCCCGGATTGGGCGCGATTCTTGTTCACCGTGCGCGCGGCGATTTCCTTCGCCCGCTTTTGGCTCTCGCCGCGAGCCTGTGCTGAATCCTTGATGTGCTCGTACTGCCGTTCCTGCTTATTGCTCCATTCCATCGGCATGTCACACCTCCTGCTCGCCGAGTACCCCGGCTCGCATCGCCAAACCAGCCAGGAGCGTTGGGGGCGATCGGGGGACAGCAGCGTGGATATGCTGGCTGGGTGAAGGTGATACCTGGCACGCTGGTGACCGTCGCCGATGATCTGGACGCGGTGACGACGGTCGGTCACGAGGACGATCCGGCGGCGGCCGGGGTGAAGACCGGGGACGTCGCGGCGCTGTGGGCGTCGGTGCAGGCGTGGTACCGGATGGGAACGACGCCCGCGATTCAAATCTGTCTGCGGCGCCATGGGCACATCGTGCTGAACCGGGCGATCGGGCACGGCTGGGGGAATGCGCCGAGCGACGGTCCGAATGCCGAGCGGGTGCTCGCGACGCCGGAGACGTTGTTCTGCGGATTCTCCACAGCCAAGGGCGTCTCCGCGACGCTGATGTTCATGCTGATCGAACAGCGGGCATTCCAGTTGGATGATCCGGTGTGCAAATACATTCCGGAGTTCGCGGCGCACGGCAAGGACACCATCACCATCGGCGATGTGCTGTCGCATTCGGCGGGTGTGCCGTTCATTACGCCGCCGTACCAGGGCGTCGATTTGGTGCTCGACGAGGAATTGGCCGTGCAGGGGTTGGCCGATCTGGTGCCGAGTTGGCGGCCCGGTCGCTTCCGGGTATATCACGCGTTGACCAGCGGTTTGATCCAACGGCTGCTGGTGCGGCGGGCCACCGGGAAGCGGATGCGCGAGCATCTGGCCGAACAGGTACTCGAACCATTGGGTTTCCGCTGGAACAACTTCGGGATCCGGCCGGAGGATGTCGACAAGGTCGTGCCGAGCGTGAAGACCGGTCCGCCACCGTCGCGGATGTCGATGCTGCTGACGCGCAAGGCGCTCGGCGGCCGGATAGACGGGGCGACCGCCAGAGCCGCGAATCGGGATTTCCTGACCGCCGAATTGCCGTCGGGCAATATCGTCACCACCGCGCACGAACTGTCTCGCTTCTACGAAATCCTCACCCGCGGTGGCGAACTCGACGGCGTCCGGATCATCGAGCCGGACACCCTCCGCGAGGCGATCCGTCCTGCGCCCCGTATTCCCGGCCTGGCCGGACGCGTGAGCCGCGCGGGCTTCGAACTCGGCGCTCGGCGCTCGAAGTTCGGGCGAAACACCCAGTCCCACTTCGGCCGCAGCGGCCTGACAACCCAATACGGCTGGGCCGACCCCACCCGCGGTCTCTCCGGCGCGATCCTGACCAGTGGTAAGGCCACCACCGATGCCGATCGCCCCTGGGCACTTGTCGCTCAGATCTCCAACACCATCGCCCAACTCACGCCCGTCGATCGACTGTTCGACACCGACTGAATCAGCTGCCGCTGCGGATCGCCTCGGCGAGGACTTGTGCCGCATGCCGGGCTCGGGTTGGCGGATCCAAATGTTCGATTTGCGTGCGACAGCTGAAACCGTCTGCAAGGACCAGGGTTTCGGGCTCTCGGTTGCGGATCGCCGGCATCAGTTTATCTTCGGCGCAGGCCACCGAGACGTCGTAGTGGCCGCGTTCGAAGCCGAAATTACCTGCCAGGCCGCAGCATCCGGCGTCGAGTACCTCGACATCGAGTCCGGTCGCGCCCAACAGCCTTTGGTCCGCCTCGTAGTGCAAGATGGCGTGCTGGTGGCAGTGCGGTTGGACCACGGCGTGCCCGACGATGCGCGGCGGTTCCCAGTCGTCGGCCCGCTCGGTGAGGAATTCACCGAGGGTGCGGACCTGATTCGCCAGGCGGCGGGCGTCTTCGTCACCGGGGAGCAGTTCGGGCAGATCGGAGCGGAAGACGGCGGCGCAACTGGGTTCGAGTACGACGATGGGGGTGCTCGAGCGCAATTGGGGTTCGAGCTGACGCAGGGTGCGGCGCAATACGCGTTTCGCGGTGGCCAGTTGGCCGGTGGAGATCCAGGTCAGTCCGCAACAGACTGTGCGCCTCGGTATTTCGATCTCGAATCCGGCGGCTTCCAGCACGGTCACCGCGGCTTCGGCTATTTCCGGGGCGAGGTTGTTGGTGAAGGTGTCGGGCCACAGCAGCACTCGGCCGCGATGCCCGCGCGCGTCCGGTGTGCGGCGGGCGAACTTTTCGGTGAAGCGCTCGCGGGCGAATCGCGGTAGGTCGCGACGCGGGTCGACGCCACCGAGACGTTTGAGCAGCCGACCCGTGCCCCGGCCCTGCGCCAGTGCATTGGCCGGCGCGGACACGGCGGTGGCGAGCCGGGCCCACAGCGGGATCCAGCCCATCGAATAATGCGCCATCGGCCGGATCCGGTATTCGTAGTGGTGAGCTAGGAATTCGGCCTTGTAGGTGGCCATATCGACATCGACCGGACAGTCACTGCGACAGCCTTTGCAGGCCAGACACAGATCGAGGGCATCGCGCACCTCGGTGGAGCGCCAGCCATCGGTGATCACCTCGCCCTGCAGCATTTCGAACAGGAGCCGGGCGCGGCCGCGGGTGGAGTGTTCCTCCTCTCCGGTCGCCCGGTAGCTCGGGCACATCACACCGCTCTCGTGACCGCGACACTTGGCGACGCCGACACAGCGGGCGGCGGCCACGCTGAACCGATGGTCGTCCTCCGGGAAGGCGAAGTGGGTCACCGGTTCCCACGGCCGATAGCCCGCTCCTTGGCGCAGATCCTGATCCAGTGGTCGCGGGTGGACGACCTTGCCGGGATTCATCCGGTTGCGCGGATCGAAGAGATGTTTGACCGCACCGAATGCCTCGACGACCCGCTCGCCGAACATGACCGGCAGCAGTTCGCCGCGCGACTGGCCGTCGCCGTGCTCACCGGACAGCGATCCGCCGTATCGGGTAACCAGCTGGGCGCTCTGCTCGGCGAAGCCGCGGTACTTCGAAATGCCTTCCGCGCTGCGAAGATCGAACGGTATGCGGGTGTGTACGCAGCCGTGCCCGAAATGCCCGTACAGCGCGGACGACTGGTAGCCGAAATCGCCGAGCAGACTTTCGAAATCGCGCAGGTAGTCACCGAGCCGGTCCGGCGGCACCGCGGCATCCTCCCAACCCTCGTGGGTTTGCGGACTGCCGGGCGGAAACGCGGTGGCGCCCAGGCCCGCTTCCCTGGCCGTCCAGATCTCTGCCTCCCGGGCGGGATCATCGATCGTCGTCGAGGTCGCACCGGTTTGCCTGGTTACTTCCTCGACCATCGCCTGTGCCCGACGGTCGGCTTCGTCCTGGTCGGCACCCTCGAATTGGGCCATCAGCCAACCGTTTCCGTCTGGCAGCTGTGCGATGGCACCGCCGGCCAAATGTTCGAGATGTTCCAGCTCGACCAGCCGCTGGTCCACGCCTTCCAGCGCTATCGGGTTGTGCTGCAATACGATCGGCACCGCATCGGCGGCATCGTAGATATCGGGATAGCCGAGTACTGTCAGCGCCACCGCTTTCGGGCGTTGCACCAGCTCGATTTCGGCGCGCAGCACCGTCACCAGTGTGCTCTCGCTGCCGACGAGTAGTTTCGCGAGATCGAAGCCGTGTTCTGGCAGCAGGGAATCAAGGTTGTAGCCCGATACCCGGCGCGGAATATCAGGATAGTGCGCGCGGATATCGGTCGCGTACTGATCGCGGATCCGCCGCAGGCCCTCCATCAGATCCGTGAACCCGTCCGAGGAATCCGCTCCGACCCAACCCCGCAGTCCGTCGTAGGTCAGGATTTCCAGCCGCCGTACCGAATCGACCATCTTCCCGTACGCCTGCGCCGTGGAGCCGCAGGAGTTGTTGCCGATCATCCCGCCGATCGTGCAGCTGACATGGGTCGCGGGTTTCGGGCCGACCATCAAGTCGTACTGCGCCAGCTGCGCGTTCAGCGGATCCAGTGCGATGCCCGGCTCCACAATCGCGGTGCGTGCCGCCGTATCGACCGAGATCAGCCGATCGCAGTACTTGGTCCAATCCAGCACCACGGCCGCATTGCAGCATTGGCCGGCCAGGCTGGTGCCGCCGCCGCGCGAGAGCACCGGCATATCGTGCTCGCGGCACACCGCGATGGCCGCGGCCGCGTCCTCGGGTGTGCGCGGCAGCACCACACCGAGCGGCACCGCGCGGTAGTTCGAGGCGTCGGTGGAGTATGTGGCCCGGGATCCCGGATCGAACCGCACTTCCCCGTCGACCTGCCGGGTGAGTTCGTCCGCGAGTCGTGTCAGCGGGAGATCAATCATTTCTGCATCCCTCCTGTCTCGGCACAGTGCGGCTACCCGCTCCGGGGCGCGGCACACCCCTGATTGCCCACCGATTCGCTGGGTATCACCGGTCTGACCAACCCGGATATCAACAGGAGATCCTCATGAAACAACAGGTTGGTGATTACGTCCTACAGCGACTACGGGAGTGGGGCGTAAACCAAGTCTTCGGATACCCCGGCGACGGCATCAACGGACTGGTCGCCGCCTTCGGTCGTGCCGATAACAAACCGCGATTCGTACAGGCCAGGCACGAGGAAATGGCGGCCTTCGAAGCCACGGGATTCGCCAAATTCAGCGGTAAGGTCGGCGTCTGCACCGCCACCTCGGGACCCGGTGCGATCCATCTGCTCAACGGTCTCTACGACGCCAAACTCGACCATGTTCCGGTCGTCGCGATCGTCGGTCAGACCGCGCGCAGCGCCATGGGTGGCAGCTATCAGCAGGAAGTCGATCTGCAGAGTCTGTTCAAAGATGTCGCCAGCGACTATCTGGTCGAGGTCAATGTCTCGAGCCAGTTGCCCAATGCGCTGGACCGAGCGTTCCGTGCGGCGATGACCCGGCATGCGCCCACCGCGGTGATCATTCCCGCCGATCTGCAGGAAGAGCCCTATGAGCCACCCGAACACGAGTTCAAGCAGGTTCCGTCCAGCCCACCGCATCCGGTGACGGCGACGGTGATCGCGCCATACACCGAGATCGAATGCGCCGCCGAGATCATCGACGCCGGATCGAAGGTCGCGGTGCTCGTCGGTCAAGGCGCCCGCTCGGCCGCACGCGAGGTGGTGGAACTCGCCGAAATCACCGGTGCGGGCGTGGCGAAGGCACTGCTCGGCAAGGATGTGCTGCCCGACGATCTGCCCTTCGTCACCGGGCCGATCGGGTTGCTCGGCAGCAGAGCGAGCTATGACATGATGCGCGACTGCGACACGCTGGTCATCGTCGGTTCGAATTTTCCGTACACCCAGTTCATGCCCGAGTTCGGTCAGGCACGCGCGGTGCAGATAGATATCGACGGCACCATGATCGGCATGCGCTATCCGACCGAGGTGAATCTGGTTGGTGACGCGAAAGCCACACTGGCCGAACTCATTCCGCTGCTACACCGTAAGACGGATCGATCCTGGCGGGACACGATCGAGCAGAATGTGCTCCGCTGGTGGGAGACCGTCGAGCGGCAAGCGATGCTGCAGGCCAAGCCGGTCAACCCGATGCGCGTGGTTTGGGAGCTGTCGAAACAGCTGCCGGATAATGCGATCGTCACCGCGGACTCCGGCTCATCCACCAACTGGTATGCCCGCTGCCTGCGATTCCGCATCGGTACGCGCGGCTCGCTGTCGGGCACGCTGGCAACGATGGGACCCGGTGTGCCCTATGCCATCGGCGCCAAATTCGCGCATCCGGAGCGACCGGCGATCGCATTGGTCGGCGATGGTGCCATGCAGATGAACGGACTCGCCGAACTGCTCACCATCGCACGCTATTACCGGCAGTGGAGTGATCCACGGCTGGTCGTCTGCGTCTTCCACAACAACGATCTCAACCAGGTCACCTGGGAGTTGCGTGCCATGGGTGGCGCACCGAAATTCGAAGAGTCGCAGATACTTCCGGAGACCTCCTACGCTGATCTCGCGCGCTGCATGGGTCTGCCCTCGCTCGCGATCGACGATCCGGAGCACCTCGCCGACGCATGGCACCAGGCACTGAACGCGGATCGCCCGGTACTGCTCGATGTGCGCTGCGATCCGGAGGTACCACCGATTCCGCCGCACGCCACTTTCGAACAGATGAAGGACACCGCGGAGGCGATCATGCGCGGCGATCCGGACGGCTGGCATCTGATGCTGCAGGGCGCCAAGACCAAGGCGCAGGAATTCGTGCCGCATCGGGGGTCGCCATGACCACCGCATCGACCGAGGATGTCGTCGATCTGCTGATGGCCCAGCATGAGCAGATCAAAAGCCTGTTCGCCCAGCTGAAATCCGGCCAGGGCGATAAGTCGGAGCTGTTCAAGGAATTGGTCCGGTTGCTCGCGGTGCACGAGAGCGCCGAGGAGGAGGCCGTACATCCCGTGGCCGCCCGAGCCCGCTTCGGGGTGGACCAGATGGTCGGCCAGCGCCGCGCGGAGGAAAACCACGCGAAGCACGCGCTCGCCGAACTCTACGATCTCGGCGTAACTCATCCGGACTTCGACACCAAGCTGGCCGAATTCGCCGATGCGGTGATCGACCATGCCGCGCACGAGGAGAACGAGGAATTCCCCCTGCTGCGCCAGCAGTTTTCGGTGCAGCAATTGGAGCGTATGGCGGGTTCGGTGCGGGCCGCCGAAGCGGTAGCACCGACCCGGCCGCATCCGAAGGCGGGGGAATCCGCGCTGGCGAACCTGCTGGCCGGGCCGCCGCTGGCGATATTCGACCGGATGCGTGACGCGGTGCGGGACTGGCGTCGAGAAGACGGCGGATGAGTGGGCGGGCCCGCACCGGCGCGGCCGCGGAGGTTCTAGCCTGGTGGGCGGTGCTGGTTCTGTTGTGGCTGGCGACGCTGACCACGTTCAGCGTCCAGGAGTTGATCGCGGCGGCCGTGCTCGCATGGCCCGCTGCCTGTGCGGCGCGGGTGGGACGTATCGCGGTGCAAGGCAATTGGCGACGGCCCGATAGGATTGCGCAGGCAATGGCCGCACTACCCGGCGCGATAGTGCGCGACAGCTGGGCCGCGCTGATGATCGCCGCGCGCGGCAGGCCGGTCGGGCGGTTCGAGGAGGACGAGCTCGACGCGGAGGCCGACGCGCGGCGGCGTGCGGGGCGCGCGGTATTGATCACCGCTGCGCTCTCGGCGCCGCCCGGTTCGCTGGTCATCGATGCCGATGCCGACCGTCTGCTGCTGCACGTCCTCGCGACGCCCCCGACCCGGCTGCGGCGCATATTCGGGGACTGATCGAAATGTCCACCGCGCCTTGGCTGCTCGCATCTGGTGTGCTGCTGGTCGGTGCGGTCGGACCGGCGCTACTCCTATCCAGCCGGGGCACGGCGGCGCATCGGCTCGTCGGGCTGCAACTGCTCGGCTCGTTGTTGATCGTGGTCTCGATATTGTTGAGTCTGGGACTGGGCAGGCCGGACTATCTGATCGTGCCGCTGGTACTCGTGCTGCTGTCCTTCGCGGGCACACTGGTTTTCACGCGCCTGTTGGGGGTACGCGATGACTAGCTTGTTCGTCGAAACGCTGCTCGTGATCGGCACGGTGGTCGCGGTGGCCGCGTCGACGGCCGCACTCCGGCCGCGTTCGGTCTATGCGCGACTGCACTATTCGTCGATCGTCAGCTCGGTCACCGGACCGGTCATCGCACTCGCGGTGCTGATCGCCGAGGGGCCGGGCCTGACCACGGCGACCGTCGCGGTGACCCTTCTACTGCTCGCGCTCACCGCCCCAGTACTGGGCGCCGCCATCGGCAGGCTCAATGCCCGCACCGACGGCCGGATCGAGAGCCCGCGATGAGCGCACTGATCGTGATCACCCTCGGACTGGTCGCGGTGGCGGGCACGGTCGTGGTATTCACCGCCCGGCCGCAGCGGCAAGCGGTATCACTGGCGGTATTCGGCGCGCTGCTGGTACCGGCCTTTCTCGTGCTCGGTGCGCCGGATGTGGCGTTATCTCAGGTCGCGGTGGGTACCGCGGTAGTGCCGCTGATGGTTTTGCTCGCCGTGCGTGCGGTCGAGCGGAGGCGACGGTCGTGAAGCACGGTGCTCGGCTGGTGGTCTTCCTCGTCGGCGGGGTAGGGCTTGTCGTAGTGCTCGGACTCGCGTTGCTGCGGATGCCCGGGTTCGGCGGTACCGACCACCCGTATCGGGATGCCGCGGTCCACGCGTCGCTGAACCAGCGCAGCCCGAATGCGGTCTCCTCGGTCAATTTCGATCAGCGCGGCCTCGATACCTTCGGCGAAGAGGCCATTCTGGTGGCGGCGGTACTCGGCGCGGCGACCCTGCTGCGTCCGGAACAGCAACGGCACCACCGACGGTCCGAAGATGTCGGTCGCATCATGCACGCGACCCGATTTCTGGGCTATGCCCTGCTACCGGTGACCCTGATGATCGGCGCGGATGTGGTAGTGCACGGACATCTGACGCCGGGTGGTGGCTTCCAGGGTGGTGTGGTGCTGGCCACCGGTCTGCATTTGCTGTATGTGGCGGGCGATTATCGTGCGCTGCGGCGGGTGCGTCCGCTGGTCTGGTACGAGTTCGGCGAAGCCGTGGGCATGGGCACCGTGGTCGCCCTGGGCCTGGCCGGAATCCTCAGTGGCGCGGGATATCTGGCGAACATTCTGCCGCTCGGGCAATTCGGCCGCCTGCTGTCGGCCGGTACGCTGCCGCTGTTCAGTGTGGCAGTCGGGCTCGCGGTCGGCAGTGGTGTCGTCGTATTGCTCGCGCAGTTCCTCGACGAGTATCTGACTACGGAGAGGCGAGCGTCGCGATGACCGTATTTCCCTATGTGATCGCCGGCTGGCTCCTGCTGATCGGCATCTACGGTGTGGTACGCAGCACGCATCTGGTGCACACGGTGGTGTGCGTATCCATCGGACAATCGGGTACCTATGTCCTGCTCTTGGCCATCGGCTACCAAAAGGGCGCGTCCGCACCGATTTTCGGCTCGGTCAACCCGCCCGGTTCGCCCGTGGTCGATCCGGTGGTCCAAGCCATGGCGCTGACCGACGTCGTCGTTTCCGCAACGGTGACCGCGTTGCTGCTGGCGCTGGTCGTGCAGATAGCGAAGCGACACGGCACGGTCGAACCCGACGAACTGCACGCGTTGCGTGGCTGATGGCCCCCCTCGATCAGGCACTGCCGGCACTGCTGATCGCGCTGCCGGTCGGCGGTTCTTGTCTGCTGCTCGCCGTCGGCCGCATAGTGCCCAGGCTGCTGATCGATGTGGTAGGCACCGGAACCGCGCTCGCGGAGACGGTCCTGGCGGGATGGCTGCTGTACGAGACCGGTGCGGGCACGGTGGCATCCTGGTCCGGGGGATGGCAGCCGCGACCGGGACTGACCGTCGGAATCGTACTGGTCGCCGATCGGCTCGGTGCCGCGATGGCTTTGCTGATCGCATTGCTCACCACCACCGCGCTGCTGTTCGGCTGGCACTACTTCGACAATCTGCATGCGCACTATCCGGCGCTGGTCCTGCTCTTCGCCACCGGTATGACCGGATTCGCGCTGACCGGTGACCTTTTCGACATGTTCGTCTTCTTCGAGTTGATGGGTGTGGCGGCCTACGCGCTCACCGGACTGAAGATCGAGGAACCCGAATCCGTACAGGCCGGACTGAATTTCGGGGTGATCAACTCACTCGGCGCATACCTCTGTCTGTTCGGAATCGGACTGCTGTACGCGCGGACCGGGCAACTCGGCCTGGCGCAGTCGGGAATCGCGGTCCGAGCGCGAGCCGGTGATGCTTTGATCTTGGCCGCATTTGTGCTGGTCGCCACCGGCTGGTTGGTCAAGGCGGCGGCCGTGCCATTCCATTTCTGGCTGGCCGATGCGCACGCCGTGGCGCCGTCGCCGGTCTGTGTGCTGTTCTCGGGCGTGATGGCACCGCTCGGTGTATACGGGCTGGCACGGGTGTACTGGACGGTGTTCGATGGTGTGCTTCCGGCTTCGGGTGTGCGCCGAATGCTGTTGGTGCTCGGCATCTTTACCGCCGTGCTCGGTGCGGTGATGTGTGTGCTGCAACGGCATATCAAGCGGCTGCTCGCGTATTCGACGATCGCGCACATCGGTCTGTTCATGCTCGGTCTCGCCGCACTGTCGCCGCTCGGTATCGCCGCATCGGCGCTGTATCTCGGTGGACATGCCGCGGTGAAGGGTGCGCTGTTCTTGCTGACCGGTGTGTTGCTGTCCAGATATCGCAGTGTGGACGAGTTCAGCTTGCACGGCCGGGCACGTGGTCAGCGGACCATCGGTGTGCTGTTTGTGCTGTCGGCGTTGATATTGGCCGGGCTGCCGCCATTCGGTGTCGGGCTCGGCAAGGCATTGCTCGAGGAATCCGGCGCGTCCATTTTCCTGGTAGCGCTGGTGATCATCGTATCGGCGTTGACCGGCGGCGCGGCATTGCGCGCGGGACTGCGCGTGTGTTTCGGTGTCGGCGCGGTGCCCGACCACAAGCTCGATCCCGAGGAGACCACGGGCGAACACGAGGTGCCCGACGTCGCCGCGCCCGGTAACCGGACACCGATCACGATGTTGGGTGCGGTGCTGGCCTTGTTGCTGGTGTCGCTGTTGCTGGGGCTACCAACCGGGTTGGCCGGTGCCATCGGTCCTGCCGCCGTGACGTTCGTCGACCCGCAGGCCTACCGGGCGGCGGCGCTGATCGGTATCACGACCGGCCACGCCGGTGCGGCCCCGCGTATCGAGTGGACCGTGGCAGGGGTGGCGCTCGGTCTGCTGTCGACAGTCTTGGCCGTGCTCATGGCCTTCGCCACGCTGCACTTCGGCACATTGCGCGCCCGCGGAAGACCCCCGACGCGCCCGATTACCGTGGCGGTGAGCGCATTACATCGACTGCACAGCGGACATGTGGGCGACTATGCCGCCTGGCTGGTCTTCGGCGCGGCAGCCGTTGCCGGACTGGTTGCCACCGGCTGGCTGTAGTGAGCCAGTGGCCCTGCGGAAGGTCAGTTTTCGGGCGCGCCGGGCATGAGCCGCGGCAGGACGGTCGAGCCCGCGGTGGCCGCGGCGGCGGATGTGGTGGCGATGGTCCAGCCGACGGGACCCAATGGTGTGCAACCGAAATAGGCGGATAGTCCCGGAACCATGACCACCGCACCGAGCACCAGACCGCTGGCCGCCGTCGTCACCCAGACCAGGGGACTGCGGTGGCCGGAGACGAGTGTCTGTCCGAGCTGGGTACCGATGAGCGCGACCAATCCGATGGTGGCCGCGCGCCGCTGGGTTCCGGTGTAACGGCCGAGCGTCCACGCCGTGCACGCACCCGCCGCCGTGGCGATGCCGCGCACCGCGATCGTGCGGGTGAGATCGGGACCCAGCCGGGCAGGCGGAATTTCGGCCAATTGTCGCGCGCGCTGCTCAGCACCGTGCTCCGCATCGTGCGGGGCCGGGCTGTCGCGATCCGGTGCCAGGGCCAGCGCCAGTGCGGGAAACATATCGGTGAGCATGTTCACCAACAGGAATTGCCTGGTGCCCAGGGGTGCTTGTCCGCCGACCACGGTTCCGTAGATGGTGAATGCGATCTCCCCGGCATTCCCGCCGACCAGCACGCCCACCGCATCGGTGATGCGTTGCCACATGCCACGCCCCTCCACCAGCGCGTGCAGCAGTGCCAGCGGATCCGGATCAGTGAGCACCAGATCCGCCGCATTGCGGGCGGCCGCGGATCCGCGTGCGGCCAAACCGATTCCGATATCCGCGCTGCGGATGGCGGCGGCGTCATTGCTGCCGTCACCGGTCATACCGACCACATGTCCGTTGCGGCGCAGCGCGGCCACGATCCGCACCTTCTGTTCCGGATCGACCCTGGCGAAGACGGTGCTGCGCTCGATGAGCTTCGCCTGCGCGGCATCGTCGAGTCGATCCAGATCGGCACCGGTGGTGACGGTATCCACGGCGATGCCGAGTTGGCGGGCCACCGCCGCCGCCGTGACCGGATGGTCGCCGGTGATCATGCGTACGCCGATATCGTTGTCCTGCAAGGCCGTTACCAGCGGCAGTGTCTGTGGTCGCGGGGTATCGGCGATGCCGAGGAAGCCGAGCAGCGTGAGTTCGTCGACGGCGCCTTCGACATCATCGGGCTCGTCGCGGAGTTCGCGGTGGGCCACGACGAGTACGCGCAGGCCCTGTTCGGCGAGGTCATCGATGACCTCCTGCGCATGCTTGCGCACGTCTTTCGAGAACTGCTTCGCGGTAGGCGCTTTGGTACAACGGGGGAGCACCACCTCTGGTGCACCCTTGACGATCAGGCGCAGTTTGTGTGCTGTCTGGCCGAGCACCGCGGCATAGCTCCGATTGGATTCGAACGGGACCTCGTCGATCGGATCCCATCGGTGCGCATCGTCGCCGAGGATTTCCGCGGCGTCCAGCACCGCGCGGTCGGTGGCGTGCAGTACCGGTCCGCCGTTCGGATCCGGGCAGGCGCGTGCGGCGGCGCGCAGCAGCCGGCGCGCATCGTCGGAGTCGTCATCGGGTGACCACTGATGGTCCAGGTCGGCCAGCATCGTCAGCCGCAGCCGTCCCTCGGTGAGGGTGCCGGTCTTGTCGAAGCACAGGGTGTCGACGCGGCCGAGCGCCTCGACGGTGCGGCTGGCGCGGACCAGCACACCGTAGCGCGACAGTCGCCGTGCGGCCGCCAGCTGCGCCACCGTGGCGACCAGGGGCAATCCCTCCGGAACCGCGGCCACCGCGACCGCGACGCCGTCGGCGATCGCGGCGCGCAGCATCCGGCCGCGCAGTCCGCCCAGTACGGTGACCAGGCCACCACCCGACAAGGTGAGCGGCAGGGCGCGATCGGTGAGCTGCCGCAGTTGGGCCTGCACGCCGCCCTTATCCGGCGGCACCGCGCCCGCGGTCGCGCGACCGGCCTGGGTGTCGGGACCCACCGCGACCACGACGGCCAGACCCGCCCCGTTCACCACGGTGCTGCCCGCGAAGATCATGCAGGTGCGTTCGCCGAGTGCCGCGCCGGGTGTGGCGGCGAGATTCTTCTCGACCGTCACCGATTCGCCGGTCAGACCGGACTCGTCCATTTCCAGTTCGTCCACGCGCAGCAGTCGCGCATCGGCGGGAACCACGTCACCCGCGCCGACGGCCAGGACGTCACCGATGGCGAGAGCGTACGCCGGCACGGACTTTTCGGCCGGGTCGGATTCGCTGATCGCATCGCGGTCGACCAGGCGGCCCGCGAGTTGTTCGCCTTCGAGCAGGTCTTGCAATTCGCTCTCGGCGCGCTGGCGCTGAGCGGCCGATATCACCGCGTTCACCGCGAGCACGGAGGCGAGAAGTATCGCATCGGAGGGCTCGCCGAGTATGGCGGTGGCGACGGCACCGACGCTGAGGATCGGGGTCAGCGGATCATCCAGCTCACGCCGTAGATGGCGGGCGAACGACGTCATCGGTGCGAGAGTTCTGGTGATCACGCTCTGTTCGGCTCGGTCCGGGATCGCGCGCTCGTCGAGCGACGGGGGTCGCGGTAGGCGGCTGAGTACCTCGTCGGATTCCAGTGCATGCCAAGGCAATAGGGGTGCGACAGTAGCGGGCGGTGCGGATGTCGCGGCTCGAATGCCGTTGCGCGCCCCGGATATCAGCGCGGTCAACTGGGCGGCGACCATCGGTGTGATTCGGGCTTTGCTGCTCGGGGTGACCGCGAGCAGCAGCCCGCCGAGCGCACACGCCGAAAGAGCCAGCGTGCGGCCGCGTTCGCTGACCTGTCGCGCGGGCGCGACGGTCGCGAGGACGCGTTGCACCTGCCCCAGCTCGCGACAAATGGCGTCGGCGGCCCACGGCGGTTCGCAGTGCTCGGCACTGAACAATCCGAGCGCCACATCGGCCCGGGCCAACGCATTATGGGCACAGGGGCTCAGTACGGCGACAACCTGGCCGCCCTGCTGCAGGCGCTCGACCAGGGTGCTCATCGATGTCGTCGCGGCGACGAAATCATCAGCGAGCGAACGCAATTCGTACGCATCCTCATGTGCGACGAGAACCACTCGTAGCCCGGCGCGTCGCGCTGCGGTCATCACATCGTGCGCACTCGCATCGAGCTCGCGCCCGAGCAACACACGCCCGACCGTGCGGTCACCGTCGCGCAGTTCGCGCCAGACCGGACGAACGGTGGCACCGCGATCAGGAGTCGCGGTCTTCGGATGCACCAGCCGCAGTGACTCGGTGCCGTCCGCCTCGTCCCCCTCAGCCGCGGCTTTCCGGTCCGTAGTCTCCTCGTCGGACTCCGACGACCACAGCAATCGTTGCGCGGTACTCCAGACCTTCCCCGCCGACCATTCGTCATCGGCCGACTCCACGTCGAGCACCAGCCGACGTGAGGTAAGCAGCGCTTCGCCGTCGATCACCAGGGTGGTCAACCGGTCCAAGCGGCGCCACGCACCCCGATGCAAGGTCAGCACCCCCGCCCGCGCGAGGACCGCGTTGACGGTGGCGGCATAGGCCTCGCGGCAGGCCCGCGCGGCCTTCGGCGCGCCGAGTCCAAGGGTATCGGCGGCATTGCCCAAGCGGCCGAGTCCGAGGAATGCCGCGGTGCCGACCAGCGATCCGGCCGCCAATTCGTCGGCGACGCGCTCGATCGGGCCGCGGGGCAGGTCGGTGGGGCGGGTGTAGGGCGGCAGGGGTTCGGTCACGTCGGGCTGTTCGCGGCACACCAAGTCCGACTCCCAGCTGCGCCACTCCCAGCGCTGGGCGATGGCCTCGCCGAGGAGAAAGGTGCGCTGCGCCATATCGGCCAGCAGAGTCGTAATTCCGTCGGTGGCGTCCTCGCCGAATGCCGTCCCCATCGCCATGACGACTGTGAGGGCCATATCGGCGCGGGACCGTCCCAACCGCGATTCGAGCATCGCGCGCAGTCGCGGTTGGGTATCGACGAAGCCGGCCGCCGCCCGCACCGCGCGCACCGGCCCGCCGAACGGCAGCCGCGCGCCGACCGTGGCCACCGCGATGGCGAATACCTCACTCGCCACCTGAATTCCCGCCGCCAGCAACGGTTCCCGGTCCTCGGGATATTCGACGGTGCGGCTCCAGTCCACTTCTGCGACATTGTTGTCGGCCTCGATTCCCTCGATGGCCTCGAGCAGTTCCGGCAGTCCGTCCGCGCCATCGCGCAGCATGGCGACCACCCGACCGGTCACCGCATTGACCCGCGACCACCGCACCCCGCGCAACGTGTCGAGCCGCTCGTCCAATGTCCGCGCCAGGGCCGCGCCGCGCTCGGAGCTCAGTGCGCGCACCTCGATCGTCGCCTTGCCGTCGCGCAGCGCTACCCGACGGTTGGCTCTACGCTCATGCGGATCGACCAGGTCGAGCAGTTCCTCACCCAGCGGGCTCTCCGGTAAGGGCGCGAATTCGTCGACCCCGGCCGCGGCGGTATCGACCACCGACGTGGCGGCATCGGCCACGGCATGCGCCGCGCGCAGCGGCGCTTCGACGAGCTGTGCGCCCAATCCGAGTGCCGTCGTTACCCCGGTGCGCACCACACCGGTCAGCGCCGCTGTCGGTGCCTCGACCCACCATGGTGCCAATCGCTCACGTCCGACCATATTCGGCAACTACCCGGCATCGCTGGCCGCAAACGGCACCGAAAGTGCGCGGTGGCTGGGGATTCGGGCGCTGGTTCGCCTGGTCGGCTCTGTTCTACGCGGTCCGCCGCCGGCCTGACGGGTGACCTCTCAAAACCCGAGCCGACCCGAGATAACCTCGGCTTATGTGCCGAAATATCACCGCTCTGCGTGGGCTCGAGCCCACGGCCACCCCGGAAGAAGTGCACGCGGCGGCGTTGCAGTACGTCCGCAAGGTCGGCGGGTTGTCCAGCATTTCCGCGGCCACGCGCCCCGCGGTCGACGCCGCTGTCGCCGATATCGCGGCCGCGACCATGCGGTTGCTCGAACAACTGCCGGAGCGGAAGGTGCCGCCGAAGAGCGTGCCGCCGCTGCGGCGTCCCGAAGTGCAGGCGCGCATCCACGCGCATTCGCACGACTGACAACGCTGCTGTGAGCAGATCTGCTGAGGGCAGCGTGGCGAGATTTTTCCGGTAGGTGCCGGGCACGGTGGAGTCATGGCTCACGATGACAAGACACCGTTGTTCAGTTGGCGCGCCAGGGAGCAGCTGCTCAGCAGGCGGATTCTGGTGCTGGACGGTCCACTCGACGACGATAACGGCACGCTGCTGATGACCCAGCTGCTCACTTTGGCGGCCGAGGATGCCGATGCCGGAATCTCATTGTGGATCCACTCCCCGGGCGGTTCGGTTCCGGCCATGCTCGCTATTCGCGATGTGATGCGGCTGGTGCCCTGTGAGGTGTCCACCCTGGCGCTCGGATTGGCTTGCAGCGCAGGGCAATTCCTGCTGTCGGCGGGTACGAAGGGAAGGCGTTTCGCCTTGCCCCACGCCAGGGTGCTGATGCATCAGGGCTCCGCCGGCATCGGCGGCAGTGCCGTCGATATCGAGGTGCAGGCCGATGACCTGCGCTACACCGTGGAGACAGTGCTCGGCATTATCGCGGGCGATACCGGCCAGCCGTACGACCGCATCTACGAGGACTCACTGCACGACCGATGGTTCAGTGCGACGCAGGCCGAGGAGTACGGCTTCATCGACCACATCGTCGAGGCGTTCGGGCAGATCGTGCCCCAGCGCCAGCGGATCGGGATTTCGGCATGACCTACACCATTCCCACTGTGATCGCTCAGCATGCGCGAGGCGGCGAGCGGATCACTGATATCTACTCGCACCTACTCGCCGAGCGGATCGTCTACCTCGGCACTGCGATCGATTCCGGCGTCGCCAATGCGCTCATCGCACAGCTGTTGCACCTGGAGTCGGAGAGTCCGGAGCAGGAGATCAGCCTGTACATCAACTGCGAGGGCGGCGATCTTTCCGCCATGCTCGCGGTGTACGACACCATGCAATTCATCAAGGCGCCGGTGGCGACGACCTGTGTCGGCCAGGCCATCGCGGTCGGCGCGGTGCTGCTGGCCGGTGGCGAGCCCGGTCGCCGCTCGCTACTGCCGCACGCCAGGGTGGTCCTGCATCAGCCTGCCGCTCGCGGTCAGGGTGCGATTCCCGATCTGATCCTGCAGGCCGACGAATTGGTGCGAATGCGCGCCGAAATCGAGTCGATCCTGTCGCGGCACACCGGGCAACCGGCTGAACGGCTGCGCCACGACACCGACCGCGATCGCGTCTTCACGGCACCGGCGGCTGTCGACTACGGACTGGTCGACAACGTGCTGGGTGCCCGCGCGGTCTGATCAGGCCGCGCGCGCCATGAGGTTGGGCGGGGCACTCGCCCGCGGCGCGGACTGCCGGGCGAAGGTGCGCCGACGATGGGCGCGCAATTCGTCGGCTACCTGCTCGGCGAGACCGAACAGGGTGGTGCCGAGCGCACCGGCCAGTGCCGCGATCATCTCGCTCGACGGTTCTTTGCGACCGCGCTCCACCTCGGACAGATACTGCGGCGAAATACCCGCTCGACCGGCGGTTTCGACGAGCGTCTCACGGTGCTCCCGCCGCAGCGCGCGTAACCGTTCACCGAGTACCTCACGCCACAGCGGTTCCTCGGTGTGCCGAGGTCGGTCGTCGCGTCCGCCCTGGATCGAGTGCAGCTCGGTCATAGGCGGAGGCTACGGCTGCGGCCACCGATCCGGCCGGGCATTACGCTATGGGCGGACAAACGACGAGGCACCATGTCCCAACGGACACCGGGCCTTTCGCATCGAGTCGAGATCACGGGAGCGGAATCCACTGGCCGAAGAAAATGCGGTGGCCTACCAGCGTGATGATCGCCGAGCGGCTCGCCGCGGCCGCGCAGGAACGCGGCCGCGATTCGAATCAGCTGGAAAAACCGGCTTTGCCGGCCATTCGCAGCGTCTTCGGGGCACCGCATCCGATCCTGGCCCGGACCCGCACCGGCGCACATCCCGGTGGCGATGCCGTCGCCGACCCGCATGACCAGATCACGCAAATCGTCGCCGGATTCTTCGCCGCCCCGACGACACCGATGACATCGCGGGCGGACTGTGCACCGCGAAGAAGGAGATTGCAATGACCATCCGCAAGGTGACCGTTCTCGGAACCGGGGTACTGGGATCGCAGATCGCATTCCAGACCGCATTCCACGGATTCGATGTCACCGCATACGACATCAGCGACCTGGCCATCGCCGGTGCCCGCGACCGTTTGGCCAAGCTCGCGACAACCTTTCGCAACGAAGTTCCGGGCGCTGGTGACGGCAAGGCGGAACAGACCGAGGCGGGCATCGTCCTGACCTGCGATCTGGCCGCGGCCGTGCAGGATGCCGACCTCGTGATCGAGGCGGTACCGGAGGTACGCACCATCAAGGAGCAGACCTACCGACAGCTCGGCGAACTCGCACCGGAGAAGACGATCTTCGCCACCAATTCGTCCACTCTGCTGCCCAGCGATATGAAGGACTACACCGGCCGCCCCGACAAATTCCTCGCGCTGCACTTCGCCAATCTGGTGTGGCGGTACAACACCGCCGAGGTGATGGGCACACCCGAGACCGATCCACAGGTGTTCCAGGCGATCGTCGAATTCGCCGCCGCAATCGGTATGGAACCGATCGAACTGCACAAGGAGAAGGCGGGCTACGTCCTCAATTCGCTTCTCGTGCCACTGCTCAATGCGGCCATGACGCTCGGCGCGGGCGGATTCGCCGAACCCGAGGCAGTCGACAAGACCTGGCGGATCGGCACGGGCGCACCGGTCGGCCCATTCCAGATGCTCGACATCATCGGCCTGACCACCCCCTACAACATCCTGGTCAACAGCGGCGATGAAGACGGACAGCGGCTCGCCGCCTGGCTCCGGACCAACTACATCGACAAGGGCAAACTCGGCATCGCCACCGGAGAAGGCTTCTATAAGTACTCCGCGTAGCTGACATCCCGGCCTGCTTGTCGAGGCGGTCGTGATCTGGCATCGCCGTTCGAGCACCGTGACGTGCATGAGCGCCGAGGCGTGCGTGGGCGCGGAGCATCGTGGCCGCGGATCAGGCTAGGGCAGTGGTGCGGACCAGCGCAGCACCGTACCGCCGTCCGGACCCTTCACCACGCGGAAACTGCCGCCCGCCTGTTCGGCGCGCGTCGCAAGGTTCGCGAGTCCGCTCAGTCGCGCGACATCGTCGGGCAGGCCGACGCCGTCGTCGGTCACCTCGATCATGACGTCGTCGCGCACCCGGAGATGGACCGATACCGTCGTCGCCGACGCGTGCCGTACCGCATTGCTCACCGCCTCGCGCAGCACGGCCTCGACATCCTCCGACAGCGGCGGCGCCAGCACCGTGAGCGGTCCGGCCAGCCGAATCGTGGTGCGCAGCCCGCTTTCTCCGACCATATCCGCGACGATGCCGTGCAGCCGCTTGCGCAGCGTCGGGGCGTCCGCGGTGGTGGGGCTGTGCAGATCGAAGATCGAATGCCGGATTTCCTGCACGATCGACTGGATGTCGTGAATGGTCTCGGTGAGCCGGGCTTTCAGCTCGGGGGCGCGGGCCCGCTGGGCGGTGCCCTGCAGGGAGAGACCGACCGCGAATAAGCGCTGGATCACATGGTCGTGCAGGTCACGCGCGATCCGGTCGCGGTCGGAGAGCACGTCGAGTTCCCGCATCCGCCGCTGGGTGGTCGCCTGCTGCAAGGCCAGCGCGGCCTGATCGGAGAAGGCGGCCATCATCGACTGCCCGGCCTCGTCCAACGGCTGCGCACCGGCCGGCTGGACGGTGGCGAGCATGCCGATGACCGAATCCTCGGCCCGCAGCGGCAGGATCAGCGCCGGACCGAATTTCGACGGGACGTCGAAGCTCGGCGTGAAGTTCAATTCGTCGACCGTGTCGACCCGGCCGTACCGGAACGCTTCGCCGGTATGCGCTGCGCTCATCGGAATGCGCTCGCCGATGAGCTTCTCGGCCCCGATGCCCGCAGCGGCGACCACCACCAGCTCGGTGACATCCTCGGTCGGGGTATCCGGGTCCTCGGGCAGTGCCAGGAAGGTGCACGCCGAGTGCGTGAGCGTCAACGCCCGGTCGGCGACCAGTTCGAGTGCGGTGCCCGGTTCGCCGCCTGCGAGCAGTTCGGTGGCCACATCGCGATTGGCTTCCAGCCATTGCTGGCGGATCCGGGACTGCTCGTAGAGGCGGGCATTGGCGATGGCGATACCGGCCGCGGCGGCCAGCGCCTGTACCACGACCTCGTCGTCCTCGGTGAATTCCTGACCACCGGCCTTCTCGGTCAGGTACAGGTTGCCGAAGATCTCGTCGCGCACCTTCACCGGTACGCCGAGGAAGGTGTGCATCGGCGGGTGGTGGGCGGGGAAGCCGACCGATGAGGGATGATTCGAAAGGTCCGCCAGCCTGAGCGGTTTCGGCTGTTCGAAGAGCAGGCCGAGTACACCGTGACCGCGCGGCAGATCGCCTATCATGACCCGGGTCCGGTCGTCGATGCCCTCGTAGACGAATTCGGCGAGCTGGATGCTCAACTTGTCGGTTTCGCGCACGCCGAGCGCACCGTATTCGGCGTCGACCAACTCGATGGCGGTGTGCACGATCGAGCGCAGTGTGTTGTCCAGGTCCAGTCCGGCGGTGACGACCAGCATCGCCTCGATCAGGCGGTCCATCTGGTCCCGGACCCCGGCGATCTGGGTGATCCGGTCTTGGACTTCGCCCAGCAACTCACGAAGCCGCAGTTGAGACAATGTTTCCGTGACCTGGGACTGGCCGGGTCCGGTGGACTTGCCTTCCATCACCGTATCTTCGCACGCCCGGGTCTGCCATTGGGCGCTGCTGGGTACCCCTTATTCCGGTTTTGTCGGCGCCTCGAGTTTCGAAGCCAGTACCGCGGCCTGGGTGCGGCGTTCGACCCCGAGTTTGGTCAGCAGTCGGGACACATAGTTCTTCACGGTTTTCTCGGCAAGGTACATCCGGCCGGCGATCTGCCGGTTCGTCAACCCTTCACCGAGCAGGCCGAGCAGGGTCCGTTCCTGTTCGCTCAGGGTGGCCAGCGGCCCCGTTGTCGTCTCGGCCTCCTCGCGCAATTTCGTCATGAGAGCCGCGGCCGCGCGATTGTCGAGCAGCGACTTGCCCGCGCCGACTTCGCGAATGGCCTCGACCAGCTCGATGGTGTCGATGTCCTTGACCACATAGCCGCTGGCCCCGGCCAGGATGGCATCGAGCATGGCCTGCTCATCGGTGAACGAGGTGAGTATCAGACACCGCAGCCCGGGATGCTGATCCAGCAGTTCACGGCACAGCTCGATGCCATTTCCGTCGGGCAGTCGCACATCGAGGACCGCGACGTCCGGGCGCAGCGCGGGAATGCGCGCCAAGGCCTGCGACACCGTACCCGCCTCACCGACGACCTCGAGATCGGACTCGGTATCGATCAGATCCTTCACACCGCGACGCACGATCTGATGGTCATCGACCAGGAAAACGCTCGTCATCGCACATACCTCCCAGGTCACTTCAGCCTAGCCCTGCCCGTAGGCACATTTGGACGGTTGATCGCCATGCGTTGGTGGTGGTAACCGTGGGGTGTCGAAGGTCGGGTGGGGCAGTGACTTTCGGCCCTCCCGTCGCCTATATCGAGGATGTTGCCATCGACTCCAGTGGGTCGGAATTCAGCAAAATCGAATAGCGAGGTCGTCATGAGTGCGTCAGGGAACTGGTCGACACCGGCCTTCCCCGACATTGTCGTATTTCCGCGCGGACCGATCGCGGAGTTGGAACTCGAGCGCGTGGCCGGGGCGGTCGGGCGATTGCTCACCCGAACCGGGATCGACGGTGGTGCCCGGGTGCGGGTCGTCCGCGCGAATTGTCGCGGCGACAAACAGTTGGTACAGGTAAACCTGTGCGTGAACGGTATTGCGGCGCGCGTGCAGACGATTACTCCGGGTCCGCGCATGGTGCTGCCGGTCGTGCAGCGGCTGGATCGGCTGATCAAGCGATTGACGACCAAGGAACGGGTGGTGCCCGAGCGGGAACCGATGCGGCGACTGCTCGAGGCATCCGGCGGCGGCACGATCACCCGCCGCAAGAATTGCTCGCTGCTCGTCGGCCCACCCCATGCGGCGGCCGCGGTACTGGACGCGATGGATTATGACGCGCACCTGTTCATCGACGCCGAAACCGGCGCCGACGCGATCGTTTACCGTGGCGGTCCCGCCGGTATCGGGCTGCTCCGATCACCGAGCGCCGCATGGACTGAATCGAAGCCGGTCGCGGAGTTGTCCGAGGCCGCGGCAGTGGACCGGCTGTGCAGCCTGGGCCTGCCATATCTGTTCTTCATCGATTCCGCCAGCCGCCGCGGGCACCTGCTGTACCGCCGCTACGACGCCGACCTCGGGCTGATCACGCCCCGGAATAGTGCCCGGCCTGCCCGTTGATATCGGTGCTCGACAGCGACGACCCCAGGACCGATGTCCTGGATCCACGGCATCCCCGCGCTGTCGATGACCATGCCGGACCCGGCAGACTCACCGGTGCCTACGGGCAGCGGACCGGTCGTCTGTGGCGATCGATGACCACGCCGACCGACGAATTCGGCCGTCACCGCCGAAAGCTACTCGCCCGCTGTCGTTTTGGCCGGTTCGTGTGCCCAGCGATTACTGCACCCGAAGCACCATGATGCCCGGCGTGGTGCGCACGTAGTCGGCGAAGAGGGAGTCGACCACCTTGTTGTCGGCGGCGAGTGAGGACGCGTTGCGAAAGACCGCGCCGCTCGGTGTCAGAGTGCGAAAAGGTCCTGGCGGCTTCATGATCCGGCGGGGCTGCCATCGCGAACCCTGCGTTGCGAGTCGAACGGTTTGGACACGGGACGACCACGATGTCGCTGTTTCATCATGTAAAACGGGCTCGGATCGACGGGTACTGCCTGGTCGAGCGCGATTCAGCCGGGCTTACAGATGCAAGCGCGCGGCGACGCCCCGCAGCTGCCGCACTCGACGCGACGATTCCCGGCAAGTGTGGCAGGCTCACTATCGAGGCCGGGGTGCAGAGGTTTCGACTCGCACAACGGTCGGCGTAACCACGGGAGACCCCAGCTACGGCTGGGGTCTCCGTGTGCGCCGAGAAACGACCGACGCGTCAGGCCGGATGTCGGAATATATGGCTGTCGGGGCAGGAAGCCGCGCCACCCGAAAGGTCGCTGTGGCCTGCGCGGACGCGTGCACTGGCCGTGCGGCGGCTGGCTATCCTGCACTGCATACATACCCCAAGGGGTATACTTGTTTGTTCGGTCGAGGCAAGTCGAGGAGAAGGTCTCATGGTTGGTGACGAGGAGAGCATCGCCCAGGTGCTCAACCGCCTGCGCCGCGCGCACGGACAGCTCGCGGGCGTGATCTCGATGATCGAACAGGGCCGCGACTGCAAGGACGTCGTCACCCAACTCGCCGCGGTATCGCGCGCGCTGGACCGCGCGGGCTTCAAGATCGTCGCCAGCGGGCTGCGCGACTGCCTGACTCGGGAAACGGCCGACGGTTCGGAACCGATGACCGTCGACGAACTCGAGAAGCTCTTTCTCACGCTGGCCTGACCGCTGTTGGCGCGTGACCACGAATCCGGGAAACCGGCGCCATTCCATTGCGTCGCGCCATTGATTAATGTGTCGTTATATAGCGGTACATTAATTGAGGGGAAGATAATCTCATGGAGATCGCGACGAAGTTCTGGACCCTGCGTCGTATGGTGGTCGCGACGCTGTTCGCCATCGCGCTGGTGATGCTGACGATCGCCGCACCGCACCTGTTCGCGGCTTCGGCCGAGCCTCGGGATTCACACAGCTCCGGGGCCGGTCACGGCTACGGAGCGGGAACGCGCCCCAACAGCAACGACCACAGCCAGCGCAATACTGGTTACGGTTACGGACTGCGCTCCAACAGCGACGGCCACGATCAGTACCAGGGCCGCACCGAGAACCCCTGCCAGTACACCCCCACGGGGACGTGCGGGGCACGCTGAGGTCGACGGGCAACTCGTCGCAGCGGCCGGATAACCCCCGGCAGGCGGGCATCGAGGTCAGATCGGTGTGATTCGTTCGTGCACGGTCAGCAGTAGGTGGTCGAGTTGGGTGCGTCGGTGTGGCGGGGCTGCACCGAGGGCGGGTAGTTCGGCGATCAGCTGTGTGGCGAGCTCGCGGAGTTTTGTGTTGGTTTCCTGGGATCGCCAGCGCAGTACTCGGAAGGCTTGTTCGGCGGTGATGGCGTAGGCGAACATCAACGCGCCCTTGGCCTGTTCGATGACCGCGCGTGTTTCGAGCAGGTCGGGCAGGGTTTCATCGAGAGCGGTCTGGCGCTGTTCGGCCAGGGTTTCGGTGAGGTCGATGTAGTAACCGTCGGTGCCGACGACGGATCCGGAGTCGTCGAGCAGGCGATCGCCGACGACGATGACCTCGTGGATTCGGCCCGCGGTATCGATGATGCGGTGTCTGCTCGAGAACGGCTCACCGGTCTGTACGGCCAGGGTGATGGACTCGGCCACTTGGTCACGGTCGTCGGGGTGTTTGTGCGCTAGCACCGTTCGTGTCGTCGGCGCGATGGTGCCGGGGGCGTAGCCGTGCATCGCGGCGACCTCGTCGGACCATTCCCAGCGTTGGTCGGCGAACCAGAATCGGAAACTGCCGATGGTCAGGGGAGCACCGCCGAAGGCCTTGTCGACGGCGTCGGTCGCGTCTTTCCGACCGGCTACGATCTTATTCACCGTCTAATTATCGGCTCGATCCACCCCTCGACAGCAACACCGAGCATGGATGCCGAGCCGGGCCACATTCGTCGTACGAGCCCGGGCACGTCATCGGCCGCTCCGGCACCGAGGGTGCTTCGAGTTCGCTCGGCGCTGGCTGTCGTCATGCATTGGTATCGCGACGTCTTGTGCCGCTTACGGACAGCGCGGATGAAGCCGGCGGACAGCGGCCACACCTTGGTACCGAGTACGCGGCCCGCGAAGTCGCTTCGACTGGGGCGGACCGATGCGGTGCGGCGATATCGGATTGGTTCCGGGTACCTCGGGTAGGGCCACAACGACAGGCCTGATCGTGCCGCCGCACGTGGCGACGTCGGGCGTTCGCGAACGCGACAGCGGAAGGAGCGATCTGTCATGACCGATCCGAACAGCTCATGGGATCCGCCGCAGGACACCGGCGCGCCGGACAGCGTCGAATCCGATGGCGCGGCATTGAGTAGCGCCGAGGACCTGGACGAGGACCGCTTGCACACGGACCCACTCGAGGCGGGCATGGATCCTCCCGATCACTGGACCGGGGCCACCGCGTACGGCATGACCGAGTGGGAACAGGCCCACACTCGCGGTCTGGATGAACGCCTGGCCGAGGAGGCACCCGATATAGAGCCCGTGCCGCCGCCCGCCGAGCGACCCGCGGAAGAAGAGGCGGTCCGAACCGATGAGCCATCGGCACGATCGCTCGACTATGACCGCGATCTGGGCATCTCAGCAGACGGAGTACTTCCCGAGTAACCCCTGACCGCGGGTGCCGGATCACGTCCCGGCACCGAGCGGTGCCCGCCGCACTGGTTCGGCCGCCCGCGTGCGGGTATCCGCAAGACGAAAGCGCCTGAGAGGACGATCGATCATGGGATTTCCCGAACAGCGGCAGAAACCGCCTGGGCGCCAGGACCAGATATCGCCAGTGCCCGATCGGGCTGAGCACAGCTACCGCGGCTCCGGTCGACTGCCCGGTAAGGCAGTGGTGATCACCGGAGGCAGTCCGATTCTCTGAGAGGAACCATGCGAAGTCCGATCGCGCGCACCCGCCGACCGCTGCCGCGACCCTGCGGAGAGCTGTCGGCGGCGGTGGTCGATGCCCTGCACAGTCCCGCAGGGTCGCCGGTCCCCGGCGTGCGTGCGTGCGGTCCGTACGATCGAGACCTGCACTCGGCGCTGCACACCTGCTACGCGCTGCACTATGAGGGCTTCGACGGTGTGGATGCCGAATGGGAATGGGATCCCGGGCTGCTGGGCCTGCGCGCCGAGTTGGAGCGCCGGTTCCTGGCCGCACTGCATGCCGACACGGCCGGTGGTGACGATCTCGACGCCGAACTCGATGAATTGCTCGCCGTCCCCGCCGAAGAAGCCGGTCTCAGCGCTTTCCTGCGTGACGAAGGACAGCTGTGGCAGCTACGCGAGTACTTCATCCATCGCTCGATCCTGCACCACCAGGAAGCCGACCCGTATGCATGGCTGATTCCGCGGTTGCGCGGGCAAGCCAAGGCCGCGCTGGTCGCCGTCGAATTCGACGAATTCGGTGGCGGGCGCGGGGACCGCATCCACCAGCGGCTCTACGCGGATCTGCTGGAAGGCGCGGGATTGAGTCCCGACTATCTGCACTACTTGGACGTTGTACCAGCGCCGATGTTGGCCCTGGTGAATATGATGTCGCTATTCGGTCTGCATCGTGTGTTGCGCGGCGCGGGGGTGGGGCATTTCGCCGCCGTAGAGATCACCTCATCCCCTGGCTCACGACGCCTTGTGGATGCCCTGACCAGGCTTGATGCGGATCCGGCCGGTGTGCTGTTCTACCGCGAACATGTGGAGGCCGACGCTGTGCACGAACAGCTCATGCGCCGCGGCGTGATCAGCGATCTGGTGGCGCGCGAACCCGAACTGCGCGCGTCCATGGTCTTCGGCATACAAGCGACCACCATGCTCGAACAGCGTTTCACCGATCACGTGCTGGGCTGTTGGCATGCGGGCCGGACCTCGCTGCTTGCGGAGGTGGCCGAAGTGTCCCGAGCTACGACCGTCGTACCGGGCGCGGATTGATCTGCGAATTCATGACGTCGATCTGCCCGCCCGGTGGGGTGCCGGCCACCGGCCGATACCCGGCTGCTGATGCACGCGCTGCACGAGGCCGGGATACCGCGCGGCACCAGTCGGCTGCTGGATGTGTGCACCGGTAGCGGATGGTAGCTACCCGGCGGATCGGCCGCGTGCACCCGTTCACATATTTACGCAGTTCCGGGGTAGTCGAGTGGCGTTAGGAAAAGGGGGGTGAGTGCGAGGAGTCGAAAGATGAGCACCACCGTTGTGATCGTGATCATTGTTGTCGTCGTTGTGGTTATTTTGCTTCTGGCCGGCGCATGGGGGTCGATGCGCAGACGGCGCGAACATCAGCGAGTCGAAGCCAAGAGCATCCGTGACCGCGCGGCGGAACGGGAATTCGAGGTCGGTCAGCGGGAAGCGCGGGCGCAGGAGACCGCCGCCAGGAGCCGGGCGGCAAAGGCAGAAGGAGAGATCAAAGCGGCGCAGGCCGAGCAACTTTCCCAGCAGGCGCATGTGCATCGCAGCGAGGCGGCGGATTCGCGAACCGAGTTGGACAAGGAGTGGGAGCGCGCGGATAAGGTCGATCCGGACTCGAAGCCAAGTCAGAAGAAGCCGGGGGCTGATCCCGCAGAGTCGTCCGACAACGCCTGATTCGATGCTGGACAGCTGAGTGCGGGTCGTCGCTGCGGTCGTCGACAACAACCCTGCACAAATCCAGGGCAGCGTTGTTTGGTTGTTTGGCTGTCCGAATGCGGGTTACCGCCAGAAGACCGGCTGGAGCCAGTAGGCCGGGCACCTTCGAACAATGGGGCCGTAATCATGGGCACTGTAGACAAGGCAAAGAATAAGGCCGAGCGACTTTCCGGTAAGGCCAAGGAGAAGTACGGCGCGGCGACCGACGACGAGGCCAGGAAGCAAGAGGGCAAGGCCGATCAGACCAAGTCCCACCTGAAGGATGCGGGTGAGAAGGTCAAGGACGCCTTTCGTCACTGACTCGACGCTCGCCGGCGTCCATCACGGGCGGGTGGCCGGCACGGCCATCCGCCCGTAGCAGGGCGATGCGAACGGTCCGCCGCCCCCTCGTTCACTAGCGCTCGTCCAGCGACGGCAACACCGTCTCACTGATGATCAGCAGCACCGCAGCGGCGACCGGGATCGCGAGCAGGGCACCGACGATCCCGAGCAATGCACCACCGAGCAACACTGACACCACCGTCACGATCGCCGGTACGCGCACCGTTCTGCCGATGATTCTGGGCACCAGTACGTAGTCCTCGAATAACCGCAGGACGATGAAGAAGACGATGGTGGCCACCGTGACAGGCAGGGACACGGTGAGTGCGACCAGGGCCACGATGATTCCGGCCAGGGTGGAGCCCACCACCGGGATCAAATCCAGGACGGCGACGAGGACGGCCAGCAACAGCGGATAGGGCACGTCGAAGATCAGCAGCCAGATGAATGTCAATGCCGCGGTTATCAGTGAAATGACCAAATTGCCCAGGATGTAGCCGCCGACCTTCACGAAGATCTCGTCGCCGATCAGGATCGCTCGAGGTCGGCGCGAGTGCGGAAACAGCCGGTAGATCGAAGTTCGAACCTCTGCGAAATTGGCCATGAAGTAGCCGGTCAGCACCGCGACGACTACCGTGCCGCTGACGATGCTGAATACGAGGCGGCCCGCGCCCAGGACACCGCCGGCCAGCTTCGAGGGATCGGACCCGAGCGCTTGCTGGAGTCGGTCCTGTAGATGGAAACGAGTGTTGAGCGCCTCGATGAGTGGATATCGGTGCGCGAGATGGTCGACGTAATCCGGAGCGTTGTGAACCAGCGCGCTGCCTTGAGTCACCAGCGGCGGTATCGCGGCCGCAAGGAACCCGGCCAGCAAGCCGATCGCGACCAGGAATACGGCGGTCACGGCGGCCCATCGTGGAAACCACGGCCGAACCAACCACGACACGACCGGTTCCAACCCTATTGCCAGGAACAACGCGACGGTGATCAAGACCAGCACTTGACTCACGGCGATCAGTGCTTGGATCGCGCCGTAAGTCACCGCCACTCCCGCCGCGCCGGCCATGCCGATCATGAACGGCGATCGCGGATCGAATCGTCGCCCGGGCTTGCCCAGCGGATTCTGCGCTGTACTGGCCCGCGCCGCCGCCGCTTCCGCGGTAATGATCGGTCCGCCTTCGTCGCGGGTGTGGGGTTGTGCGACCAAGTCCCTGTGGCCCTGCTCCGTCTCGTCAGGGGTTTGGCGCTCCTCGGGTTTTGGGTCGGTGTCTTCATTCATGGTGTCGGTCCACGCGGTTGCGTCATCGTCGCTCAGCCGCTGTGTCCATATCCGCTCACACGCGGCCGAGCGCTTGCGCCAGCTGGCCCTTTGTCATCTTCGAGCGCCCCTCGATGTTGCGCTTTTTCGCCTCGTTGTACAGCTGATCGCGGGTTGGTCCCTTCGGTCGATCGGTGCCGGACCGGAGACCACCACGCCGCTGTGGCGACATGTCGCGCACCGACGACCGGCTGGCGGTTTCGGCTTCCCCGGACTGAGCACGGTTCTTGTTCACCGTGCGCGCCGCGATCTCCTCCGCCCGCCGGGTGGACGCACCCTGCTCTTTCTCCGAATCCTTGATGTGCTCGAACTGCCGCTCCCGCTTGTCCGACCATGCCTTGGGCATGTCCATCACCTCCTGTGCCGCGAATACCCCAACCCAGCGGCCGAAACATCGGGTACGCCGCGCGCTGGCCGCGGCTTCGATAAACGGGGGGTGTACATCCCCGATCCTGAGGCGTCTACTTGAATATGCAGCACATCGGGTCGATCACCGTGGCCGTGTTCTTCCCGTGGCCGTGGTCGGGGTGTGCGTAGTGACGCGTGCTGGCATTGCGCGCATGACCGATACCAGCACCGGAGGGTTTCTCGGGCCCTCCGAATACCGCAGCGAATACAGGTAGCCGGCCATGATCATTCTCGGAGTCATCCTTCTTATCGTCGGGTTCATATTCGGCATCCCGATCCTCTGGACCATCGGGATCGTGGTCCTCGTCATCGGGCTCGTGCTATTGCTGTTGGGGTCGATGGGCCGTGCGGTCGGTGGCCGACGGCATTACTACTGACCCCTGGAGCGCGTTTGCGCTCGATCGCATGACCGAACGTCCGTCGACGGCGCCTCGGCCGCCGAGGCTCGCGCTGATCACTGGCACATGACACCTTGGTCGGCTCGGTATTTTCGATGACGTGATGATCATCGAAGTAGAGTGGGTCGAGTGGCCGCACTGCTGACGCAGGGACAGACCGGTGTAGTCGGCGCCGACGACATCAACGTGTCGGTGCATCACACCGCCCGCATCGATGTGGCCGCGCTGCTACTGGACATCCAGGGCCGGGTGCACGCCGACAGCGACCTGGTCTTCTACAACCAGCCCACCGCCCCCGGTGTGCAGTTGGTTCCTGGACAAGCCGCACTGGCCATCCACCTGCGCGCGGTCCCGCCGGATGTCGTCCACATCCGCATCGTCATCACCCTCGATGACCAAACCACCCGCTTCGACCGGCATCCATCCCCACACGTCACCGTCACCGACTCCGACGCATACCCGTTGTGCGAGTACACGATCGAAGGGTTGACCACCGAAACGACAGCGATCGCCCTGGACGTGGACCGCGCGGCGGCGGGTTGGCAAGTCCGCGCCGTCGGCCACGGCTATGGGAGTGGGTTCGCCGCACTGTTGTCCGCCCACGGCGTGACCGTCGGCACCAGCCCCCAGCAGCAGCCCCCATCCCCAGTGCCGATGGGACCAGTGCTGGCAGACGGTCAGGATGTGGCGCTGGTCAAACACGGCGGCACCGAACTGACGTACGTGAAGATGGCACTGGGGTGGGACCCCGTCCGGGTCCACGGCCGATGGGGCAGCCGTGTCATCGAGATCGACCTCGACGCCTCGGCACTGGTATTCGCCGACCGGGACCTCGTCGACGCCTCCTACCACGGTCAGCTCAGCACCCGGGACGGCGCCATCCGCCACTCCGGTGACAATTTGACCGGTGAAGGTGATGGCGACGATGAGACCATCGCCGTCGACCTGACTCGCCTGCCCGTCCATGTGACCGCAGTGGTCTTCGTCATCACCTCCTACGCCGGGCATACCTTCGAACGGGTTCGCAACGCCTTCTGGCGCCTTGTCGACGGCACCACCAACGCCGAACTCACCCGCGCAAACCTGCGTAGCGGCGGCCCGCACACCGGCATGCTCGTCGCCAAACTCCACCGCGAACACGGCAACTGGAAACTGCAAGCCCTCGGCCGACCCATCCAAGCCGGCCACCCCCTCGAGGCCGTCGACCAAATCGGCCCTTATCTCTAACTGTTCCAGGCCTTGATCGGCGTTTCTCATTCGGATTGTGTCAGGGATGGCTCGATGTCGTTGCTTCAGTCGCCTTCGTGCCCATCCGAGAAGTAACTGGGGACACACGCGCGGTCCAGCCGGGCGGGATAGGGGTCGCCCAAGCGGACCGGTAGGTGACCCTTTCGGTATGCGCGGTCGACATGGATATGCGATAACGGTTGGGACCCGAAGGCCCGGAACTCCCACCGCGCTCCCGTGGAATCCGGTTGCCATCCTTCCGGGTCGAGCCCGTATATCCGCTCGACCAGTCGGTCGACGACAACTATGGCGTATTGGGCGTTGCGTCTCGCGGCGCTGCTCACCCGCCACCACCGCCGATCTTGCTCGTAGAGTGTGCCAGGGGACCGGGGGGCAGACGGGCCGCCATCCGGCCACGGCTGCGAGATGATGAGCGCGATACGTTCACCGACCGCGGTAAGGGCGCCCCAGCGCTGATAGGCATGCGCTCGGTCCAGGCCCGTGACAGAGGCGACGTCCCCCAGCCCGGCAGTGTGGTCGAGGGCTGCTGCAGCGGCTTCCGACATCCCGGCGTCGATCTCGTTCGCGAGCACACTGTGTACTCGCAGCAGGGCTAGTTGGAACTCACGCGCCTCCACGAATTCCAACTCACCGTCTTCATAGCGAGTCCACGCCTGGGGTCCGAGTCCGCTCAGTTGGCCGGCGAGTCCGACGAGGATGGTCCGCACGGATCGTGACAGCCACAACCTCTCAGTTGCCCACATATCGCGCGCAAAGGCATAACCGCCTTCGCTCACCTCTACATCAGTCATAGCCGGTGACTCTATATGTGAGGTACATCCAGTTCGCAGATTTACCGGATCGATCTTAATTAAATATTTTCCTCAGATGGCCGAATGTTAGCTATATGCCCAGGGGTTGGTTCGTAGCTATCCTTTGCTCGATTTCGTGGACCGCACCCGAAACGGTCTTCCGGTCCATGACATCGCCTTGAACAAAACCTGGACCCCGGATAGCAGACCTCGGCAAGTCGAATGCCTGATGCTTCCCCAACCGATCGGCCTGCGTAACGATATGGCATCCCACCGCCGACGTCTGGGCATATGTGCGTTCCGCGAACACTCCGTCCGCAACATCAATGCGTCAGCGGCATCGGGTGAGTCACGGTTGCGCCGGGTCGGGGTCGCGATCCAGGCTCGGGCACACTGGGGCACGTGTCTCCGGTCGATACCCCGCTCACTCTCGCCGCGGCTGTCACGTCGTGGCGACTCGATGTCGTCACGATCGCGATCGTCGGCGCGTGCGCCTACGGCTACCTACGCGGGCATCGGCAGGCGGTGCGCGACGGTGTGGCGGTGGAGTCGAGTCGGCGAATAGTCGGCCTGGCCGCCGTGGTGCTGTGGTTCCTCGCGACCGGCAGCTTTGTCGGGGTCTACGCCGACACGTTGTTTTGGGTCCGGGCATTACAGGTGGTATTGCTGCTGTTCGTTGTCCCGTTCGGTTTGGCATCGGGCCGACCGGTCACGGTGGCGCGTGCGGCGCTCGGAGATATCGGCCGAGCCCGCATCGACCGTGTACTGGCCAGCCGGTCCGCGCGGGTGCTGACCCACCCAGCCGTCACCTCGGTGCTCATGTTGGCCACGCCGTGGCTGCTGTATCTGACCGCGTGGTATCCCGCCGTGCTGCAGCACCCAGCGGTCGATCAGATCACTCAGTTGGTGCTGGTGGGGGTGGGCTTGCTCTACTTCTACTCGCGACTGCAGGCCGACCCGGTGCCGCGCAGGTACCCGCAGATGATCTCGATGGTGATCAGCGTCGCCGAGACGTTGGGCGACGGGTTGCTCGGGATCGTGCTCTGGCTGGGCCCGGCGATCGCCGCGGAGTACTACACCGATCTAGGGCGGGTATGGGGTCCGAGCCGGGCTACCGATCAGATCATCGGCGCGGGCATCCTCTGGGTGCTCGGCGACATCCTCGGTGTGCCGTTCTTGTTGGCGGTCATGCGCGCCTTCGCCATCGACGAACAGGCTGCGGCCGTGGAGGTCGATCTCGTCCTCGATGCCGCCGAAGCGCCTGGTCAGGTCACTTCTACTGCCGACGACGAGCCCGGCCTGCCGAGGCTGTGGTGGCAGGACGATCCCCAGCTGCGCGATCGTTTCCGCAGCGGCTGAACTTCGCGGTTCGACCTGTCGCGCCGTGCGGGTGTGGCGGGTGTGGATGTGCTTGGTTGGCAGACGTCGTGCAGGATGTCTTGAACCTGGTGGAGTGTATCGGCGGTTTCCGCGCGGCACGGTGATGTGAGGCTTGACGGCGAATGAGTGACGAAACCGAACCGATTCCGGTCGTGGTTCCCCGGTCTGGCGGTCGTCATGCTCGGCCGGAAACGCCTGGCGAAGGGGTTCGCGAGGTGTCCGCCCGCGCTACGAGTGCCCGGCGCTCACACCGGGCGGGAGACGGAGGTGAGTCGCGTGCCGAGCAGGGCAGATCGGGCGCGGGCAGCTCGCGCGCAGGGCGTGAGAGCTCGGTAACGGCGACTCGCGGTGCCGGTACGCGGCCGGTGAGCTCGGGTGGTACTCGGATCCGGCGTGTGGCGGCGACCGACACTGCCGAGGGTCCGACGGAGCGGTATGTGCCGGTGCGGCCCAACCGCCGCACCCGGTCCGCACCGTCGTCGTGGCAGGTCAGGGTCGCACGGACCGCCGTCCGCCTAGCGGTGGCCGCGACCGCTGTGGTCGTCGTCTCGGGCACCGGATTCGCCTACTACACCGAGCGCGCCGTCGATGACGGGTTCGCCCGGTCCGGGGCCATCAGTTCCGAAGACGCCGCCGCGCTCGACGGCGATATGAACATCCTGCTCATCGGACTGGACACACGTAAAGACCGCAACGGCAACGACCTACCCAAAGACGTCATGGACCAATTGCACGCCGGTGACGGCAGCGAGGGCGGCTACAACGCCAATTCGCTGATCCTGGTGCACATTCCGAAAGATCTGAAGAAGATCACCGCCTTCTCCATCCCCCGCGACGACTACGTCGCGGTCACCGGCATTCCTGGCTACGACCACGCCAAGATCAAGGAGGCCTACGGGCTGAAGAAGGTGACGGTCGAGCAGAAGCTCGCCAACCAGGGCGTCAAAGACAAGGTCGAACTGGAACGTCAGGGCCGCGAGGCCGGCCGCGAATCCATCGTGCAGACCGTGAAGGCACTGACCGGAGTACCGATCAACCGGTTCGCCGAGGTGTCCCTCGTAGGCTTCTACGACCTGGCCAGCATCCTCGGCGGTGTCGATGTCTGTCTCAACCACGCCGTCAACGACGAGTACTACTCCGGCGCGGTGTTCCCGGCCGGACCCCAGCACCTCGATGCCGCCAACGCGCTGTCGTTCGTACGGCAACGCCACGAACTCGACAACGGCGACCTCGACCGCACCCACCGCCAGCAGGCGTTTCTCACCTCGGTCGCCAAACAACTGAAGGAGTCCGGCACACTCACCAACATCGGCAAGATGCAGCAACTGATCAACGCCGCGCAGAACGATGTGGTGCTCTCCCAAGGTTGGAACGTGCTCGACTTCGCGCAGACCATGGGAAAGGCCGGTTCGATTCCAATCGAATTCCAGACCCTGCCGGTGCAGGGATACCAGACCATCGACGGCCAAGACGTCAACGTCATCGACCCGGCAGCCATCAAAAAAACGGTGCGCACGGCCTTCGGTGTGCAGGCCGCTGCGCCGAGCGCGCCCAAGACCGTACCCACCAGCATTGTCGACGTCGTCAACGCGGGCGGCGCGACGGGTATGGCCGCCAAAGTATCGACAGCCTTGGCCGACCAGGGATTCCAGAAAGGCACCATCGGCAACGCCGCCTACACCGATGGTTCCAGCTCGGTCGTCTACTACGGCACCGGTGCCGATACCGACGCCACCCAGGCCGCGGACTTCCTCGGCGGGCTACCGACAGCCGCCTCCAAAAATCTCGACCCCGGCCACATCAAGATCGTGATCGGCGGCGACTTCACCATGCCCGACGAATTGGGTTCCGGCACATCATCATCGAGCGCCACCACCCCGACCTCCACCACCTCGTCCACCGGTGCCACCACCTCCACACCGGCCGACGGGATACCCGACTCCGGCAAACCCGTCACCACCAGCATCGGATCCAACATCCCCTGCGTGGACTGACCAGCCAGGCATTCACGCCCCGACCCTCGACAGGAAAGCGCATGGCCATCACGTATCTGGAATCGATCGTCGTCGGAGCACTGCAAGGGGTGAGCGAACTCTTCCCGGTGTCCAGTCTCGGGCACAGCATTTTATTGCCGGCCTGGATCGGTGGGCAGTGGGGCAAGGATCTCGACATGTCCGCCAAGGACTCCCCATACCTGGCGCTGCTGGTCGCCATGCACGTAGCCACCGCGCTGGCGCTGGTCATCTTCTTCTGGCGGGACTGGGTGCGCATCCTCACCGGCCTGTGGGATGTGGTGCGGACGCGCGAAATCCGCACGCCCGAAGCCAGATTGGGTGTGCTGCTGATTATTGCCACGATCCCGGTCGGCCTGGCCGGACTACTACTAGAGAAGGCTGTACGCAACTATCTCGGCACTCCGATACCGACCTCGCTGTTCCTGGCGATCAACGGATTCGTGCTGCTGTCGGCCGAACTGCTGCGCACTCGCGCGAAGAGTGAGCCGATGCTGACCCCGGCCGGCCGGCCGGCCGACCTCTCCATGCAGGACACTGTCGTGCTGCCCATCACCGATCCGGACCGCGCTTCCGATGTGCGGCTGTCCCGACTCGGCGTTACCGACGCGCTGCTCATCGGAGCCGCTCAGATCGCAGCGCTTTTCCCGGGCATCAGCCGCTCCGGCAGCACCATAGTGGCGGGCCTGTTCAAGGGATTGCGGCACGAGGACGCCGCCCGCTTCGCCTTCCTGCTGGCCACCCCGGTCATCCTCGCCGCCGGTGTGCTCAAGACGCCCGAACTGTTCAAGCCCGCCAACCATGACATTCTCGGTCCCGCGCTGGCGGGCTCGGTGGTCGCGGGCGTGCTGTCCTATGTCTCGGTCATGTTCCTCACCTCGTACTTCGAGACCAAGAAGCTGACCCCGTTCGCTGTCTACTGCCTGGTCGCGGGCATCGGCAGCGCGGCGTTTTTCACTGTGCGCGGCTGATACCCCGCGGTCGGCTCCAGTGCCTTGCTGCCCGCAGATTATGGGTGCAGCTCGTTGTGACCGCGCAGGTGCGCATCTCAGGTGGCAGGGCGCAGCTGGACGCAGCATTCGCCGGCTTTCGGGGCGAGTTCCGCAGCGACGGTGTCGGCGCGCAGTCCGGTGAGCAGACCCGCGAGGTAGGCGTGGTTGAGTCCGCACACCAGCTCCGGCGCGCGGGCGGCCAAGGGGTGGAATGGACAGTTGCGCAGGCGAATGCAGTCCGATGCGGTGCGGGCCGGTTCGAATCCGTGCTCGGCGAGCAGCGTGTGCAGTAGGGCGAGAGCGCGTTCGGTGCCGAGCCGTCCCGGCCGAACCTGATCCCGCATGACCTGCCCGATAGCCTCGCCGCGTTCGGCCGCAACCCGTTCGGCGGCTTCGCGAGCCGTCTCGCCGGAGCCCTCGGTGAGCACCGCGTCCATCAGGATGTCGGCGAGCACCTCGTGGCGGCGTTCGGGGATGTTCACGCGCACTTCGGTGTCGGTGGGCTCGTACACCTTCGGTGCCCGTCCCACCCGGCGGATCCCACCGACCTGTTCGTAGCGGGCGCGCAACAGACCCGCGCCGACAAGTTTGTCCAGGTGGAACGCGGCCAGTTTCCGTGAGATCGCCACCTGCTCGGCTGCCTCGTCACGGGTGACCGGGCGCCCGGCGCGCCGGATGAACCAGTACATGCCGCGCCGCAACTCGTCGTCGAGCGCGGCCACCGCAGTGATCGCCGATTCACTGGTCACCCGACCACAATATCGCCGTTTGCATTGGTTGAAACCAACTGGGTACCCGCCCGATGAGGGCACCTTGACCAATGGCGCGAATAACACCAATAATCTTTGGTGTAAATAGGAGGAGGCTGTGGTGACCGCTGATATGCAGCAGGCCAAACACCCGGTCAGTGCCGCACTGGCCGGGCCGTACGGGCATCCGTTTCACCCGATCCTGGTCACCGTGCCTATCGGCGCCTGGGTGGCGAGCGTGGTATTCGACATCGCCTCACATGTCGTCGACGATCCGGACTTCCTCTCCCGCGGCGCGCGGTGGCTGATAGCCGTCGGCGTCCTCGGGGCGCTGGCCGCCGCCGTGGTCGGATTCCTGGACCTGTTCGCAATCCCGGCCGGCACCCCCGCGTTCCGAACCGGGCTGGTGCACATGAGCCTGAATCTGGCCATCACCGTCGCCTACGCGCTCGGCTTCTGGTGGCGCAGCACCGGCGGCGGCCCGCACGGCGCCGTCCCGGCCGGGCCGCTGGCCCTGTCGATCATCGCGCTGGCCGTGCTGACTGTCTCGGGCTACCTCGGCGGCAAGCTCGCCTACCACTACGGCGTCCGCGTCGCCGACGAAGCAACCCAGGCGACCGGCTACCGGCGCTGAAACATAACCACCCCTACTCACCTGTCAGGAGACATCATGGGCATCGCGGCACTGATCGTCTGGCTGCTCACCGCCGTCGGCGGATTCGTCCTGCTCGGTACCTGGATCGCCAAAGGCGGCGCCCGCCAACCGAGCTCCAGTCATCTCCCGCCACCGGTCGTATTCGGTCACTTCCTGCTCGCGGTGGCCGGACTGATCGTGTGGATCGTCTACCTCGCCGTCGACAACGACGCTCTCGCCTGGATCGCCTTCGCGCTGCTGATCCCGGTGGCTCTGCTCGGGCTCGCCATGCTGCTGCGCTGGCTGCCCGTCTACCGGGCGCGCACCGCCACCGACGTCGCGACGGCCGGAGCAGCGGAACCGGCCGAGAAACACTTCCCGATCGCGATCGTCGGCGGACACGGTGTTCTGGCCGTCACCACCGTGGTGCTCGTGCTGCTCACCGCACTCGGCGTCGGCGGGAGCTAGTCATCGTGTCGAACCCCGCCCTACGGGTCCTTCACGACCCCGCCACCATCGACCTCGCCGCCGCCGAGCGCGCCGCCCGGGACTTCCTGACCGCGCTCGGTGTCGGCACCGACGAACACCTGCACGCGACCCCGGGCCGGATGGCCCGAGCCTATGCCGAACTATTCACTCCCCGGCCCTTCGACCTGACCACCTTTCCCAACGATGAAGGTTACGACGAACTCGTCCTGGCTCGGCGAATCCCATTGCGGTCGGTGTGTGAGCACCACCTGCTGCCGTTCGTCGGCATTGCGCACGTCGGCTACCTGCCCGGCGACCGCATCCTCGGACTGTCCAAACTCGCCCGTATCGTCGAGCATTTCTCCCGTCGGCCTCAGGTCCAGGAACGGATCACCAAGCAGATCGCCGACTGGCTCGCCGAAAACCTCGAGCCCAGGGGAGTCGGTGTCGTCATCGAGGCCGAACACACCTGCATGACCCTGCGCGGCGTCCAGGCGGCCGGCACCACCACCGTCACCTCCACCCTGCTCGGCGGCCTCCGCGAAGACCCTCGTTCCCGCCAGGAATTCTTCTCCCTCACCGGCATCGCTGCGTGACACCGGCTCGCACCCCGCATCCGGCAGCCGACCCAGCTATTGATTCAGGATGCGACGGCGGGCCTCGCCTGTCCTGAGTCCCGCCGCGGACGCGTGATGAAACTCCAGGCCTGGCAACCGATCTGCTGCTGTGGGCCCCTTCGGGCGTCGTGGAAGTGTGATTCTTACCGCATCCTCGATAGAAGAGCATTCGGTCCCTGGATCACAGGGCCCTTCGGCTCTGGGCGGTGGCGTAGCGCGGTGATGGCATGGGAGCCGACGGATTCGGGCCGAAGAGGGTAAGTGAGTCGGCTTTCGGTCGAATCATGTTCAGCAGTAGCGCATTGCCGGCCGGTCGCCCGCTCGATCATCTGACCGTGAACGACCGATCGCGGACGAATTGTCGAATCCGAGTGGCTCGGATCGACGACGTGACCGACACCGTGATCGAGATCGAGATCGAGATCGAGATGAGCATCGTCACCGGAATGGAACTCGTCGAAACCCGAAAGGTAGGCAACACCATTGACGCGTGAGCTGACTCAGCGCGAAATCCTCGCCGAGTTGGAGCCGATGGCCGAGGACTGCGTGCATCGGCATCTGTCGATGGCCAAGGATTGGCATCCGCACGATTATGTGCCATGCCCTGCTGCTCTTGCGGACCGGTGCTCCGGCCGCCCGCACACTTCGCGGGCGGCCGATTGCAGGCCGGATCAGTAGGTGTAGAAACCGCGGCCGGTCTTGCGGCCCAGATATCCGGCGTCGACCATGCGGCGCAGCAGCACCGGCGGTGCGTACTGGGGTTCGCCGAACTCGGCGTAGAGGGACTCGGCGACGGCGAGCGTGACATCCAGGCCGACAGTATCGGTCAGGCGCAGCGGACCCATCGGGTGGGCGCAGCCGCTGACCATACCCTCGTCGATGTCCTCGGCGCTGGCGAAACCGGTCTCGAACATGCGGATCGCGCTGCACAAGTAGGGGATCAGCAGGGCATTGACGATGAAGCCGGCCTGATCCTTGGATTCGATGGTGCGCTTACCCAGCACGTCGCGGGCGTAGGTGGTCACCTTGTCGACGACCGCACGCTCGGTCTTGAGCGTCACGACAATCTCGACCAGCGGCAGCACCGGGACCGGGTTGAAGAAGTGCACACCCACTACCCGGCCCGGGTCGGCGGTGGCATTGGCCAGCCGGATGACCGGGATCGACGAGGTATTGGTGGCCAGGATGGTCTCGGGAGAGACGATGGCATCCAGCTTGGTGAAGAAGTCGGCCTTGAGCGATTCGATCTCCGGCGCGGCCTCGATGACCAGCTCGCGGTCGGCGAAATCGTCGATCGACGTGGTGACAGTGATGCGGGCGCGGGCCGCGTCCGCCTCGGACTGTTCGAGGCGGCCGGATTTCACCGCGCGGGCCAGGGACGTCCCGATTCGCCCGACGGCGGCGTCGGCCGTCTCGGTGTCGCGTTCGAGAACCAGGACCGACCCGCCCGCGCGGGCGGCTACCTCGGCGATTCCGGCACCCATAGTGCCGCCGCCGATCACACCGATGTATTCCACTTTCGATTTCTCCTTGTACTCGGGTTAGTCACAGACATCCTGCTGGACCGGGCACACCCACTGTCAGTGGGGCGGGCACTTGGGGTCTGATCAGCCGCCCAGCGAGCGCTACCGGTCGGCGACATCGCCGCGAAGTAGTCGATGGTGGACGCTGATCGGCATTCCGGCAGTTCTGCTGGTAATCGGGTGGCAGCCGATCGCGCGGCTCGGCGTAACCTGGGCCGATGTGGCGGCACCCGAGAACTCTGGGACCGCGGTGAGCTCATCGGAACTGGCCGCGGCAGTCAGGACCGAGATTCCCGAACTGACCCGGCGGCTGATGGCCGCCATCTTCACCGATATCCCGGAGTGGACCGACTACTCCGCAGTGACACACGCGGATCTGCGCGATGGATGTCAGCGGTTCCTCACCCGGATTCTGGACCTGCTGGATGAGCCGGCCGCGCGCGCCGAGCAGGATGATGTCGCCGCGTCGATCGGTGAATTGCGTGCGGAGCAGGGGGTGCCGCTCGAGGCCATGCAGCGGACCTTCCGGCTCGGTGGGCGGATTGTGTGGGAGGCACTGCTCGACAAGGCCGGGGATATGGCGCCCACGCAGTTCCGGGATACGGGGACAGCCATGTGGGCGGTGATCGACGGGATGTCGTCGGCGCTGGTGACTTCTTATCGCAATACCGAGCTGGATCGGGTGCGGCGGGATGAGCGGCGCCGGCACGGGCTGATCGAGGATGTGCTCGCGGGGCGGGCGCGCGATGCGTTGTTCGCGGCGCGGGCGGCTCGGGAGCTGAATCTGCCGGTGCACGGGAACTATGTCGTCGTGGTGGCCCGCGGTAAGGCGCATCCGCTGCACCCTGGCACGGAAACGGCGCTGGCTTGTATGGGAATTCGCTCGGTGTGGCACGAACGCGCCGATTCGACGGTCGGGCTGGTCGCATTGGACCATCGAGCCGTCGAATCCGCGGTGCAATTGGTTCGGCCACAGGTGCGTGGGCGGGCGGCGGTCTCGGCGGCGGTAGCTGGGCTGGCCGAGATCGATACTGCGCATACGCTGGCTCTCCTCGCGCTCGACACCGTACCGGATGATGCGATGGGGGTGCTGGTTTCGCTGGACGAGCGCTATCCCGAGGCGCTGTTGGTGCGCTCATCCGACCTGACCGAGCTCTTTGTCACGCGCACCCTCGGACCGGTGCTCGAACTGCCGGTCAAAGAGCGGGAGATCCTGCTGCGCACCCTGGCCGTCTGGCTGGCCGAGAACCGCTCTGCGGCGCATGCCGCGCCGCAGCTGCACTGCCATCGGAATACGGTGATCAACCGGATGGAGCGCATCGCCACACTGCTGGGTCGCCCGCTGGACGGACAGCGTTGCTTCCTGGAGCTTTCCCTTGCGCTGGCCGCCCTGGACCTCGGCGGGCCGACCCGCGATTAGGTCGACGCGTCCCCGCTGATAGGTACCGGATTGGGCGCAGCGCCCAGTTCGGGCCCTGGATTTCTGGACTTCGAGGTCATTGTTTGTGCATCCGGTGACCACAACACTCGGATGAACGACCACGCCGCAACCACGGTAGGTCGATTCCATTCGAGGATGAGGAGCACCACGAGTGCCGGATTTCGATCTACTGGTGGTCGGCGGCGGGCCCGGGGGATATGTCGCGGCCATACGCGCGGCGCAACGCGGCGTGCGGGTCGCGCTGGTGGAAAAGGAGCGCCCGGGAGGGGTCTGCCTGAACTGGGGTTGCATCCCCACCAAGGCGATGCTGCGGTCCGCCGAGGTCTTTCAGACCATCAAGGACGCAGCGGATTTCGGCGTCCACGCCGATAATGTCCGCTTCGATTTCGCCGCCGTGCGCCAGCGCAAGGACGGCATCGTCAAGGAACTCACCGACGGTGTGACGGGCCTGCTGAAGGCCAACGGCGTCACCGTTATCGAGGGGCATGCGCGGTTCACCGGACCGACCACGGTCGAGGTGTTCGAGGCGGGCCAGTCGCCGATCTTCCCGGGCGGCCCACGCTACGCGGCCGCACCCACCGCCACCGCGACCCGCACGGTAAGTGCCACCGACGTGATCATCGCGACCGGCTCGGTCCCGGCACAGTTGCCGATTCCGGGCGCGGAACTGCCCGGGGTGATCACTTCCGACGGTGCGTTCGGGTTGACCGAGGTGCCCGAGCGTCTTGTGGTGATCGGCGGCAGCGCGGTGGGTGCGGAATGGGCCAGCCTATTCGCCACCTTCGGCAGTGATGTCACCGTTGTGGAAATGCAGGATCGCCTGGTTCCTTTGGAGGACAAGGAGATCGGTGCCGCACTGGGCCGCTCGTTCGGCAAGCGGGGGATAACAGTGCTGACCGGATCGACCGTCACCGCCATCGCGCGAGCAGGTGCTGCGCTGCGCGTGAGCGTCGGCGGCCCGCACGCGCGCGAACTCGACGCCGATGTGGTGCTGGTCGGCGTGGGTCGCCGCCCGAACACGGCCGATCTCGATCTCGATGTCGCCGGAATCGACACGGACGCAAGGGGTTTCATCTCAGTCGATGACCAGTTGCGCACTCGCGTCGAGCACGTCTACGCCATCGGTGATGTCACCGGCAAGGCGCTGCTCGCGCACGTGGCCTCGCATCAAGGCCTGACCGCGGCCGATGTCATCGCCGGGCACGACGCCCACATCGACTACGCCGTGATCCCGGCCGCGACCTTCACCCACCCGGAGATCGCCGGCGTCGGCCTCACCGAGGACGCCGCCCGCGCCGCCGGGCACGAGGTGATCACCGCCAAGTTCCCGTTCGCGGCGCTCGGCCGGGCCAAGTCCTTCGGCGATACCGAGGGCTTCCTGAAGATCGTCGCGGGTGCGCGGCATCAGGAAGTGCTCGGCGTGCACATCATCGGACCGTCCGCCAGCGACCTGATCACCGAAGGCGCACTGGCGATTTCACTCGAGGCGACCCTCGAGGAACTCGCCGACACCATCCATGCCCACCCCACCCTCGGCGAGATCGGTATGGAGGCCGCCCTGACCGGGCTCGGCCTGCCGGTACACATCGCGCCGCCCCGCAAGCGTTGAGGAGACCCCTCATGACCACGAGCACCGCAGCCCGCAAGCCGTCCCGCAAGACGACGCGCCCCACCCCCGACCAGCCGGCCACCACAGCCGGGGCCGCCGCCGATTCGGTCACCGCCACCGTGATCGGTCCGGTCGAATCCCGCATCGCCGCAGCAGATCCCGATACCCTGCGTGGCCTGTACCGCGACATGCTGTTCGTGCGCCGCTTCGAAGAGCGCACCGCCCAGAGCTACCAGCAGGCCCGGATCGGCGGCTACTGCCATCTCAACTTGGGTGAGGAAGCTACCGTCGTCGGTATCGGCGCGGCCATGCGGCCTACCGATTACCTGTTCACCAACTACCGCGAGCACGGGTACGCGCTGGCCAAGGGCATCGAGCCCGGTCGGGTCATGGCCGAACTGTACGGCCGCTCCACCGGCACGTCCAAGGGCTGGGGCGGGTCGATGCACATGTACGACACCGCGACTCGCCTGCTGGGTGGGTACGCCATCGTCGGCGGCCAGGTTCCGCTGGCGGTCGGCGCGGCGCTGGCCATCGACTATCGCGGCGGTGACGATGTGGTGGTGTGCCAGATGGGGGAGGGCACCACGAATATCGGCGCGTTCCACGAGTCGCTGAACATAGCGGCGCTGTGGCACCTGCCGATCGTGTTCCTGGTGATCAACAACCAGACCGGCATGGGCACCACCGTCGAAAAGTCTTCCGCCGAACCGGATCTGTGGAAGCGCGCTGGCGCATACCGCATGCGCGGTGAGCGCGTGGACGGCACCGATGTGCTGGCCGTGCGCGACGCGGCGAGCGAGCTCATCGAAACCGCGCGGCGTCAGGGCAAGCCCGCACTGCTGGAGGCGGTGAGCTACCGACTCAAGGGCCACTCCGTCGTCGACCCGGCCAAATACCGCACGAACGAGGCGGTTTCGGTGGCCCGCGAGAACGATCCGATCGTGCGCTGGCACGCGGCTCTACTCGAAGCGGGTGTGCTGACCGGGGAATCGGCGGCCTCGATCGAGAATGCGGTGACCGCGGAGGTTGCCGCCGCCGTCGAATTCGCCGACAACAGTCCACATCCTGAGCCGTCGAGCCTGTTCGACTACAACTACGCGACGCCAGTAGCCGGTGACTCGCGCCGCCTGCCCGCCGATCCGCTGTTCACTCACTAAGGAATTCACCGTGGCTGTCATGACCTATCGTGAAGCGCTGCGCGAAACCCTGCGCGAGGAGATGCGCCGCAATGACGACGTCTTCCTCATCGGGGAAGAGATCGGCGTCTTCGAAGGCTCCTACAAGATCACCGCCGGTCTGCTGAACGAATTCGGCGAGAAGCGGGTGCGCGACACCCCGATCGCTGAAGAAGGTTTCGTCGGAGCGGCCATCGGCGCGGCCATGCTCGGCCTGCGTCCGGTGGTCGAGATCATGACGATCAATTTCTCACTGCTGGCGCTGGACCAAATCGTCAATCACGCCGCCAAGATCTACGGCATGTTCGGCGGGCAGACCAGCGTGCCGATGGTCATTCGCACCCCGGGTGGCGGCGGGCAGCAACTGGGTGCGACGCATTCGCAGAACATCGAGCTGTACTACGCGTTCGTGCCCGGCCTGAAGGTGGTCGCGCCGAGCACACCGGCCGATGCGCGGGCGCTGCTCAAGGCCGCCATCGAGGACGACGATCCGGTGCTGTTTCTGGAGAATCTGTCGCTCTACAACACCAAGGGCGAGGTGCCCGAGAATCTCGCGGCCGCCGAGATCGGTAAGGCCGCGGTCACCCGCGAGGGCACCGACATCACCCTGATCGGCTACTCACGCATGGCGACGGTCTGCACCCAGGTGGCCGAAAAGCTTGCCGCCGAGGGAATTTCGGCCGAGGTCATCGACCTGCGCAGCTTGCGTCCACTGGATCGCGGCACCCTGGTGAAGTCGGTCGAGAAGACCGGTTGCGCCGTCATCGGGGAGGACGACTGGCTCACCTACGGCATCGGCGCGGAGGTAGCGGCGTCCATCTCCGACGGCGCCTTCGACTACCTGGACGCGCCCGTGCGCCGCGTCGCCATGGCCGAGGTGCCACTGCCGTACGCCAAGCCGCTCGAGCGGCTGGCCCTGCCGTCCGCCGATTCGCTGTATACGGCCGCCGTGGAAACGCTCGCGGCCGTGGGCAAGCGGCGCTGAGACCGGAAACCCGAGGACAGAACTATGCCTGAAATCACCATGCCACGCCTGTCCGACACCATGGAGGACGGTGTCGTCTCGAGCTGGCTCAAACAGGTCGGCGACAAGGTCACCCGCGGTGAGGTGCTCGCGGAGATCGAGACCGACAAAGCCCTCATGGAGCTCGAAGCCTACGAGGACGGCGTGCTCGAGCAGATCATCGCCGCCGAAGGCACCCGCGTGCCCATCGGCGAGCCGATCGCCATCGTCGGCGACGGCAGCGGCGCGCCCGCGGCCGGGGGACGGTCCGGCACTTCGCCGGTGCCATCCGCAATTGGCGGGGCGACGGCTGGAGGCGAATCCGCACCTTCGGCGGGCGCCTCCACCGAGAATTCTGTCGCGCCCATGGCGCTTGCTCCGGCCGACGTCCCCACCGCCGCACCCGGTGAACGGAAGAAGTCGTCGCCGCTGGCGCGCAAGATCGCCCAGGAACTGGGCGTCGATATCGCCGCCGTAGTCGGCACCGGCCCCAGCGGCCGTGTGACGAAGCGAGATGTCGAATCCACGCATGCGGCAACCGATCTGGTGTCGGCGGGCCCCGGGGTCGCTGCCGCGACTGCGGCCGGATCCGTCCCTGCCGCACCTGTTTCCGGTGACTACGATGAGATCGCGCTGACCACCATTCAGCGCGTCTCGGCCACGCGGCTCACCGAGAGCAAGCAGCAGGCCCCGCACATCTACCTGACCAGCGCCATCGACGTGACCGACCTGTTCGTGTTCCGTGCACAGGTGAACGCGACCCTGGCGGATTCCGGGGCGGGCAAGGTCAGCATCAACGATCTGCTGGTCAAGGCCGTTGCCGTGACGCTGCGGGCCAACCCGACGGTCAATGTCTCCTTCGCCGGAGATAAACTACTGCAGCACAAGGGAATTCACCTCGGCATCGCGGTGGCGACCCCAGCCGGTCTGCTCGTTCCGGTGATCCGGGATGCCGATCGTAAAAGCGTCTCCCAGATCGCCGCCGAGAGCAGCGAGAAGGCCGCTCGCGCCCGCGACCGCAAGTTGCGCGCCGATGAGATGGGTGCAGGCACCTTTACCATCTCCAATCTGGGCATGTTCGGTATCGAGCACTTCACAGCCGTGATCAACCCACCCGAGGCCGCCATCCTCGCCGTCGGCGCGGCCGGCGACGAACTGCGACTGCAGGACGGTCAGGTGGTGAGCCGAAAGATCCTGCGCGTCACCATGTCCGCCGATCACCGTGCCATCGACGGGGCTGTCGCGGCTCAGTTCCTCGCACAACTGAAAGAACTGCTGGAACATCCCTTGCGGATAGTCACATAGGAAGGTGAGGTCGGTGCCTCGCGCCGGATCCGCACCGGTGGTTCAGCGGACTGGGCGGGCCGAGATCGACACTGCCTCGACCGCCGACATGCCGTAGGTCGGCGACCAGGCATCGTCGCATGCGGTCGGGTGGTGGCACCCGACGCCGACGATCTGGCTGCCGCCGCTGTGGCCATCGCGGCCGCCGCCACCACGGAGACGGTGGCCGCGGCGATCCGGCACAACCACACCATCGGCGCGCCGGTCATCCGGTCACGATCACTGATCGAGCTTCGGACTTACTCGTCCAGAAGACCAATGGCCCTGGCGCGGCGCACGGCCCAAGGGCACGCTGACTGTGTACGAGGTGCTAGCCGCGGTGGAACGAGGGACCGCATGGATACGGTGACCGGGAGCGCGGATGTCTCGGCGGCGCAGGTCCCCACCTCACCCTTGCTGGAGCGAGTTCGGCAAGGGGTCATCGGTGAAGGTGAGGTCTTGGACGGACCCTATGGCCGGCGCCGGATCATCTACGCCGACTACACCGCAGCAGGGCGGTCGTTGGATTTTCTCGAGGACTTCATCCGACGGCAGGTGTTACCGCGATACGCCAATACCCACACCGAAAGCTCGGGCACCGGATTGCAGACCTCACTGCTGCGGCACGACGCACGCCAGATCATCCACGACGCGGTCGGCGGCACCGAGCATGACCTGGTGATCTTTTGCGGGTCCGGGGCAACGGCGGCGGTCAACAAATTGGTTGGCATTCTCGAACTCCGCATCCCGTCCGGGCTGGTCGCGCGCTACCAGTGGGGTGGGCGGGTCCCCGATTCGCAGCGGCCGGTGGTGTTCATCGGCCCCTACGAACACCACTCCAACGAGTTGCCGTGGCGGGAGTCCATCGCCGACGTGGTGGTGATCGACGAAGACGCCGGCGGTCACATCGACCTGGGACAACTCGCACACCGGCTGATCCGATACGCGGACCGACCTCTGCGTATCGGTAGCTTCTCTGCCGCCTCCAACGTCACCGGCGTCTTATCGGACACCGATCGGATCGCCACCCTGCTTCATGAGCACGGCGCGTTGTCCTTCTGGGACTTCGCTGCTGCCGGTCCCTATGTTCCGATCCGCGTGCGGGAGAGCGCTCCTGGTCGTGGCGACCATAAGGATGCGATCTTTCTCTCTCCGCACAAATTCGTCGGCGGCCCCCAGACGCCCGGTGTCCTCGTGGTCCGGCGGGAGTTGGTACGCAACACCGTGCCCACCATGCCGGGCGGGGGCACGGTGGCGTTCGTGGACCCAATCGGTCACCGATACCTCGATGATCCTGTGGCCAGGGAAGAGGGCGGAACCCCGGCGATCATCGAGTCGATCCGGGCCGGGCTGGTCTTCGCGCTCAAGGACGCCGTCGGTACCGACCTCATCGAGCAACGGGAACAGCGGCTGTGGCGTCATGCCTTCGCCCGGTGGCGCGATCACCCGAACATCGAAATCCTGGGCCACCCGCATGCGCGACGACTGTCCATCGTGTCCTTCCGAGTCCGGTCAGGCGTGGATCGCTACCTGCACCACAACTATGTCGTAGCCCTGCTCAACGACTTGTTCGGGATTCAAGCCCGCGGCGGCTGCTCCTGTGCAGGCCCGTACGGGCATCGGCTCCTGGCCATTGATCCGCAGAATTCGCGTGCCTACCGAGACGAAATCGCTTTGGGTTGCGAGGGCATCAAACCCGGCTGGACACGGATCAACTTCAACTATTTCATTTCCGACACCGTGCGCGACTATCTGATCGAGGCCGTGGAGCTACTGGCCTCATTCGGCCCCCGTCTCCTCACCGACTACATCTTCAATCCGGACACCGGCCTGTGGCGCCACCGTGGGGGGACTCACCAGCCCCCGTTGCGCCTGACAGATCTCTTCTACGATAGTGCTGGCACCCTGCACTATTCGACAGACCACGAGACCCTCGACGAGGCCGCGTTGGCCGAACACTTATCCGAGGCCCGCACCCTGCTCGAGGCCCGCCCCGAGAAGATCCCCGATGGTCCCACCGGCCTCCCATCGCATTTCGAAGCGCTGCGCTGGTTTCCGCTACCCCCGCAATGCCTGACGCTGCGTCCTCGATGAGTTGGCGCGGCCACTGGTCGAGGACCTGGCCGCGGACCGGATTCCCGTCGCGGTGACCTGTCGGGTGCTGTCGGTGTTGTGGCGGCGGGTGGGGCGTGCGGTATCACGCAGGCGTCGATGCCCGCCGGTGCTCTACGACGGTCAATTCCCCTTGCCAGGGTCGTCGTCTGCGTGGTGCTCGAGGATTGGCGGGCAAGCCCCGAAGGGGCGCGGCAGTTCCTCGAAAAGCCGGCGTAGATCGCTTCAGCGGGATCGGTCGAATGTGCCGAACTGGGCCGGTGACTGTAGAGCCGACAATGCATCCCACGGCGCTAGGGCGCCGTATGTGCCTCGTATGCACTGGTTTCGGCGAGTAGCGAGTCGGCTGCATGACGGTGATGCGGATAGCGGTCCAGACCGGGGGAAACCTGAACCGGAGAAACTGGATGAAACCGGACGAAAGCGGATCGGGGATTCGTTGCCGAAGTGCCTTCACTGGAGGGTTAATGGATATAGCGGTGTCGCGGCATGGTCAACACCGTTGCAGTACAACCCTTTTCGCTTTCTCCGTTTGGAGGGGATACCAATGGCGCCTGTTCTCACTTCGCTCACACCCAGTTTCGGCCCGGAAGCCGGTTTCAACTCTGTGGTGATCGCCGGCTCCGGGTTCAGCGGTGTCGGTCCGTTGACTGTGCGGTTCGGTACGACGGCAACCACATTCACCATCGACTCCAATACCCAGATCACGGCCGTCGCTCCGCCTGGGACGGGCACGGTGAACGTCACCGTCACCGCGAATCTGGACGGCACGAGCAATCCGCTGCCATACACCTATGGGCCCGGCGTTGTCTATGCCAGCGATGGTGCGGTCGTCGGCACGGTGTATTCGATGCCGGCATCCGGTGGCACGGCTACTCCGGTGGTGACCGGCTTGAATCAGCCGTTTGGGCTGGCCCGTGTCGGCAACACTCTGTACATCGCCGAATTCGGGGCCAACAGGGTGGTTTCGGTGCCCGCAACCGGCGGTGCGGTGACCCCCTTGGTGACGACCGGTCTGTCGGGCCCGGTCGATGTCGCCGTTTCCGGTGGCCTGCTGTTCATCACCGACAGCGGCAACCTGAGGGTGGTGTCGGCACCGATCGGCGGTGGTAGCCCCACGTTGGTCGCCAGCGTCCCCACCGGCGTATTCGGTGTCACAGTTTGACCTTCGGGAGAACTGCTGAATGACTCGCGTGTTGTCCCCGGCCAGGGTGGTGGCTGGCCGGGGACAATCGTGTGACGAGGACCGTCGGCCGCGTGTGCGGCCGGACAGGTGATCCGCATATTCTGAAGGCCCGCCACCTACACGGTAGGTCTCGACATCCCACTCCGCTGGCCAAGCCTGTGATATTCGTTGCGCCCATAGGGGCGCGACGATTCGACGATGGAGGGGCTCGATGAAACCGCATTACGCGTATCGGTGGGGCAACAATCACGGGTTGATCCGCCTGTTCAAGAAGATACTGCTCCGTCGGGGTGATCCATTCGCTCAGTTGATCGGCGGCGCGGAGGGAATCGAGAATCCCTACGCGCTGATCGAGGAGATGCGCGGGGCGGGTGGGTTGCATCGCGCCCTTCCAGTATGGATCACCTTCGATCACGATATGGTCCGGGAGATACTGCGCGACAACCGTTTCGGTGTCGGTATACCGACTGTGCTCGGTGTACCGCGGCCCGTGCTGCGAGCGCTGGAGCGTCGGCCCCTCCCGCCGACCCCGGTCGATCCGCCGTCGATGCTGGTGATCGACCGGCCCGAGCACGCCCGGATGCGCAAACCGGTCAGCGCGGCCTTCAACCCGCGTGCCGTCGCCCGGCTGCGCGACAGGATCGAGACGGTCACCGAGGAACTGCTCGCGACGCTCCCCGACGACGGGCCCGCTGATCTCGTGGCGCGGTACGCGGCGCAGGTGCCCATCGCCATCATCTCCGAGATGCTCGGCTTCCCGGACTCTGACCGTGAGATGTTTCTGCGCTGGGGCGATGACATCAGTCCGTTGCTCGACCTCGGGATCTCCTGGCGCACACACCAGCGGGCTATGGAATCGTCGGAGCGGGTGCACCACGGTATCTCGTCGAGCACGTCGAGCGTCTCCGCGCCGAACCCGGCGACGATATCCTCAGCAGCCTGGTCACCGCGGGCGATCTGTCCACCTATGAACTGTGCGCGTCGGCGACCCTGCTGATGGCCGCGGGCTTCGAGACCACGGTCAACCTGATCGGCAATGGCATCATGTGGCTGCTCCGCCACCCCGATCAGATGGATCGGTTGCGCGCTGAGCCGGAACTGTGGCCCAATGCGGTAGAGGAGATCCTCCGGATCGATCCGCCGGTGCAGACCACCGCTCGCACCACTCGAACAGTGGTGGAGATGGGCGGTATTCGGTTGCGCGCGGGTTCGACTGTGGTGCTGTCGCTGGCCGGGGCGAACCGCGACCCTGCTGTGTTCACCGACCCGGCACGTTTCGACATCACCCGGGACAACGCCAAGAATCATCTGTCCTTCAGCAGCGGCGCCCATGTGTGCCTGGGGGCCGGTCTGGCGCGTATGGAAGCTGCGCATGCCCTGCGCGCACTGTTCGAGGCGTTTCCGGACCTGCGATTGACCGATCCGCCCACCCGGCGTCCGCTGTTCACCTTGCACGGTTACGAACACCTTCCCGCACACACCGGTCCGCGCGCCCGCAGCTACCAGCCCATCAGCTGATCCGCACCGACGGCGCGTGTTCGCGGGGCCGGCGAAGTGGTTCGCCGCGCCCGACGATCTGATCGCCGATTCGACCCAGCTGTCGAGCGCCGAACCGACCTCATGGGTTCCTGAGTGCGCGGGATCAACCAACTGCACGCCATGCTCGCCGCGATCTTCCCGTACTCGCGGCCGCGTTCGACCATGCCGCGCGCTTGCCGCTGATCCTGGTCACCCGATTCCCCACGACGACGGAATAGGCGGTGTTACAACACATATCACCGACCGCGGGACATCGTGCAAAGGCATCGACGTGATGACCGCGCAGGCGGTGGCTCGCGGGATGATCCCGTGGTTGGTCGCGCAGCGGCTCTTCTGTCAGAAATGAGTTGTGCAGCAAGGACTTTCGTCGAACATGTCGATGCGCTCACGGTGCGGTGGTCGCGGCGGACGAATCGGCAGATCTCCGTACTGACCGCGATCGGGGTGGCCTTGGCCGTCCGGGCCGGTGCGCGGGCGGCCGTACCGGATCCGCAGGTTGGCCGTACAGGTGCCGGGTGTCAATGCTTGCTGAATCGCCGGGCAGGCGACAACCACACTCCGATCATCGAACCAGCCGCCCCGCTCCGCACAGCCCTGCTGAACGCAACCGCTTGCGGGACAGGCTATTAGCTTCTGGTGTGCGCGCCAGGCAATGAGGGTCCGTACTGCTTTGCCTTTGCCCCGTAAGAGAACTTCACGTATCGCCGCCTCCGGCTCAGAGCCGAGCCGGCCCGGTACTGTGATGACCGCGCTCGACTTGTGGTGACATGGATCGAATTCCACTGAGTATCACTGTATCTGGCATCGAACTCCGGTGTCGGCGTATGTGCGGTCGCCGATCCATCGGGGGGATGCCATGCAGGAAAGCGGGCCGAAAAACCACCTCCGATATAGGCCATGGCTATGAAGCCGCTAGACTGCTCGAGAAAGCTGTCAGATAGCTGTCACATGTGAGCCTGCGTTGCTTTGCCAGATGTTCGAAGTGTCCGACTTTTCGGATCTCGAGATGCTGGGAGATGTAGACAAATGGGAGTTTTGGGGTTTCCTCGCACTAGAACGTCGGCGCCCGACGTGATTCCGGGCGCGGACAAGGTGAGCCGCACGCTGTGCTGACCGGTGCGTTCCAGATCAGAGATATGGGCGCTGCTTCGACGTAGACGAAGTGCATGTACAGGCAATTTCGGGCACGGGTAGGGGTGTCGTCCGCCGTGTTCGGAGTGCCTCCGAGTCTGAGTGAGGGGATTAGATGGATCTGAAGTCAGCCGAAACTGCCGACCGTCAGCTGGATTCGAGGTCAGCTGAAATTTCCGATCGTCAGCTGGATCTGATTCCGCTGTCGAGGGCGCAGTACGGCATGTGGCTCGCGGACAACCTGTCGGGTGGGCCGACGGTGAACATCGCGCACTATATCGAGATCGAGGGGCAGATCGATGTCGACGCATTCACCAAGGCGGTGAACGAGGCCAGTCGCGAAACCGAATCTCTCGGCGTCCGGGTGGTCGAGTTGGACGGTGTCCCATATCAATTCGTCGACCGCAGCATCATCTACGACGAGTCTGTGCTCGACCTCAGCGGCGAGGACGATCCGTTCGCAGCGGCAATGGAATGGATGCGGCGCGATTACAACACCAAGGCTGTCGATTTGAGCCGCGACCGGCTCACCGCGATGCGACTGATCCAGCTCGGTAAAGATCGGTACCTGTGGTACGCGCGTGCCCATCACCTCGTCGTCGATGGCTACGCCGCGTTCAACGTCGTGACCCGGATAGCCGAGCATTACAACGCCTTGCTCGAGGGCCGGTTGCCCGTGCGGTTGGAGGCCGCCGGATTGCGCGACATCGTCGAGGCGGAGCGCGCCTATCGAGCCAGCTCGCGGTTCGACACCGACAAGGCGTATTGGCTCGACAAGGTTGCGGATCTGCCGACGCCGACAAGTCTGTCCGGTCGCACCTCCCGGCGGAGCAAGGTCGATAATGTTGCGAGCCTGCAGCTTCCGTCGCAGTTGTCCGACATGCTCGACCGTTTTTGCGGCGACCTGCACGCATCGCCCGCGCAAGTGGTCATCGCAGCCTTCGCTGCGTTCCTCGCCCGGATGACCGGGACCGAGGATGTGGTGTTGTCGATGCCGGTAAGCGCTCGTGTCACCAAACGCCTGCGCAATGCTGCCGCGATGTTGGCGAACATGGTGCCGATTCGGTTCACCATCGACGCGACGACCACGGTGGAGCAGGTGGTCCGCGCATCGGTATCCGAGCTCGTCTCCGCGATGCGGCATCAGCTCTATCGGTTCGAAGATCTGCGTCGCGATTCGAATGCGTTGGATGCGTCGGCGAACTCGTTCGGTCCGATTGTCAATATCCTCTTCTTCGACTCGGAGATTCGCCTCGGGTCGGCCTTCGGCCGCTATCGCGCACTGACCTCGGGCGCACTGGATGATCTGCAGCTGAATCTGTACCGTTCCGGAGCCGATGCGCCGCTGCTGATCGAGCTGCACGGGAATGCGAATCTGTACAGCCAGGATGAAGTCGATGCGCATGTAGGTCGATTCCTCGCTTTTCTGCGGCGATTGATGGATTCGCCCATCGCGACCCCTCTGGTCGAGATTCCGCTCGTGGATCCTGCCGAACAGGCGCGCATCGTCGGGCAGCTCGCCGGGCGTGACGGCGCGACGGGCACCGCGACGCTCGTAGATTTGCTGACGCGGCAGGCGGCCGCGACACCATCGGCGGTCGCCGCGACTTCGGGTGAGACCGCCCTGACCTATCGCGAGCTGGACGAGCGATCCAACCGATTCGCTCGCACGCTCATCGCTCTCGGAGCAGGGCCGGAATCATTGGTAGCCATCGCGATGCCGCGCGACGTCGATCTCATCGTCGTCGCGCTGGCCGTCCTGAAGTCGGGCGCGGGGTACTTGCCGCTGGACATCGCGCATCCGGCCGACCGGCTCGAGTATGTACTGAACGATGCTGATCCGATCGCCGTCGTGACGACTCACAGTATGCGCGAACACCTGCCGGGCGATCCCGGCCGTGTGGTGTTATTCGACGGCGCGGTCGGTGCGGAGTCGGCGGCGCCGATCACGGATGCCGATCGGCGCAGCCCACTGTGCCTCGACAACATCGCCTATGTCATCTACACCTCCGGATCGACAGGCCGGCCCAAGGGCGTGGCGATCACCCATCGCGCCGTCGCGACGTACCTGGTGAACGCGTGCGCTGAGATCGGTGTCGGGACCGAAGATGTGTGGACGTTGTTCCATTCGTTTGCGTTCGACTACTCGGTGTGGGAGATCTTCGGCGCACTGGTCAGTGGTGGCCGGGTGGTTGTGGTGGACAGCCTCACCGCCCGCTCGCCCGACGATGTCGTGCGCTTGGCGGCACTCGAGAAGGTGACCATCTTCAACCAGACACCATCGGCGTTCCACCAATTCGCTGTGGCGCGGCAGCGTTACGCGGACGCCGGTGAGCCCGACGGTGAGCTTTCGACGCGACTGGTCATTCTCTCGGGCGAACGTCTCGACCCGGCGGGGCTGGCGGACTGGTACGGCCACAACCCGAAGCTGCCTGTGCTGGCCAACAGCTACGGCATCACCGAAACCACGGTCTTCGTCACCTATCTCGGCCTGACACCGCAGATCGCGATGCCGGGTGCGCCGAGCACGATCGGCCCGGCGCTGCCGGGGCTGCGCACATATGTCCTGGACGAACGATTGCGCCCGGCGCCACTGGGAGCCTGGGGTGAGATCTACGTCGCCGGAACGCAACTCGCTCGCGGCTATCTCAATCGGCCTTCACTTACCGCCGGACGTTTCGTGGCCAACCCGTTCGGCGAGCCCGGCGAGCGACTCTATCGCAGTGGCGATATCGCACGGTGGAATCACCAGGGTGAGCTGGAATACCGTGGCCGTGGCGATCAGCAAGTGCAGCTGCGCGGGTTCCGCATCGAGCTCGACGAGATCCGTAACGCACTGCTGACCCACAGCGCGGTCTCAGCGGCAGTCGTCGTCGTGCATCTGCCCGGCACGGAGGCGGCCCGGCTCGCCGCCTATGTCGTACTCACCGGCGAAATTGCCGGTGGGGCCGACTCCCTGCGCACGCATGTCGCGGCGATGCTGCCGGAATACATGGTCCCAGCCGTCGTGGTGGTGTTGTCCGAGTTGCCGCTCACCGTCAACGGCAAGGTCGACTATCGGGCGCTGCCCGAGCCGGTTTTCGATTCGGCCGCGGCCTACGTTGCGCCGAGCACTGCGATGGAGGAGACGATCGCCGATGTCTTCGCCGAGGTGCTGGGTTTGGAGCGGGTAGGCGTGCTGGACAGTTTCTTCGAATTGGGTGGCAACTCGCTCACCGCGACCAGCGCTGCCGTCCGGATCGCCGAGCTGACCCGATCCGATGTGTCGGTCCGGGATCTGTTCGGCAAACCGACCGTCATCGAACTCGCCGCGCACGTCGACGCCGAGCACCGCCCCGGCCGGCTCGCGTTGCGCGCGCAGCCACGCGTCGAGCCGATTCCGTTGTCGCCGGCGCAGAACCGAATGTGGCTGATCAATCAGGTCGATCCCGCCTCCGCGGCCTACAACATTCCGCTGGTGGTACAGCTGAGCGGCCGTCTCGACGTCGCCGCGCTGCATGCGGCCCTGAAGGATGTGCTCGATCGGCACGAATCCCTGCGCACCGTCTATCCCATCGTGAACGGCGAAGGGACACAGCTCGTTCTGCCGGCTGAGCAGGTTGTCGCCGGTCTCGATCTGTCGCCGGAACCGATCGACCTCGCCGACCTCGCGCATCGGCTCCATGACCTGGCGTCGATCGGAGCCGACGTGCGTACGAGTCCGCCCATCCGGGTCACGCTGCTCGCGTCCACGGACCGGCGTCGGCATGTGCTGGTTATCGTCTTGCACCATATCTGCTGCGACGGATCGTCGCTTCGACCGCTCGCCGCCGATGTCGCCACCGCCTATGAAGCGAGGTCGGAAGGAAAGACGCCGGACTGGCAGCCGCTGACGGTGCAATATGCCGACTACAGCATCTGGCACCGCAGCTTGCTCGGTGACGAGAACGATCCGGAGTCTTTGGCGGCACGCCAGTTGCGTTTCTGGGCAGCCCAATTGGCGGGGATGCCGCCGTTGCTGGAGCTGCCCGCCGACCGTCCGCGCCCTGCGCACCAGTCCATGCGCGGTGACGCTGCCGACACCGTGATACCGGCCGAAACCTTCGCTGGGATCGAGCGGTTGGCTCGCACCGCCAACGTCACTACTTTCATGGTCGTCCATGCTGCCTTGGCGGTTGTGCTGGCCCGGCTGTCGGGCTCGCAGGACATCACCATCGGGACCCCGGTCGCGGGCCGTGGCGAGCGTGCGCTGGAACCACTCATCGGTATGTTCGTGAACACGGTCCCGCTGCGCACCCAGGTGCGTTCCGGCGAATCGTTCACCGCGTTTCTGGCACGGGTCAAAGAGATCGATGTCGATGCCTTTGCCAACAGCGACCTGCCCTACGAACGCGTTGTGGATGAAATCGATGTCCAGCGGTCGACCGCGCACGCACCGCTGTGCCAGGTGTACCTCGCCTTCGAGAACATGGAGCGCCCGAGTCTGGAATTATCCGACCTCGCAGTCGAGATCCTCGATCCTGGGCCGCAACCGGCGAAGGTGGACATCATCGTCACCGTCGCCGAAAGTACCGCCGCGGGCGGCGATGTCGCCCTGCGGATCAATTACGCCACAGATCTGTTCGACCGGGCGACGGTCGAGGAGCTGGCCGCGCGGCTGAATCGGATTCTTGATTCGGTCGTGTCCGACCCGCAGGTCCGGGTGGGTGCTGTGGATGTGCTGTCGGGGAGCGAGCGGGCTGGGTTGCTGCCCGCCTCGGGTGGCCCTGCCGAGACGGCGCGGGTGTTGGCGGAGGTGTTGTCGGTGCGGGATCCGGGCGCGGCGGCGGTGGTTTTCGGCGAGCGCACGATGTCGTACGGGGAGTTGGATGCTTGGTCGAACCGTCTTGCGCGGCAACTGATCCGGTGGGGTGTAGGTCGGGGGGATCAGGTCGCGTTGGCGATGGCGCGGTCGGTGGAGTTCGTGGTAGGGGTATGGGCGGTGGCCAAGGCGGGCGCGGCGTTCGTGCCGGTGGATCCGCGAAATCCGGCCGATCGGGTGGCGCTCATGGTGGCCGATGCCGATGTGTGGGTGGGGATCACCGTCGCGGCCGCTCGAGACCTGCTTCCGGACTCGGTGCGGCGGTTGGTGCTCGACGATCCGGACACTGCGGTTGGTATCGCGTCGCAGTCCTCGGCGGCGGTGACCGATGTGGACCGGATTCGGCCCTGCCATATCTCGGACACGGCGTACGTGCTGTACACCTCGGGGTCGACTGGTACGCCGAAGGGTGTCGCAGTCACCCACCAGGGATTGGCGAATTTCGCGGCCGAGCAGCGGGAGCGCTACCGGGTCGACAGTTCCTCGCGGGTGTTGCAGTTGGCGGCACCGGGTTTCGACGCGGTTGTGCTGGAGTTGCTGATGGCTCATGCGAACGGCGCGACGTTGGTGGTATCGCCGCCGGAAGTCTTCGCAGGGTGGGACTTGGCGGAATTGATTCGGGCGCAGCGGGTTTCGCACGCGTTCGTGACGCCGAGTGTGCTGGCGACGATGTCGCCGGCCGGTTTGGATTCGCTGCTGGTCCTGGTGGCCGGTGGCGAGGCGGTGTCGGCGGAGACGGTCGCGGTATGGGCACCTGGTCGGCAGCTGTTCAATGGGTACGGGCCGACCGAGACCACGATCATGGTCGCGATCAGCGATCCATTGTGTGTCGGGGACCGTGTCACCATCGGCGGCCCCATTCGTGGTGTCGAGGCCGTGGTACTGGATGCCGACCTGCAGCCGGTGCCGGTCGGAGTGACGGGGCAGTTGTATGTGTCCGGAGTGCAGCTGGCCCGCGGCTATCTCAACCGGCCGACCGCTACGGCCACCGCGTTCGTGGCCAATCCGTACGGCCCCCCCGGTAGCCGTATGTACCGGACCGGCGACTTGGTTCGCTGGACACCGGAGGAAACTCTGGAATATCTCGGTCGCACCGACTTCCAGGTCAAGATCCGGGGTCAGCGTATCGAGCTCGGCGAAATCGAGGCCGTCCTCGCCGCGCACCCCGACGTGGCGGTAGCGGTGACGGTGGGCGTCGCGACCGACGGTGGATCGAGACTGGCCGCCTACGTGGTACCGATCGACACCGTCGATACCACGGAGCTGCTGCGCTACGCTGCCCAACGCCTGCCCTCACACATGGTCCCGGACGCGGTGATGGTGCTCGACACGCTGCCGCTGTCGTCGGTGGGCAAGATCGACCGTGCGGCCTTGCCCGAGCCGATATTCGCTTCCACCGCAATCGAATTCGTCGCACCGCGCGACGCTGCCGAGCAGCTCGTCGCCGACGTGTGTGCCGCGGTACTGGGGATCGAGCACGTGGGCATCTGCGACAGCTTCTTCGATCTGGGCGGTAACTCGTTGTCGGCCACTCGGGTAGCGGCGCAACTGAGCGCTGCGTTCGGTGTCGATGTTTCGTTGCGCGCGATCTTCGATGCGCCGACCATCGCCGCGTTGGCGGAGAATCTTCGGACCAGCGATGCGGCGGGGCGCGAACCCCTTGCGCCACAAGAGCGCCCCAGCCGAATCCCGCTTTCGCCCGCGCAGGCGCGCATGTGGTTCCTCAATCAGTTCGACACGAACTCTCCGCTGTACAACATTCCCATGGTCGTCCACATGTCGGGGGACCTCGACGTGGCCGCCATGCACGCGGCGATCGCGGATGTGCTCGACCGGCACGAATCCCTGCGAACCGTCTACCCGGACAGCGACAGCGGACCGCACCAGGTGGTCGTGCCGGTGGAGACGGCACTGCCCCGGTTGGCGCCGTTGCCGGTCGCGGCCGGCGGGGTCGAGGCGCGCATCGCAGCCGAGGTGACCGCCGGGTTCGATGTCACGGCCGAGGTTCCGTTGCGGATCACCTTGCTGCGCAGCGCGCCCGACGACCACACCCTGGTGCTCGTCGTCCATCACATCAGCTTCGACGGGTCATCGCTCGCGCCGCTTGCCGCGGATCTGATGACCGCATACAAAGCCCGCGTCCGGCAACAGGTACCGCTGTGGGCGCCGTTACCTGTGCAATACGCGGATTACGCGCTGTGGCAACGGAAAATGCTCGGCACCGAGAGCGATCCGCACAGCCAGACCGTCGCCCAAATCAACTATTGGCGCGCGGCTCTCGCCGATTTGCCCGAGGTGCTCGACCTGCCCACCGATCGCTCGCGTCCGGCGAAACAGTCTTTCCGTGGTGCGACGGTGTCGATGATGGTGCCCGCAGATCTCCATCGTGAGGTAATCGCGTTGGCCCGCCGCCACGATGCGACGGTCTTCATGGTGATGCACGCGGCTTACGCCGCGCTGCTGGCGCGGCTGTCGGGAACCGGTGATATCGCGGTCGGCACACCGATCGCCGGCCGCGGCGAGCCTGGACTCGACGCTCTGGTCGGAATGTTCGTCAATACGCTGGTATTGCGGACACGCGTCGAGCCTGCCGCGTCGTTCCTGCGGATACTCGATCAAGTGCGGGCGACCGATCTGGCCGCCTTCGAGAATGCCGACATCCCGTTCGAGCGGCTCGTCGAGGTGCTGAATCCGCCGCGCACGACAGCACATGCGCCGTTGACCCAAGTCGGATTCTCGTTCCAGAACATCGAGATCCCGACCGTGAGGTTCGAGGGCTTGACGGTTTCGACCCGGATGGTCGATCCGAGCGTAGCCAAGTACGACCTGCATCTGAATCTCGTCGACGCGCTGGGGTCGGATGGGGAACCGGGCGATATGGCGGTCGAATTCGGTTATGCGACAGATCTGTTCGATGAGGCGACGATCATCTCGATCTTCGACCGTTACCTGCATCTGCTGCAGGCGATCGTCGCCGATCCCGCCCGCGTTGTCGGTGATATCGATCTACTGACCGCGAAAGAGGCGTGCGAGCTGACCGCGCGGTCGACCGGGGAGACGACGCGTCCTTTGTCCGCGACGATCGCACACCTGTTCACCGCGCAGGCGGCGGCGACCCCGGAGAGCACCGCGGTGGTTGCTGCCGAGGGTGGCGACCGGCTCAGTTATCACGAATTCGCGGCGAGGGTGAACTCGCTGGCACGCGCGCTGATCGGACAGGGCGTTGGCCCGGGAACCGTTGTTGCCGTCGCGATGCGTCGCTCCGTTGATCTGCTGACCACGCTGTACGCGATCCATGCGGCGGGCGGGGCCTATCTGCCGCTGGATCCGGATCACCCGGTCGAGCGGGTGCTCGCGGTCCTCGCCGACGCGAGACCGAGTGCTGTGCTGACCCGGCCGGTCGACGAGGCGAATTTGCCCGATGACGTGCCGGTGTGGACGTTGGAGCAGTTCGGTACCGAGCGCGTGGATACCTCGAATGTGACAGACGCCGATCGGACCCGGGCTTTGCGCCCGGATGACCTGGCGTATGTCATCTACACCTCGGGTTCGACGGGCGTGCCGAAGGGGGTGGCGGTAACGCATGCCGCGGTGGTGAATCAATTGCGGTGGCTGCGGGATCAGTATGGGCTCGGCGGTGACGATGTCATGCTGTTGCGTACTCCGTTTACCTTCGACCTGTCGGTCTGGGAGCTGTTTTCCGCATTGACCTGTGGCGCGGCGTTGGTTGTCGCGGGTCCCGACGCGCACGGCGACCCGGGCGCCGTGGCCCGGCTCATCGCCGACTATCGCGTCACGACCGTGGATTTCGTGCCGTCGTTGTTCTCCGCATTTCTCGAGCAGGCTGCCGTGCACGAGTTCCCGGACCTGCGGCGGGTACTGTGCATCGGCGAGGCGCTGCCGGCCGACACCGTTCGCCGCTTCCGAGATCTCAGCGCGGCGCGCATCGACAATCTGTACGGGCCGACGGAGGCCGCGGTCAGCGTCACCTACCACCGCATCGACGCGCTTGACGGCGTCGCCGTGCCGATTGGCGTCCCTGAGGCGAATGTTGTTGTGCGCGTTCTGGATTCACGGTTGCATCCAGTTCCGGTCGGGGTTACCGGTGAGCTGTACCTGGGTGGCGTCCAGCTGGCACGCGGTTACCACGAACGTCCCGGTCTCACGGCAGCGACGTTCGTCGCCGACCCCTGCTCCGGTGCGCGCGGTTCTCGGCTGTACCGCACCGGCGACCTGGTCCGCTGGGACACCGATGGCAACCTGCGCTATGTCGGCCGGGCCGACACCCAGGTCAAGGTTCGCGGGCTGCGGATCGAACTCGGCGACATCGAAGCCGCGCTGATCGCCCATGAGCAGGTGAACGCGACCGTCGTGCAGGTGCGCAACGATCGCGGCGAGCAGCGCTTGGTGGCCTACGTGGTGGCCGCAGCGGCGTTGGATGTCAAGCAGGTCCGAAGCTATCTGCTCGATCGGCTGCCGGCGTATATGGTGCCGACCTCGTTGATCCGGATCGACGCGATCCCGCTCACGGCCAACGGCAAGGTCGACTACCGAGCGCTGCCGGTGCCGGATCCGAGAAACCCCGAAGCCGGGTACCGCGCGCCGCAGGGACTCGTCGAGCAGACGGTCGCCGGGATCTTCGCCGAACTGCTCGATCGCCCGGAGATCGGCGCGGACGACAACTTCTTCGACCTGGGCGGAAATTCGCTCATCGCGACGCGCGCGCTGAGCCGGATAAGCGACGTTGTCGGCGTGGCCGTACCGGTGCGGGTGATATTCGAGGCGCCCACCGTTGCCGACTTGGCCGAACGTATCTCGCGGCTGCGTGCGGTACCGAACCTGCCCGATCCGGTTGCGAAGCCGCGTCCGGACCGCCTCCCGCTGTCGCAGGCACAGACACGGATGTGGTTCCTCAACCAGTTCGATCCGGAATCACCCGGATACGTTGTGCCGCTGGCGATCCGGCTCGACGGAGTGCTCGACATCGATGCGCTCGCGGCGGCCGTCGGTGATGTCATCGAGCGGCATGAGAGCCTGCGCACCAGGTATCCGGCTGTTGACGGCACGCCCACGCAGGTTGTGCTCGATGCGGCCGACGTTGTCGGGACCTGGGACCTCACGCCGCAGCCGGTCGGCGAGCGCGCACTGTCGGACCGGTTGGCTGAGTTCTCGGGTGCCGGATTCGACGTGTCGAAGGGCGCTCCCGTGCGCATTGCGTTGTATCAGCTGTCCGACCAGTCATGGGTGGTTGCGTTGGCCATCCACCACATCAGTTGCGACGGCTTTTCGGTAGCGCCGCTGGCTGCCGATATCGTGACGGCCTACCGTGCGCGGTCCAGCGGTAACCCGCCGGATTGGGCTCCGCTGGCCGTGCAGTTCGCCGATTACGCCCTGTGGCAACGCGAGGTGCTCGGCTCGGCGGACGACCCGGACTCGTATGTGGCCCGCGACATCGTCTATTGGCGAACTCAACTCGCGGGCATCCCCGATGTGATCGAATTGCCGACCGATCGGCCGCGGCCGATTGTGCAGACGCAGCGTGGCGCGGTCGAGCACGTCACGATCCCAGGTGAGCTGCAGGGCCGGTTGGAGGCGCTGGCGCGGCGAGCTGAGGCGACGACGTTCATGGTCGTGCGCACGGCGCTGGCGGTGTTGCTGTCGAGGCTTTCGGGCAGCGACGACATCACCATCGGTGTGCCGTATGCGGGTCGCGGTCACCGATCACTCGACAACCTGGTCGGGATGTTCGTCAACACCTTGGTGATGCGTACCCGGGTCGCGGTGGATCAATCGTTCTCCGGCCTGCTGAACCAGGTGCGGCGCACAGATATCGAGGCTTTCGACCACGCCACCGTCCCGTTCGAGCAGTTGGTCGAGGCCGTCAATCCCGCGCGGTCGACGGCCCATACGCCGTTGTTCCAGGTCATGCTCGCCTATCAGAATATGGTGCAGGCGCGTGTCGAACTTCCGGGTCTCACCGTCGAGAACGTGGATCCAGGCGACAGTGCCGCGATCTATGACCTGCTGCTGATGATGAGCGAAGGGCACGGCCCCCACAACGAGCCGACCGGCATGACGCTGCGCCTGACTTATGCCACGGACCTGTTCGACGCGGACTCCGTACGGCGCTTCGCCGAACAATTCGTGCGGGTACTCGACGCCGCCGCGACCGATCCCGATGCGGCGGTCGGCGGGATAGAGTTGCTCGATGCCGCGCAGCGGCACCTGGTGCTGCGGCAATGGAACGACACCGCGGTACCCGCCGCGGCAGGCCCGACACTGGTCGACGCCTTCGACCAACAGGTCATCCGCACCCCGGACGCTGCGGCTATCCGTGTTCCCGACGGCGCCGTGTTGACCTACCGGGACTTCGACACCCGAGTCAACCGGGTCGCCCGATGGCTCATCGCGCGCGGGGCGGGCCCGGAAACTGTGGTGGCGGTGTGTATCCGGCGATCGATCGAGCAGATCACGACGCTGTACGCGGTGGTGAAGGCGGGCGCGGCGTTCCTGCCGATAGATCCGGATCATCCACGTGCGCGAATCGCCGACGTGCTGAACGCGGCGCGCCCGCTGATGGTGCTCACCACATCCGCGGACGGCGAGGAACTTCCCGATGGATTCGCGACCGCGCGGATCGATCGAGTGGACGTGGCCGGTCTTCCCGATGCCCCGATCACCGATTCGGAGCGCCGCGCGCCGCTGCGGTCGGCGAATATGGCCTACGTCCTGTTCACCTCCGGCTCCACCGGCGTGCCCAAGGGCGTCGCGCTGACCCACGCCGCGACCGTGAGCCAGCTGGCGTGGGCACAGCAGCAGTGGCCACACGATGCCTCCGACACGGTCCTGTACAAGACCCCGATCACCTTCGACATCGCGGTCTGGGAGCTGTTCTGGCCGTTGCAGACTGGCGCGCAGATCGTGGTCGCCGAATACGACGGCCACCGGGACCCGGCGTATCTCGCCGGTGTCCTCGCGCGACACCAGGTCACTACCGTGCACTTCGTACCCTCGATGCTCGATGTTCTGCTGGAAACCACCGCGGTCACGGAGCTGCCGTCGATCCGGCGAGTACTCGTTGCCGGTGAGGCGCTCGCGCAGCGCACCGTCGACGCCGCGACGCGCGTATTCACGAAGGCCGAGGTGGTGAACTGGTACGGCCCGGCCGAGGCGGAAGTCGTCACGGCCGCACGCTGCTTGCCTGGTGTGACGACCCGTGCGATGGTCCCGATCGGTACTCCGGTATCGGGCATGCGGGTCTACGTCCTGGACTCGCGGCTGCGGCCGGTGCCGGTGGGTGTAGTCGGCGACCTGTATATCTCGGGTGTCCAACTGGCGCGCGGTTATCACGCTCGCGCCGACCTCACCTGCGGCGTCTTTGTGGCGAACCCGTTCGGTGCGGCAGGTGAGCGGCTCTATCGCACCGGTGACCTCGTCCGGTGGACGAAAGCCGGCGAGCTGGAGTACCTGGGCCGCAGTGATTTCCAGGTCAAGGTCCGTGGTCAGCGCGTGGAACCAGGTGATATCGAAGCGGCGCTGTCCGCGCTGCCGGATGTCGCACGTGCCGTCGCTGTCGCCACGGCCGAACACATCGTCGGATACGTGACGCTCGTATCCGGTGCGGTGACCGATGGGCGCGCGATTCGCGACCAGCTCACCCGCGCACTGCCGTCGTATTTGGTTCCGGCCGCTGTCCAGGTGCTCGACGCGATGCCGCTGACACCGAACGGCAAGCTCGATCGAGCTGCCTTGCCGCAGCCGTTGTTCGACGACGGCGAGGAATTCGTGCCGCCCCGCACCGAATATGAAGTGGCTTTGGCGGAAATCGTCGCCGAGCTTACCGAGATCGACCGAGTGAGCGTGACCGCGAACGTCTTCGAGATCGGGGTCAACTCGCTGACTGCCGCGCGCATCGCGGCGCGAGCTGTCGCGGCGCTCGGTATCGATGTCGGCATCCGCGACATCTTCGACGAGCCGACGATCGCCGGATTGGCCACATATCTCGGCGAGCGAACCGGTTCCACGGTGGTTCCGCTCGCAGCCCGGACACGCCCGGCTGCGGTCCCGTTGGCCGCGGCGCAACGGCGGATGTGGTTCCTCAACCAGTTCGACACCGCCTCGGCGGCATACAACATCTGTTTCGCGGCCCGGTTGACCGGCCGGCTGAATGTCGATGCGTTGCGCGCGGCATTACTCGATGTGGTGTCCCGGCACGAGCCACTGCGCACGCTGTGTCCCGCTGTCGAGGGCGAACCGTGCCAGGTCGTCCAGGAGGTTGCGGCAGTGGCCAGGGACCTGGTGTTGGAGCCGGAGTCGGTCGCGGACGAGGCGGAGTTGGCCGACCGGATCCGGCAGGCCGTCGGGACGGGTTTCGATGTCGCGGAATCGGCGCCCGTGCGGGCACGGCTGTATCGCACCGGCGCCGACGAGCATGTGGTCGTGGTCGTGGTCCATCACATCGCCGCGGACGGCTCATCGATGGCCCCGCTGGCCCGCGATGTCTTCGCCGCCTACCAAGCGCGTGTGAATAGCCAAGCGCCGCAATGGGAACCACTGGAAGTCCAGTACGCCGACTACGCGATGTGGCAGCGCGAGATGCTCGGCGACGAGGACGATCCGGCGTCGCTGATCGGGCGCCAGCTCGCCTATTGGACCGAGGTTCTCGGTGATGCCCCGGAACTGCTCGACCTGCCGACCGATCGGCCACGGCCCGCGACCATGTCGATGGCCGGCGGCAGCGTTGGCTTCGCGACCTCGGCGCGGCTGCATGAGGACATCGTGCGGCTGGCACACCGTGAGGGCGTCACCGTGTTCGTCGTGCTGCACACAGCATTGGCGATCCTGTTGGCGCGCACCGCGCACAGCGAGGACATCACGGTCGGCACCCCCGTCGCCGGTCGAGGCAACCAGGCGCTCGACGATCTGGTCGGCATGTTCGTCAACACCGTGGTGCTGCGCACGCGGATCCGCGAGAACCTGTCGTTCCGGGAACTTCTGGCCCAGGTGCGCGAGGTGGACCTCGGCGCGCTCGCGCACGCCGATGTGCCGTATGAACGGCTGGTCGATGTCCTCGACCGTCCCCGGTCGACGGCATATACACCGCTGTATCAGGTGATGTTCGGATTGCAGAACATGCGCGCTGCCCGGTTCGAGCTGCCCGGTATCGATGTCGAATTGCTCGACCCCGGCTCGGCACAGGCCAAAACCGACCTCACCGTGCTGGTGACCGAACGCCTCGACGGCGAGCGGCCGGCCGGCATCGATGGCGAGATCACCTATGCGACGGACCTGTTCGTCGCATCGACCGCGGAATCGTTCGCCGAGAGGTTCGTCCGGGTCCTCGAAGCGGTCGCCGCCGATCCGGCGCGCGCGGTGGGCGACATCGATCTGCTCGGTGCGGTGGAGGTCGAACGGCTGGTCCCGGCGCGTGGTGGTGCGACCACCTCCCCATGCCTACTGCCTGAACTGCTGGCCGAGGCCGTGGCATCCGATCCGGCGGCGATCGCCCTGATCGGGGAGACCGAGACCCTCACCTACCTCGAGCTCGATCGCCGATCCAACCAGCTCGCCGCGCACCTGCTCGCCCGCGGGGTCGGCCCGGGGGTGTTCACGGCGCTGGCCGTGCCCAGGTCGGTCGACTACCACGTCGCCATGTGGGCGATAGCGAAGAGCGGTGCCACGTTCGTCCCCGTGGATCTGCGATATCCCGTGGAGCGGATTTCGCACATGGTGAACGATTCCGGGGTCACCGTGGGAATCACGGTCGCGGCCGCGCGCTCCGCGCTTCCGGGAGATGTCGGATGGGTGGTGCTCGACGACCCGGATGCGGCCGTCGAGATCGCCGCGCAGCCGGGTCGGGCCGTCACGGATGCGGATCGCGCCCGGGCACTGCACATTCGGGACGCGGCGTATGTGATCTACACCTCCGGTTCGACCGGGACACCGAAAGGTGTCGTGGTGACGCATGCGGGATTGGCCGGATTCGCGGCCGAGCAGCGGGCACGTTATCGCGTGGACGCCACCTCGCGGGTACTGCACGTGGCGGCGCCCGCCTTCGACGCGGTGCTGCTCGAAGCGTTGATGGCGTGTGCGGCCAACGCTTGCCTGGTCATATCACCGCCGGAGGTGTTCGGCGGCCCGGATCTGGCCGCGCTGGTCCGCGCACATCGGGTGACGCACGCGTTCCTGACACCCAGCGTGCTGGCGACGATGACACCTGCGGACTTCGCGTCTGTGCGGGTGCTGGCGGTCGGCGGCGAGATGGTGTCGGCGGACCTGATCGCGGCTTGGGCGCCGGGGCGGCAATTGCACAACATCTACGGCCCGACCGAGACGACGATCGTGGTCACGATCAGCGATCCGGTACAGCCGTCCGATGTGATCACCATCGGTGGTCCGATACGTGGTGTCGAGGCTGTGGTGTTGGACGCGCGGTTGCGTCCGGTGCCGGTCGGGGTCACCGGGGAGCTGTACCTTTCCGGTGCCGCAGTGGCGCGGGGCTACCTGAATCGCCCGGCCGCGACAGCGGGCGCGTTCGTGGCGGATCCGTATGGTGAGCCGGGGTCGCGGATGTATCGCACCGGCGATATCGTGCGATGGACGGCGCAGGGTGCGCTGGAATACATCGGCCGCATCGACTTCCAAGTCAAGATTCGTGGCCAGCGCATCGAACTCGGTGAGATCGACGCCGCGCTGCTCTCGCATCCGAAGGTGGCTGCTGCTGTCACTGTGAGCCGTACCGGATCCGGTGGGCAACCGACGCTCGCCGCTTACATCGTGGCCGAACCCGCGGCCGTCGTCGAGCCGACTGCGGTGTCCGATCACATCGGCGCGGTATTGCCTGCCTACATGGTGCCGTCGACGATCACCGTGCTCGATCACATGCCCCTCGCCTCGACCGGCAAGGTGGATCGAAAAGCGCTGCCGGAACCCGTTTTCGAGGTCGATGACGACGATGCCGTCGCCGTGGCGACCGACCTGGAACGCACCATCGCCGCCGCCTTCGCGGACGTGCTCGGCATCGAGTCGGTGGGCGCGACGACGTCGTTCTTCGCGGTGGGCGGTGATTCCATCATGTCGATCCAGTTGGCATCGCGGCTGAAGACAGCGGGTGTCGTCGTGACGGCTCGCGATATTTTCGAGCGCAAGTCCGTTAGGGGACTCGCACAGGTCGCCCAGGCCGCCCAACGAGTGTCGCTGGCGGAGCTGCCCGGCGGTGGCGTGGGCGAAATCCCCTTCACGCCGATCGTGTCGTGGTTCGTCGAGCGGCCCGGAGCGGCCGATCGGTTCGCGCAGTCGATGCTGGTGCGCTTGCCGCGCGACGCACAGGTCGATGACGTGACCGCGACCGTGCAGGCGGTGCTCGACCAGCACGACATGCTGCGCTCGCGGCTGCGCGAACGATGCCTGGAGGCGCTTGCGGTGGGCGCCGCCGATGCCGCTGGCTCGGTGTTCGTCCGAACCTTCCGGGCGTATGAGGCGCCGGGCAGCGACGGCTTCACCGCTGTCGTGGAAGCGGCGCTGGCCGAGGCGTCCGACCGACTCGATCCTGCTGGGGGCCGGATGCTGCAGGTCGCGTGCCTGCTTCCGGAATCGGGCGTCGAAGCCGATGCCCGCGCCCTCATCGTGATTCATCACCTGGCTGTCGACGGGGTGTCGTGGCGGATCCTGCTGCCCGACTTCGTCACCGCCTGGCAGCAGATCAGTCAGGGACGCGCGGTCGAGTTGCCGGCACAGGGCACATCCATGCGGCGGTGGGCACACGCGTTGAGCGCCGCCGCGACCGCCCGCCGCAGCGAGTTCGAGCTGTGGCAGCGAATGAGTGCGGCGACCGATCCGCTGCTGGGGAGTGCGGAATTGGACCCGGCCGTCGACACCCAGGCGACGGTGCGGCATCTGACGGTGTCCATCCCGGCCGCAGTGACCTCGGCGTTGCTGGACGCGGTACCGCGAGCCGTGCGCGGCAGCGTCGATGACGCGCTGCTGGCCGCTCTGGCGGTAGCGCTGACCGGTTGGCGCCGCCACCGCGGCATCACGCACCCGGGCTTGAAAGTCCTCTTGGAAGGACACGGCCGCGAAGAGCAGATCGCCGCGGGCGCAGATATCTCACGCACTGTGGGCTGGTTCACCAACGCGTATCCGGTCGCGCTCGACCTGAGTGGCATCGACTACGCGGACCTGCGCGTGGCAGTGAAGTCGGTCAAAGACCAGCTGCGCGAGATCCCCGACAAGGGCATCGGTTATGGCCTGCTGCGCTATCTGAACACCGAAACGGCCGACCGGCTCGCGTCGACGTCCCCGCCGCAGATCAGTTTCAACAATCTCGGCCGCGCCGGCGTCGATCTCACATCGCTGTCGGATCTCGCGTGGGTACCGACCGACGAGCAGTTCGATCGGCGGGCCGCCTTCGATCCGGATATGCCTGCCGCAGCGGTGGTCACTATCGATGTCAACATTGTGGACACCGAAACCGGACCTGAGTTGTCGGCACATGTCGGCTACGCCTCGCGGTTACTCGAACACGACGATGTGGCCGAGCTTGTCGACGGGTGGGTCGATGCCGTGACCGAGATCGCCGGCCTGGCTGGTGCAGACGACGAATGGGGAATGTCGCGGGCAGATGTTGCGCTGGTCGACGTCACTCAGCGCGATTTGGACCTGTTCGCCGACCGGTACGGTCGGCTGAGCGAGGTATGGTCGCTGGCGCCGTTGCAGGAGGGTTTGCTGTTCCACGCCGAATTCGCGGCGGGCGAACTCGACGTCTACACGGCGCAATCGGTACTCACTCTCACCGGTGCGGTCGACGCGAGTCGGCTCGAGCGTGCCGCGCAAGCCTTGCTGGTGCGGCATCCCAACCTGCGGGCAGCGTTCACGCGAACGGCCGATGGTGTTGCGGTGCAGGTTATTCCGGCTGCCACCACGGTGAGCTGGCGCAGCGTCGATCACTGTGGCGACACAAGGGAATTGGATGAGCTGATCGAAGCCGAGCGGGCGGTCGTATTCGATCCCGCCGACCCGCCGTTGCTGCGGTTGCTGCTTGTTGCCGTCGGGCCGCACGAGTTCCGGCTGGTGTTGACGGCGCACCATCTTTTGCTGGATGGCTGGTCGTTGCCGCTGCTGTGGCGTGAATTGATCAGTTTGTATGCCGTTGCCGCACAGTCGGAGCTGCTTGCCCCGGCGACCTCGTACCGCGACTACTTGGAATGGCTGGCCCGGCGCGATCGTGCCACCAGCGTCGAGGTGTGGCGGGACGCGCTGCGGGATCTGCGCGAGCCCACGCTGGTCGCTGATCCACACGCGGCGACGACCGCGGATATCCCGATCGATCTGCCGGTCGTGCTCGATCGTGCCGCGACGGCAGAGTTGGTGAAATTCGCGCGCGAACGAGCGGTGACAATGGCGACGATCGTGCAGTTCGCCTGGGCCGTGGTGTTGGGCAATCTGCTCGGTGTCGAACGGGTGGCCTTCGGCAGCACGGTATCCGGCCGTCCGGCCGAACTGCCGGGTGTCGAGTCGACGATCGGTCTGTTCATCAACACGATTCCGGTCGCCGCCGATGTGCGGCAGGATCTCTCGATCGAGGACGCGCTGCGCCTGCTGCAGGCGAATAACACCCGCCTGCTCGACCACCACTACCTCGAACTGTCACAGATCATGGTGGCCGCGGGCAGCACCCAACTGTTCGACACTCTGGTCGTGTTCGAGTCGTATCCGGTCGACAGCAGCGGCCTGGGCGATGCCGACATCGACGGTATGCGGGTGGTCGCCGCGGATGGCCGCGACGCAGCGCATTACCCGATCACCGTGCAGGCGCACCACACCGACGAGTTGCACGTCCGAGTCCGCTACCAGCGGGCCCGCGTCGACGAGGTGACCGCGGCTGGTCTGGCGACCCGTTTCGAAACGGTGCTACGTTCGGTGACGACCGATCCGGCGAGGCGACTCGGCGCGATCGATCTGTTGTCCGCGGACGAGCGGCGCGCGCTTGTGCCTGGTTCCGGTGGCAGCGCAGTGGCACCGTGCGTCATGGCAGAGCTGCTGTCCGCGGGCGCGGCGGTCGATCCCGATGCGGCTGCCGTTGTTTGCGGTGGCCGTACCGTGTCCTACGCGGAATTGGATGCCTGGTCCAACCAAGTGGCTCGGCAGTTGATCGCGTGGGGCGTCGGCCCGGGGGATCAGGTCGCGCTGGCGATGCCGCGGTCGGTGGAATTCGTAGTCGGCTGGTGGGCGGTGACCAAAGCGGGCGCGGCGTTGATGCCCGTCGATTCGCGGAATCCGGCCGAGCGCGTCGCGCACATGGTGGCTGATGCCGAGGTGCGGGTGGCGGTCACGGTCGAGGCATTACGGGAGCTGCTGCCGGGCACCGTGCGCCCGCTGGTCCTCGATGACCCGGACACCGCGAAGTCGATCGCGCTGCGATCGGCGACCGTCGTGACCGACGGTGAACGGGTGCGCACGCCGCACGTCCGAGATGTGGCATACGTGATCTACACCTCCGGCTCGACCGGAACGCCGAAGGGGGTCGCGGTGACCCACGAGGGGCTGGCGAATTTCGCAGCCGCACAGCGAGACCGGTTCGGTGTGGACACGGGTTCGCGAGTGTTGCAGGCCGCTGCGCCAGGCTTCGATGTGATGGTCCTCGAGATGCTGCTGGCCCACACCGCCGGTGCCGTGCTCGTGGTGCCGCCACCATCGGTCTTCGGGGGCGACGAGATGGCCGCACTGATTCGCGCACAGCGGATTTCGCACGCGTTCAGCACGCCGAGTGTGCTGGCGACGATGTCGCCGACCGGTATGGAGTCGCTGCGGGTACTGATGGCCGGTGGCGAGGCGGTGACACCGGAAACGGTCGCGACGTGGGCGCCGGGCCGGACCCTGTTGAACGGGTACGGTCCGACCGAAACCACGGTGCTCGCGGGTATCAGTGCTGCGCTGCGCCCGGGTGGTGCGGTGACCATCGGCGGGCCGATCCCCGGGGTCGAGGCTGTCGTGTTGGATGCGTGGTTGCGGCCGGTGCCGGTCGGGGTGGTGGGCGAGCTGTACCTCGCGGGTGTGCAGTTGGCGCGGGGATATATGAACCGGGCCGCTGTTACGGCCGGTGCGTTCGTGGCGAATCCGTTCGGTGCGGCTGGTTCGCGCATGTACCGCACCGGTGACCTGGTCCGCTGGACACCGGAGCACACCCTGGAATACCTCGGCCGGCGCGATTTCCAAGTGAAGATCCGCGGTCAGCGCATCGAACTCGGTGAGATCGAAGCTGTGCTGGCCGAACATCCCGGAATCGAACACGCGGTCGTCTTGCTGCGCAAGGACCAGCGCGGCATAGATCGCCTCGTCGGCTACCTCGTTGCCGGCGAGGACGTGGATCCGGACGAGGTTCGGGCCACCGCACGGTTGCGACTGCCCGCGCACATGGTGCCCGACGTGTTCACGGTGCTTGCCGAGTTTCCTCTCAATACGAGCGGCAAACTCGACCGCCTGGCGCTTCCCATCCCGGAATTCGCGGCCGGCCGCGAATGGGTCGCGCCGCACACCGACGCCGAGCGGCGCATCGCGGACACGTTCGCGAGCGTCTTGGGCGTCGACAAGGTAGGGGCGACGGACAGTTTCTTCGACCTCGGTGGCGATTCGCTGTCGGCGACACGGGTGACTGCGCAATTGGGCACGGCGCTGGGAGTGCGTATCAGGGTCCGAGACTTGTTCGAGGCGCCTGTAGTCGCCGAACTCGCCTCCCGCCTGGATACTTTCGACCGCGACTCGCGAATGCCGCTGACGCCGAGACTGCGGCCCCCGCTCGTCCCGCTGTCACCGGCGCAGCAGCGGATGTGGTTCCTCAATCAGTTCGACACCACGGTCGGTGCGTACAACATCCCGCTGGTGATCCGGCTGCGGGGCGAACTCGATATAGATGCGCTGCGGCACGCGTGTGAACTGGTCATCGACCGGCACGAGTCGCTGCGGACCAAGTTCCCGATGATCGACGGTCAGCCGTATCAGGTCGCGGTCGCCATCGACGAGCTCGCATTCGTACCGGCTCCCGTCCGGGTCGACGAAAAGCGTTTGCTGGAACGGGCGATCGCCGTAGTCTCGACGGGTTTCGATGTGCGACAGGCACCCCCGTTGCGTATCGCATTGTTTGCGGTCGATGACCGGGACCATGTGCTGGTCATCTGCGTGCACCACATCTGCGCCGACGGCCAGTCGATGATGCCGCTCGCGCGGGATGTAGCACTGGCGTACGAGGCGAGTAGGCAAGGGACAGAACCGATGTGGCCGGTCCTTCCGGTCCAGTACGCCGATTACGCGCTGTGGCAGCGGGAGGTGCTCGGCTCGGCCGATGACCCGGACTCGGTCATGTCCCGGCAGCTGCGATTCTGGAAAGACACCCTCAACGGGTCGCCCGAGCTGCTCGAATTGCCGACCGACCTGCCGCGGCCACCGGTAGCGTCCATGCGCGGCGACGCCATCGATTTCGAGCTTCCCGCTGAACTGCACGAACGGATTATTGCTCTCGCGCGCGCCGCGAACGCCACAGTTTTCATGGTCCTGCACGCCGCGTTGACCGTCCTGCTGTCCAAGTTGGCCGGCGTCGACGACATCGCGATCGGCACTCCGGTGGCCGGCCGTGGCGAGCGTGAGCTCGATGACCTGATCGGCATGTTCGTCAATACGCTGGTGTTGCGGTCACGAGTGCGGGGTAGCCAGCCGTTCACCGAATTGCTCGCTATGACCCGTGACACGGACCTGGCGGCGTTCGCGCATGCGGATGTTCCCTTCGAGCAAGTCGTGGAAGCGATCAATCCGCCCCGGTCGACTGCGCATCTTCCGCTGTATCAGGTGATGCTCGACGTCCAGAATCTGAGCAAGGCCGCGTTGGAGTTGCCGGGGCTCAGCATCGAGCCCATGGAAAACGGCTTCGAGCAGGCACAGGCGGACTTGAGCGTGAAGCTGGTCGAGCGGTTCGTCGAACACGGCCGTCCGGATGGCATGGCGGGTCGGCTCACGTTCGCTACCGATCTGTTCGTCGAAGAGACGATGACTCGGGTCGCGCACGCGTATATCCGAATTCTGGAGGCGGTAACCACGAATCCGCCGGGTGCGGTCGGCGCTATCGACATCGTTGATCCGATGCAGCGCCGCGAATTGCTCGACTCGGCGGGGGAAGACGGCGTCGTGGTCGCCGATGCGACGCTGGTGGACCTGTTCGCTGCCCGAGTCCTGGCCCAGCCGAATGCGGTCGCGGTATCCGACGGGATGTCGCAGTTGACCTATGCGGAGCTGGATCGGCAGGCCACCCGGGTCGCGGCTCGGCTGATCGAGCAGGGAGTCGGGCCGGAGTCACTGGTGGCCGTGGCGTTGCCGCGCTCGATCGAATTGGTCGTGGGCTTGCTCGCGGTGGTGCGAGCGGGCGCCGGGTATCTGCCACTGGACGCGGCGTATCCGCCGGACCGATTGCGGTTCATGCTCGACGACGCACGTCCGGCCGCGGTGTTGACATCGGCCGAGATGGTGTCGGCGGTGCTGGAGTACGCCGCGCCGGTGGTGCTCGTCGAGGATAGTGCGGACGCGACAGCGGGCGGCTGCGATCCGGTGACGCCGAACCTGCGGCTGGACAACGTGGCCTATGTGATCTACACGTCGGGATCGACGGGCCGCCCCAAGGGAGTGACGGTCAGCCATCGCGAAGTGGTCACGTTGTTCGCCAACGCGGCCGAACGCTTCGACTTCGGCCCGGACGACGTGTGGACGATGTTCCATTCGTACGCCTTCGATTTCGCGGTGTGGGAAATGTGGGGAGCACTGCTGTCCGGTGGCAGGCTCGTCGTCGTCGACTACCCCACGTCCAGGTCGCCGGAGGCGTTCGTGGATCTCGTAGCCCGAGAGCGCGTGACAGTGTTGAGTCAGACCCCGTCGGCGTTCTACGGGTTCGCCGCGGCAGAGCGCGAGTACCGCGAATCCGGTTGCAGCGCTGGCGAACTCACTGTGCGTTACATCGTATTCGGCGGTGAGGCGCTGGATGCGTCCCGGTTGACCGAATGGTTTGCGGTGCACGAGCCGGGATCGCCGCGACTGATCAACATGTACGGGATCACCGAGACGACGGTACATGTCACGTTCACCGAGATCGGTGGGCCGGACGTGGCCGGAATCGGATCGCCGCTTCCGGGGTTGCGGGTATACGTGCTCGACGACCGGCTGCGGCCAGTGCCGATCGGCGTCGCCGGGGAGATCTATGTGGCCGGTGCGCAATTATCGCGAGGCTACCTGGGAGCCCCGGCTTTGACGGCGGGACGATTCGTGGCGAATCCCTTCGATCCGCATGGTGGCCGGTTGTATCGGACCGGCGATGTCGGCCGGTGGAGCAAGACCGCCACCGGGCTCGAGCTGAACTACGCTGGCCGGGCCGACGCACAGGTGCAGTTGCGTGGCTACCGCATCGAGTTGGGTGAGGTGGAGTCGGCGCTGCTGCGGCACCCGCACGTGACGCGGGCTGCCGTGGCGGTGCACGGCCACGCCTCGGGCGTCGATCAGTTGATCGGATACGTCGTGGGCATCGACGGCCAACACATCGACCCGGGCCAGGTCCGGGAGGTCGCCGCCCAGATGCTGACGAGCTACATGGTGCCCTCGACAGTAATGGTGTTGCCCGATCTGCCGCTGACCGTCAACGGCAAACTCGATCGAAAGGCATTGCCTGCTCCCGATTTCGATGGATCGGTGGACGAGTTCGTCGCGCCGCGAACCCACACCGAGAAAGTGATCAGCGACGTTTACCGGCAGGTCTTGCGCGTCCAGCGCGTCGGGATATCGGATGGGTTCTTCGACCTGGGCGGCAATTCGTTGCTGGCCACGATGGTGATCACCGAACTACGCGCTCGCGGTGTGACGATCGCGTTGCCATGGATGTTCGATGATGCGACACCGAAGGCCCTGGCGCGCAGGGTCGATGAGGCTAAGGGCGGTTCCGGTCTGGAGGTACTGCTTCCACTGCGTGCCAGCGGCTCGAAGCCTGCCATATTCGGTGTGCACCCCGCCGGGGGATTGGCGTGGTTCTACGGCGGCGCGGTCGAACATTTGGACAAGGATCGACCGGTATACGGCTTGCAGGATCCGCACGTCGTGGCTGGCGAACCACGCGCGGATTCCGTCAATGAATTGGCCGAGCGGTATGTGGCCGAGATTCGCCGAGTACAGCCGAGCGGACCGTACCACTTGCTCGGCTGGTCGTTGGGCGGGCAGATCGCGCATGCGATGGCGGTAAAGCTCCAATGCGGTGGTGAACTCGTCGGAACGCTGGCCATGCTGGATACCTCCGTCGACGCAGCGGATCTGTCGGCGGTTTCGACGATCGCCACCGTGGATGAGCCCGCTCCGAAACAGCTGATGGCGGACCTGCTCGGCGGTTGGCGGGAGTTGTTCGACCTCGGCGACGGGGTGAAGGTGGACACCCATGAACAAGCCTGGGCAGTCATCCGTGATCAAGTGGTCGGCACCGGGCTGTTCACCGCCGATCAGACGGACCGAGTGATGGAGAGTTTCGAGACCGCCAGCAAAATCGCGGCCGAGCACCGGCCCGAAGTTTTCGAAGGCGACTTGGTCTTCTTCACCGCGGGCAAAGACCGCATGGACCACGACGCTCTCGTGCAGGCGTGGCGCCCGTACGTGACAGGCAACGTTCACAACACGGTCGTCGACGCACGCCACCTCGAGCTCAGCCATCCGCATGCTATGGCCGTCGTCGGGCCGATCCTGGAAAGGTTCATGAACGAATGCTGATCACTGTCCGGCTGGTTCCGACTCCACGTCGACGGGTCGGTCGTCTCGACGAGCCGGCCGTGGCCCGGATGCGCTGGGCCAGACGATGTCAGCGTATGGGCCTGTACGGCACGGTCTGTCGGTTCGACTCTCAGGTATCGCTGTGAGTCCGGTGTCGGGCTGTCTCTAGCTGTGTGGCAGTGGTTATGGCGACATATCTCGACAGGAGAGCGCTGGCGTCCATGCTGATGGGCGCCAGCGCGCTGGGGCTTTGACCAATAGACCTCTTGGGTTGCGCTGCGGCCGAGACCGACTGGTAGAGAACGAGTTCGCCCGGCTGGAATAATTGTCAGCTCGGCGGCGATGGTCTCGGCCTTCGCCCGTAATCGGCTACGTATCGCCACAACTGGCAGCAATCGAGGCAAGCGAACTTGCGATGCGGTAGACGCACTTCTGTGTCGCCTCAGGCGGAGATCCGGTGGACCTCGACAGTCAGTGGAAGGCCATCGAACTCAAATCCAGCGACGGGCCATCTGTGGGCTCGGCTGTCGCCGACCCCCAGCGCTGCGAGGCAAGTAATGGATACAAGCGTCAGGGCTCGTAACAACCGCGACCGCGCGCGCATCTCGGTCATTAATGGACGAATTCTCCAACGGAATTCAACACGTGCGGAAGCGAATCGGTCCGCAACCGGTGGATCTGCGCTCGAGAGCCTGTGCAGCAGTCAACCCGCGTGTTCCGATGCAGCAGGGGCGGCGCAATCGCCGCCCCTGGAAACCCTTCACATTCAGGGGACTAGCAATGTATTCAGGATGTTGACCAAGCCAGCTACCAACGTGTCGACAAGATGCGGCAACATTCGATCTCCTTGCATTTTCGATGGATTTATCATGCTGGTCGATCAGCGGGCAGCAACCGTCCAGGAAACCGAGGTGTCCGGTCGCGAAATTGCTTGCCGCACAGGACTTCTGCCTGTCGGCGCTTCTACCCGCAGGACCTCACCATGCATAGTTCGAAGCTGCGGTAGCCATGGATTGGGCGATTCTCTCGACGCCTCGGTAGTCGCGGTGCATGCACATCGTGGGCGAGTATCGAATTTTGTCCGATTTATGCAGAATGGTTTCCGGTGACACGCATGACGAGCGCGTACTCCGTGACGTCCGAGGCTGCGGTGGATGGATTTCGGACCTGGGCTCCCATCCGTGCGCCGCGCTGTCTCGAATACCATGCGGCTCATGGGATTCATCTGCGGGAAATATCGCTCCCAACGAAAGGAGAATCTGAGGGTGTGCACCTGGACGGTCAACGGGTCGGAGGCCGCGCAGATGTGCTCGTGAACCTGCTCGGGGTGTGATTCCGGGGGCTTGTCGCCCTGATTGTCTCGTTGTTCCGATACCGGTATTTTCGATCGAGGGGGCCTATCTTCTGAAGGGCTACGCTGCACGGCTTCTCGATGACCTGGGCGGCTGCGCGAAACAATCGAGGCCGCATTTGTTTGACCATCGGAAAATCGAGTGACCTTGTCCGAATATTCACAGCGCGGAGCAGGATTTATGCGTCCGTGCAATGTCAGCTTCCAGTGAGGTGAAATGAGCACCAATCCCTTCGACGACGAAGACGGCCGGTTCTTCGTTCTGAGCAACGACGAGGAGCAGTATTGTCTTTGGCTGAGCTTCGCCGAGATCCCAATCGGCTGGTACGTCGTGTTCGGTGAGGACAGTCGGAGCGCCTGCATCGAATACGTCGAGAAGAACTGGACTGATATGCGTCCGAAAAGCCTGCGCGACGCAATAGCCGCCGGAGCCGCGGCCGGCCAGGCGAACGAGTCCTGATCCGAGGCATCGAGGGGGTGCGCATGAGCATTCGGCCCGACTGCGGCATCTATGATGCCGTCGGTTGTCACGACCGATTGCAACCGTCTGCTCGTGTCGCGGACCGCATGGACATTTTCCACGTCCCATCGGGTTGAGACGGGCCAGCATCGCAGCCGAGCACCACCGAGCAACTCGCGGCGCAACGATTCGCCGCCGAAGCGGCGTTGATCAGATGCGCGTCGTCCCGATCACGCTGCGAGACAGGATCTTTGCGCCATGGATGGGACGTCTGCTTCGTGAAGCCGAGAACCCGGCAGGTCACCGCGACGAGGACGCTGTCGCCGGCAAGATCGAGGACCAGCGGGTAGGTCTGTAATGGTCTTGGCCGGCCCGAGATCGGCTGGCAGGCCGACGCTTCGGCTCACCGCGCCGCGAAACATGGCGCACCCTGGTGAATATGGGCCATGGCCTGATTACAGACCGAGTCCGTGGGCCAACACCGGCCACGATGCCTTCAGTTCATCGTCCCAATAACCCCAGGAGTGAGTGCCGTAGGGGCGGCGTTCCACCGTAGCGGGTATCCCTAGGTCCGCGAGGCGGGCAGCCAAGTTCTGGGTGCACTGATCGACCGCTAGTTCGATGACGCCGCCGACCAGGATCTGGTTCACCAAGGCGATTTCCCCACCACCGCCTACCAGGTGGCGATCGCCGACGTGGTCGTAGGGGCCAGGTGCTCCGTTGCCGCTCGAGAGATAAATGTCCATGCCCCGCAGGCCGGCCGCATTGACATAGGGATCGTTGGCGATCCACATCGGATCATCGGGCAGGCCGTACATGTTCGCCACGTTGCCGCCGCTGTAGGCCGAGGTGAGACGGACATAGGCCTGGCCTAGCGGGTCGGAGATCGCCGCGCAGCCACTGTAGGAGGCGACCGCCTTGTACAAGCCGGGCTTGGCGATGGGCAATTGCAGGACCGAGGTACCCGACATCGACACTCCGGCAATGGCATTCACCCCGGTGGTGCCGAGTTCACTGTCGATAAGCGGGGGCAACTCCTCGGTCAGATACGTCCTCCACTTCTGCACTCCGAGATGTGGATCCGGCATGCGCCAGTCCGTGTAGTAAGAGCCCGCGCCGCCCAGCGGCTGTACCACATTGACATTTCTCGCGGTCAGGAACTCGGTTGCACCGGTCTCGCGGTCCCACGACGCCTGACCGATTCCTCCACTTCCGCCGCTCAGCAGATACAGCACGGGGCGCGGCACCGAGGTGTCGGCTGCACGATCGACCTTGACCTGATATTCGCTGTTCATCGCCGAGGAGTAAACGGTGAGCAACAGTTGCCGGTCGTTGACGACGTGAACTTCGGTGATGCGAGAACCATCCGGCGCCATCTTCGACGTAGCGGGTGCACCTGGCAGTCCGATCCCCGGCTCGGCCTTGGCGGTCGGCACGATCGACGTTGCCGCCAATACGGTCAAAACTGCAATACCGGCAGCCTTGACCAAACCTGCACGGGTGATGAGCGAGAGGTCTTGCAACTTCCAGTCCTGTTTCTTCTACGCCGCAGTCAGATTCAGAGCCGCAACTGCTTCACATATGTTCGAATGCGCCCGAGGTCTGCCAACAAGCTTTGAAGGACGGCAGATTCTTCGAGCGGGCGATTTTCTCGCACTGGTCTGTCGTGACCTTGAACGACACCTTGCCGCAGTGACGCATGTGTGCGAACAACTCGGTTGCGGTCTTGACAACCGTCGCCAGCCCGGCAGACGCGACAGCAGCCTCGCCGACAGCACCGCGGTTGACTCACGCACTTGCGTTCTACTTGCCCTGTTCGCGGCCTTATTCTCGTCCGCTCGCCCTGTACCGGCCCGGCGACGGGACAGTATCGCGCTGTGTGCGGACGCAGCAACAGCGTGTCCAGTTCCGGATTGTTGCCTGTGGTCGCGGCGACATGCACGGTCCGCGCGAGGAGGTCTGCGGGCGGTCCCATGGGAGTTCAGTTACCGGTGTCAAGCCTCGCCAGGTGGTGTTGACGACACCGGCGTTGGCCATGCAGCAGGATGACGGTGAGGTGCTGATCCGAGAGGGTGAACCCAGCAACGACTTCTTCGTCATCCTCTCGGGCAAGGTCGCGATCATCGACGAGGGCGACGGAGACGGCGAACGCCGGATACTGCGCGTGCACGGTCCGGGCCGATTCCTGGGCGAGCTCGGGTTGCTGGAAGGCCAGGTGGCGTTCTTCACCGCCGAGGCGATCGAGGGCGGCGAGATGCTCGTCGTCCCGGTCGAGCGAGTGCGGGAGCTGATTTCCCACGATCCAGTGCTCAGCGATCTGATCCTGCGCGCCTACCTGGTGCGGCGGCACCTGCTGATCGGGCTCGGTTCGGGGTTCCGGATCATCGGCTCCTGCTATTCACCGGATACGTTGCGGCTTCGGCAGTTCGCCATGCGAAACCGATTGCCCCACAGGTGGATCGATGTGGAGCGGGACGAAAGGGCGGAGCAGCTGCTGCGCAGTCTGGATGTCGCGCCCGAGGACACTCCCGTCGTGATCTGGCACGGCGAGAAGGTGCTGCACAATCCGACGAATGCGGAACTCGCCCGCATCGTCGGGCTTCCGGTCCCGGACTCGGTCCGGGACGCAGCCCAGGACGTGTGCGACCTCGTCGTGGTGGGTGCGGGACCGGCCGGTCTGGCCGCGTCGGTGTACGGCGCCTCGGACGGGTTGAACACGGTGACACTGGAGTCGTTCGCCGCAGGCGGCCAGGCCAGTACCTCCTCTCGGATCGAGAACTACCTCGGCTTCCCGGCAGGGATCTCCGGCGCCGAATTGGCGGAGCGGGCCGTGATCCAGGCCGGGAAGTTCGGCGCCCGCATCCTGGTGTCGGCGGAGGTGACCGGTGTGGGGTCCGAGGACGGGCACCATGTGCTCCGGCTGGCCGACGGCGGCACGGTTCGTGGCCGGGCCGTCGTGCTCGCCACCGGGGCGCGATACCGCAAATTGGCGGTTCCGGGGATCGAGGTACTGGAGGGGACGAGCGTGTACTACGCCGCAACCCATCAGGAAGCGCGGATGTGCGGCACCGACCCTGTGGCCATCGTCGGCGGCGGTAACTCCGCCGGACAGGCCACTGTTTTTCTCGTGGACCGTGTTTCCCACGTTCACCTGCTGATCCGCGGCGGTGACCTCGGAAAGAGCATGTCCCGGTACCTCGTCGACCAGATCGAGCGCCATCCGCGCGTGACCGTCCACCGGAACACCGAGATTCGCGAGGTCCACTGTGAGAAGTACCTCGACGAGATCGTGGTCGAGAACAATCACACGGGCGAACAGCACACCCTCCGGGTACATGCCCTGTTCGTCTTCATCGGGGCGGTGCCGCACACCGGGTGGCTGGCCGACACGATCGCACTCGACGACCACGGCTTCGTCCTCACCGGCGACGCGGTCCACACCCGTGAGGACGGCAACCGGCGGATCGGTGACCGGCCATCGAGGACGCTCGAAACCAGCCTGCCCGGCCTGTTCGCTGCGGGCGATGTCCGCAACGGCTCTGTGAAACGGGTCGCATCCGCTGTCGGTGAGGGAGCGATGGCGGTTCGCCAAATCCATGAATACTTCGACAGGAGCTGACGAGATGCCAGTGATGGGTACCGTGAAATTCCAGCAATTCTTCCGGTCAGCGGCCGGCCTGCAAGTCGACCGGAACGATCTCAAGCGCTATACGGATTTCGTCGACGACAAGATCTACGATCTGATCCTCATCGGCAAGGCCTCGGCAAAGGCAAATCTGAGGGACGTGATCGAACCGTGGGACCTGCCGATCACCAAGGGGCTGCAGGAGAGCATCCACCGGTTCGAGAAACTGGACCAGGAGATCGAACTACAGTCTGTGCTCGATCAACTGACGGCCCGGCCGCCGTTGGACGTGACCCTCTCCGAGGCGACCGAGCAGCGACTGCCGCTGATTGCCGGGGGCTTGAGCGTGGCGCTGGCGCACACATTCGTCACGATCGAACCGGACCGTAAGAACCCCGGGACCGCCGAATGGAACGTCGCCTTCGATATCTTCCATCTCCTGCTCTGACCACCGCCCGCGCCCGGCGAACCAGTTGACCGCCGCTGGCCGGCGACGGCACTTGCACTGCGGAACAGCTTGCGCGGCAATGTATCCAGCTTGCAACGTCCGCCAGCAAGACCGGTTGACCCTCGCCACCTCGGATCCCACGTCGAACCCGCCACCCTCGGCCTGACGCGGCTCCCTGCGCCGCCGAGCCAGGAGTTCCGGTAAGGGTCGTGTCACCGCCCGCAAGTCGGGGCGAAGGCCGCGTACGTCGGCGGTAAGGATCGTGTTACCTGGTGACAGGGCCTCGTGACCGGCATGTCATGCCGGTCACGAGCAGTGGCGGTGGTGGCCGCGGAGCTGGTCGCGTTCGGCGGTGAGCGCGGCGTTGGTGTCGCGCAGCGCGGTGTTGGCGTCTTCGAGGTCGAGGATCCGCGCGATCGCGACCAGGTTGATCCCCTGCCCGGCCAGGGCGGCGATACGCGCCAGCCGCGCCAGGTCGTCGTCGCTGTAGCGGCGGGTGCCACCCGAGCTGCGGGCCGGGGTGAGAAGCCCGTGCTGCTCGTACAGGCGCAGCGAATGCGCTCCCATCCCGGCCAGCTCGGCGGCCACCGAGATCCCGTACACCGCCTGCCCCGGGCCGGGACGGTGACCGGGCGGGTGATGGTCGTGTCGATCCGGCAGCATCGGGCTCCTCTCTCGTGCTCTCCAGATTACCTCACCATCGCGCTTGCACTCTCCTCTGTAGAGCGCTAAAACAAATCTAAGCCAGATGACACAAGTTATCTGAGTTCCTTCGATAGAGAATGGAGTGAATGGGAGGTGGCGACCATGCTGATGCGTACCGATCCCTTTCGTGACTTGGATCGCCTGACGCAGGCGGTATTCGGCACGCCGGCGCGGCCGGCGGTGATGCCGATGGACGCTTGGCGCGACGGCGACGAGTTCTTGGTCGAATTCGACCTGCCCGGTATCGACCCGGCTCTCTCGACCTGGATGTCGAGCGCAATGTGGTCACCGTGAAGGCCTCACGCCCGGAGCTGGATCCGGGGCGGTCGATGATCGCCGCGGAACGCACCCGCGGTGTGTTCTCCCGCCAGTTGTTCCTGGGTGACAACCTCGACACCGACGCGATCCGCGCCGACTATCGCGACGGCGTGCTGCGGTTGTCGATCCCGGTCGCGGAGAAGGCCAAGCCCCGCAAGATCGAGATCACCCGCGCCGAGCCCGACCGTCAGGCCATCAACGCCTGACCCCGGGTCTCCCACGGCGACGATCGGGTCCGGTGATGAGCAACATCGACCAGTACCAGCGCCCCGGAAACCTCGTGGCCCGATGCGTGGCTGCTCGCGTTGGATCCCGACCTGGAGCAGTTGTTCGCCGAGGTCGAGGAGATTCTGAGTGCCGCCGCGCCCCGCGCCCGGGACCGAACCCGAACCCGAACCCGGCGCCGCGGTCTCACCGGTCCGGGCGGGCGCGCACGGGGCGGCCCGCCCGCCTGCACGGCCGCAGCCCGGGCCCGGTCTCACCGGCTCCGCGCGGTCCCCCGGGTCCGGGCGCGGTGCCGTCCAGAATCCGAGATCGTGAGCGTTCGAGGAGGTGATGCCTGTTCCCCAACAGCACAACCGATCCGCGTGGGAGGCGGGAGCGCGTCGACCCCTGAGCCTGCACCCCGGCACCAGTCCCCTGTCCGAGACACTCGAGACGGGCGTGCACAGCCAATCGAGGTGGCATCGCAGGCCGGCGCGTCGTTCCCGTCCCCGCGCGCGATCCTTCACAACACTGCGTCAGATTCCTTCCGTCGACGGGTGAGCCCGGTCAGCTCGAGGCTTCCGGGCTCACCCGGCCCTTTCGCCGAATCGACTCCCACGATGACATCCGAGGAGGGGACCGCCATGACCAACACCACGACCTTCGTCCCGGCAGGCAGCGACTTCGACCGCGCCGAACAGAACGCTCTTGTCGGTGACAGCGACCGCGACGGCGGCCTGGACACCACCGCGCTACACCCACTGGCCGAACGGGTGCGCGCCGTTTTCGACGCCGCCGCGATCGCCGACCGTTTCGACCAAGCCTGGATCACCCCACTCGACTGCGATGACGACTATGACCACGACTACGGCAACACCGACTGACCACACCCCCACCGCCGCGGCCGATACCACCCGGTGCGACCCACACGCCGACGGCAGGGGGGAACTACCACACTGGCAGCACGGCCAGGTGGCCTGGTTCAACACCGCGTGCCCTACAGCCGCGCACCCACCACCGCACCCATCCCGTCACACCGCCCGCACCGTGCGCGACAACGCCGGCCGCGCTGCCGCTACCACATGCCGTGACCCGGGTCCCGCGGCCACAACCCGACAGGCTCGTGCTACCTGGCCCCCGGCACGGTGAGCAACGCGCGCCGACCAGTACATCAGCACAAGGATTAACATCAGCACAAGGATTATCATGACCCCTCGATCACATCCGCATGCCGCAGACGATCATTGCCTCGACTCGGGCCACACGCTCACCGCCGCAAGCGATTCCGGCGACTCACCGGTGGTGCACTGGCCCGAACCCAGCCCCCCGCGGTCCTGGTGGAACACCATCATGGCCCCCGCCCAGCCGCCGGATGCGACACCGAGGCCATGACCGAGGACGACCGCGGCACCGGTGAGGTGTCGGCCTCGGTGGAGAAGGTGGTCGGTGCCGGCAACGCGCTGCACGCGGGCTGGTTCCGGTTCCGGTTCGCCGACCAACGCTGGGAATGGTCCGACGAGGTGGCCCGCATGCACGGCTACACGCCCGGCGAAGTGACCCCGACCACCGAACTGCTGCTGTCGCACAAACATCCCGATGACCGCGACCGAGTGGAAGCGGCACTGGTCACCTCGGTGCGCGACCACGCCCCGTTCTCCAGCCGCCACCGCATCATCGACACCCACGGCACCGAGCACCACGTCGCGGTGGTGTCGGACTCGATCATCGACGACACCGGCGCCGTGGTCGGCACCGAGGGCTACTACATCGACCTGACCGACCGCGACGCCGCACAGACCCACGAAATTCTCGACGACCTGCTACCACAGATACTCCAACATCGGGTGCTGATCGAGCAGGCCAAAGGAACGCTGATGCTCGTCTACGGCATCAGCGCCGAGCAAGCGTTCCACGTACTGGTGTGGCGGTCGCAGGAAACCAACATCCGCCTGCGTGATCTGGCGGCTCACCTGATCGACGAAATCGCCACCATCCAGATATCACCGGCGACGCGCTCGCAATTCGATCACCTGCTGCTGACCCTGCACCAGCACGCTCGTCGCCAGCCCGTCGAACCCTGAACCTTCAGCCCGCATGGCGATGTCCAGTGAGCCGAACGCTTCCCGGAACACCACGACCGACATGGGAAATTCACTCGATGGGGTCGTCGACGCCGTCCAGCAAACATTCCGTGTGGCTCAACTTCGCAATGTCCGTGTGCCAGCGGGGTGTGCGAGGGATCGCTCATGCGCGCGTCCGTCTCAGTTGTGCCGCTGCCGTGTGTCAGAGAGGCGAGCGAACCTCTACTCGCGCACGCCGGGGGCATCGGTGGCGGAAAGGTGTGCAGTAAGGGGCTTCGCTGTCCCATCTGGGCCACGTCTGACGGCTAGAGCGAGGGGAAAACGTGCGCGAGAAGGTGATCGAGCACGTACTTGCATCAAATTTGATGCAAATACGTGCTCGAGTAGTGCGCGAGAGGGGACTTGAACCCCTACGTCCGTGGACACCAGAACCTAAATCTGGCGCGTCTGCCAATTTCGCCACTCGCGCTTGATGGTACGACCGTCCAAACTCTACCGGGCCTTACCGGCATCGCGAAGCGCACCCCGGGTATGTCGTACTCGCCGGTAACCCCACCTGGGATTATAACAATTATATAACGGTCAATGTGAGGAGTGCTCATGTTTCGTACGCGTTAGTAACTGGGTGGACCAGCGCGTTTAAACATGAGGGAGAGTCATGTTTCTCAACATTCTGGTACGAATGTACGGAAATACTCGGCAGTAGGCCGGATGTGAGACGTAAACGTGAGGATTTCCTCATGATTCTCTGGGATCCTTACGGTCATCAGGGCTCATTGGTGAGGAACACCTGCGCACCGGAGGGAGCGGCGTGTCTCGACGGCATGTCGCCAGGAGAAGGAAGTCGAAGCGTCTTGACGATCAATGAGAGCACTGCGGCCGGTACCGGACAGAGCCCAAGAATGGATGGGGCGCCACAGCAGGGGGGTTCGAGGGCCCCGCTGGTGGATCGACTGCTGGGCGGAACGCCCTATGCGCTGGCCTTTGGGGGGCAGGGTGCGCGTTGGCTCGGTGAGTTGGAGGAGATCGGGCGCGATGCCGCACTGGAGCCCGAGCTGACCGCATTGGTCAACGAAGCGGCGGAACTGCTGGAACCTGTTGCGGCACAACTACTTGTCGTGCGACCGGTCGGCTTCGACCCGATCGGCTGGATGCTCGAGAACGAGCTCGCCGACGGTGATGAGGCAGAGGTTTCCGGTGCGCCTTCGGAGCAGATGCTCCGGTCGGCCGCGGTTTCCATGCCCGGTGTATTCCTGACGCAGGTGGCCGCCGTGCGCGCACTGCGGCTGCAGGGGCTGGATGCGAATGAGCAGGCGCCGGTCGCGGTCGTAGGCCATTCGCAGGGCCGCCTCGCCGCGACCTCGGTGCAGGCCGGTGGGCAGCGCGACGCCGAACTGCTCGCCATCGCCCAAATGATCGGTGCCGCAGCGGTTTTGGTTGCCCGCCGACGTGGCCTGATGCCGGTGGGCGAGCGTTCGTCGATGGTCGCGGTGTCGAACGTCGATCCCGAGCGGTTGCGCGCAGTGGTGGCCGAGGTGTCCGCAGGCGTGGATCCCGCTGCGGCAGCAGTGGTTTCGATCCGCAACGGTCGTCGGCGCGTGGTGCTTTCCGGTACGCCGAACCAGCTGGAACGGGTGCGCCAGCGTTGCACCCAAATCCACGACGCGCAGACCCGCGAGCGCGATGCGAAGTCGCGCGGTGGCGCGGTGTTCGCGCCGGTCTTCGAGGATCTGGCCGTCGATGTGGCCTTCCATCACCCCGCGCTCGCCGACACGGTCGACATCGTGAGCGGGTGGGCGTCGCAGTGCGGTCTGGATGCCGAGCTCGCGGGTTCGCTGGCGAAGGAGATCCTCGTCGACCCGATCGACTGGGTCGAGGAGGTCGACGGCGTTGTCGCCGCCGGCGCGCAGTGGATTCTCGACCTGGGTCCCGGCGATCTGCTCAGCCGGCTCACCAGCGGCTCGATCAAGGGCACGGGCGTCGGCATCGTCGCGGCCGCGACCCGCGCCGGCCAGCGCAGTCTGCTGACTCCCGGTGCTACGCCCGAGGTCGCTCAGCCCTGGTCGGCCTTCGCGCCGCGCCCGGTGCGCCTGCCCAGCGGACGCATCGTGGTCGAGACCTCGTTCACCAAGCTGACGGGTCGCTCCCCGATCCTGCTCGCGGGCATGACCCCGACCACGGTCGACGCGAAGATCGTCGCGGCGGCCGCGAACGCGGGCCACTGGGCGGAGCTGGCCGGTGGCGGTCAGGTCACCGAGCAGATCTTCGCCGACCGGGTGGCCGAGCTGAAGACGCTGCTGCACCCGGGCCGTGCGGTGCAGTTCAACTCGCTGTTCCTCGACCCGTACCTGTGGAAGCTGCAGCTCGGCGGTAAGCGCCTGGTGCAGAAGGCTCGTACGGCGGGTGCGCCGTTCGACGGTGTCATCGTCACGGCGGGCATTCCGGAGCTGGAAGAGGCCGTTGCGCTGATCGCCGAGCTGACCGAGGTCGGCATCACGCACGTGGCGTTCAAGCCGGGTACCGTCGCCCAGATCCGCGCGGTGCTACGCATCGCCGACGAGGTGCCGAACTACCCGGTGATCATGCACATCGAGGGCGGCCGGGCCGGTGGACACCATTCCTGGGAGGACCTGGACGATCTGCTGCTCGATACCTACGCCGAGCTGCGCAACCGCGACAATGTGGTGGTCTGCGTCGGCGGCGGCATCGGTACTCCGGAGCGCGCCACCGAATACCTCACCGGTGAATGGGCTGTGCCGCACGGTTATCCGGTGATGCCGCTCGATGGCGTACTGGTCGGCACCGCCGCCATGGCGACGCTCGAGGCCACCACCGCCCCCGAGGTCAAGCAGTTGCTCGTCGACACCCCCGGCACCCCGGACTGGGTCGGCGCGGGCACCGCGACCGGCGGAATGGCTTCCGGCCGTAGCCAATTGGGCGCCGATATCCACGAGATCGACAATGCCGCCTCGCGCACCGGCCGGCTGCTCGACGAGGTCGCCGGTGACGCCGACGCGGTCGCCGAGCGTCGCGATGAGATCATCGCCGCGCTGAATGCCACGGCCAAGCCGTATTTCGGCGATATCGCCACCATGACCTACCTCGAGTGGCTGGAACGCTACGTCGAGCTGGCCGTCGGCCTGGACCGCCGCAAGGACTTCGACTGCGGCAGCGACCTCGGTGAGGCCATCCTGGATGCCACCCGTTCGGTCTGGCTCGATATCACCTGGCGTGACCGGTTCGCGGAGATGATGCGCCGCACCGAATCCCGGCTGCATCCGGCCGACCGCGGCGAGATCCCGACGCTGTTCGAATCCGACGAGGCCTTCGAAAACCCGGTCGAGGCGCTGTGCACGCTGCGGCAGCAGTATCCGTCGGCCCAGCAGACCCTGCTGCACCCGGCGGATGTGCCGTTCTTCGTCAGCCTGTGCAAGATCCCCGGTAAGCCGGTGAACTTCGTGCCCGTGGTGGACGGCGATGTGCGCCGCTGGTGGCGTTCGGATTCACTGTGGCAGGCCCATGATCCGCGCTACACGGCCGATCAGGTCTGTGTCATTCCGGGCACGGTCGCGGTTGCCGGTATCACCCGCGTCGACGAGCCGGTCGGCGAATTGCTCGATCGCTTCGAACAGGACACGGCCTACGCGCTGGTCCGCGCCGGCGTGGCGCCGGTCGCGGTCGACGCGCGCCGCCGCGCCGGTGTCATCGAGGGACCGATCGACGCGGTGCTGGCCGCGCCGGATGTCGAATGGTCCGGACGCACCACGGTCAACCCGATCCACCGCCTCGGCGATATCGCCGAATGGACCGTCGACGATAAGGGCGCGGTACATACACCGACCGGTGCGACGATCACCGAAACCACCGGCCCGGAGGCCGATCACGCCTACGTCGAGCTCACGGTGCCGCTGTTCGGCGGTGACGCCGCGCGCATCCGCCTGCGCATCACCGTGCCGACTTCCCTGCACAACGGTGGCGCGCCGGTCATCACCGAAAGCGATGCCGATACCGCCATGTCCGCACTGCTGGCGGTCGCCGCGGGCCAGGCGCTGCCGGAGGTGAAGGGCACCGTCGCACACCTCAACGTCGCCTGGACTCCGGACCTGATCGCCGATCATGCGGGCGTTACCGGTTCGGGCCTGCCCGGCGCGCTCAGCACGCTCGGACGCAGCGTGCCCGATGTGCTCGTCGGCGCGTGCTGGCCCGCCGTCTTCGCGGTGCTCGGCGCCGCGCGCAGCACCGGCGGCGACAGTGTCATCGAGGGCATGCTGGATCTGGTTCACCTCGATCACCAGATCGCGCTGGAACGCGATCTGCCGCAGGACACCAGCATTCTCGTTGTCCGCGCCGAATCAGGTGAGGTTGTCGACACCGACCTCGGACGCGTCGTAGAGGTACGGGTGTCCGTCGGCGAGATGCGGGATCAAGGGCTCGACGTGGTCCCGTTGGCGACGCTGACCGAACGCTTCGCCATCCGCGGCCGCAACGGCGCGGGCGAGCTCTCCGATCCGCCGCGCGCGGCCGGTGCGGTCTCCGCCGCGGCCACCGATACGCCGCGTCGGCGCCGCCGCGATGTCACCGTCCTGGCACCGCGCACCATGCGAGCCTTTGCCGCGGTCTCCGGTGACTACAACCCCATCCACACCAGCGATTCGGCCGCCAAACTGGCCGGACTCGGCAGCCCGATTGTGCACGGCATGTGGCTTTCGGCCGCCGCGCAGCACGCGGTATCCGCGGTGGATCCCGAAAGCTCTACTCCGGCACGGACTTTGACCGCCTGGACCAGTCGCTTCCTCGGCATGGTCCGCCCGGGCGCGCAGATCGACGTGCGCGTCGAGCGGATCGCGGTCGACGCGGGCAGCGAGATCGTGGAGGTCTCCTGCCGTGCCGACGGCGATCTGGTGATGACCGCGACCGGTCGCACCGCCGCCCCGAAGACCGTCTACGCCTTCCCCGGCCAGGGCATTCAGCGCAAGGGTATGGGTCTGGATGCCCGGGCCCGCTCGAAGGCCGCCAAGGAGATCTGGGAGCGCGCCGATAAGCACACCCGTGCGGCACTGGGCTTTTCGATTCTGGCCGTGGTTCGGGACAATCCGACCTACCTCAAGGCGCGCGGTGTCGAACACCGGCACCCGGACGGCGTGCTGCACTTGACCCAGTTCACCCAGGTCGCCATGGCGGTGCTCGGTGTGGCCCAGGTCGCGGAGTTGCGCGAGGCCGGCGCGTACGTCGAGGGCGCGATGCTGGCCGGACATTCGGTCGGTGAATACAACGCGCTCGCGGCCGTCGCCGGTGTGCTGCCGCTGGAGGCGGTGCTGGAGGTCGTCTTCCAGCGCGGCTCGGCCATGCACCAGCTGGTGCCCCGGGACGCCCAGGGCCGCAGCGACTATCGGATGGCCGCCATCCGGCCGTCGCAGATCGGGCTGCCCGATGACGAAGTCGTCGACTTCGTCTCCGGTATCGGCGCGAGCGTCGGGGAATTCCTCGAGGTCGTCAACCTGAACCTGCGCGGTTCGCAGTACGCGATCGCGGGGACGGTCAAGGGCCTCGAGGCGCTCGAGACCGAAATCGAACGCCGCCGTGCCGAATTCGGCGGCAAGCGGGCGTTCATCGTGGTCCCCGGTATCGATGTGCCGTTCCACTCCACGGTGCTGCGCGCGGGTGTGCCGGAGTTCCGACAGAAGCTCGAGCAGCTGCTGCCCACGGATCTGCACTCGGAAATCCTGATCGGACGCTACGTTCCGAACCTGGTGCCCAAGCCGTTCTCACTGGAGCGCGCATTCATCCAGGAGATCGCCGATCTGGTGCCCTCGGAGCCGCTGGCCGCCGTGCTCGCCGACTTCGACAACTGGGCCGCACGCCCGACCGAATTGTGCCGTGTCGTGCTGATCGAGCTGCTGGCCTGGCAGTTTGCCAGCCCGGTGCGCTGGATCGAGACCCAGGATCTGCTGTTCACCGATGCCGCCGATGGTGGGCTCGGGGTGGAGCGCTTCATCGAAATCGGTTTGGGCGCAACGCCGACCGTGGCGAACCTGGCCAGCCAGACGTTGAAGCTGCCCGCCTTCGGCACGGTCACCGTCGAGGTGCTGAATATCGAGCGCGAGGCCGCGATCGTCTACGCGACCGACACCGATCCCGCGCCGGTCGACGAGCCCGCCGACGAGCCGATCGAAACCGCGTCGGCCGCAACGCCGGTCGCCGCGGCCCCCGTTGCCGCCCCGGTCGCGAGCTCGGGTGGCCCGCGTCCGGATGACATCGCGTTCACCGCCGCCGACGCCACCCGCGTGCTCATCGCGCTGTGGACCAAGCTGCGGCTGGATCAGATCGGCCCGGTCGACACCATCGAGGGTCTGTGCGACGGTGTCTCGTCGCGACGCAATCAGCTGCTCGTCGACCTCGGCTCCGAGCTGTCACTCGGCGCAATCGACGGTGCCGCCGATGCCGATATGGGCGCGCTCTCGGCCACGGTCGAGCGGCTTGCCCGCACCTACAAGCCTTTCGGTTCGGTACTTTCCGATGCCATCGGCGACCACCTGCGCAAGATCTTCGGTCCCTCCGGGAAGCGGCCCGCCGCGATCGCCGAGCGGGTCAAGAAGGTCTGGGAGCTGGGCGACGGCTGGGCCAACCATGTCACCGCCGAGGTTTCGCTCGGCACCCGTGAGGGTGTCAGCGTGCGCGGCGGCGATCTCGGCGGGCTGGTCGCGGGTGTGAGCGATGCGGCCTCGGTCGACGCGGCCATCGACGCCGCCGTGCAGGCCGTCGCGGCCCGGCGCGGTATCGCGGTATCGCTGCCGAGCGCGGGCGGCGGTGGCGGCGCCACCGTGGACGCCGCGGCGCTGGGCGAGTTCACCGAACAGATCACCGGTCGTGACGGCGTGTTGGCCACGGCCGCTCGGGTCGTGCTCGAACAGCTCGGTCTGACCGAGCAGGCCTCCGCGCCGGAGGCCACCGAGGACACTCTGGTCGAGCTGGTCTCGGCAGAATTGGGTTCGGACTGGCCGCGTTTGGTCACGCCTGCCTTCGATGCCCGCAAGGCCGTGCTGATCGACGACCGCTGGGCGACCGCACGCGAGGATCTGGCCAAGCTCTGGCTGCTCGACGACATCGGCTCGGTCGAGGACTGGGTGGACGGCTTCCGGGGTGCCGGTGCCGCCGTCGCGGCACAGGCGAACTGGTGGCGTGCGAAGGCCAAGCAGGAGGCCCGCTCGGTGCTGGCCGGACTGTACGAGCGCATCGCGGAGGCGGCGCTCGACACCGAAGAGTCCGGCCTGTGGTCCTCGGATATCGCCGTGATCACCGGTGCCAGTAAGGGTTCCATCGCGGCGGCGGCCACCGGCCGGCTGCTCGGTGGCGGTGCCACCGTGGTGGTCACCACCTCGAGCCTCAACGACGAGCGGCTCGGCTTCTACCGCAAGCTCTACCGTGAAAACGCGCGGCACGGCGCCGCGCTCTGGGTCGTGCCCGCGAATATGGCGTCCTACCAGGATGTCGACGCGCTGATCGACTGGGTCGGCAGCGAGCAGGTCGACAATGCGGGCGGTGCGAAGGTCAAGATCAAGGACGCGATGACCCCGACCCTGTTGCTGCCGTTCGCGGCGCCGCGGGTCGCCGGTGATCTGGCCGATGCCGGTGCCCGCGCCGAAATGGAGATGCGGGTGCTGCTCTGGTCGGTCGAGCGGCTCATCGGTGGGCTGTCCAGGATCGGCGCCGACCACGATGTCGACGCGAAACTGCATGTGGTGCTTCCGGGTTCGCCCAACCGCGGCATGTTCGGCGGCGACGGCGCCTACGGTGAGTCCAAGGCCGCACTCGACGCGGTGGTCGCCAAGTGGCGGGCCGAGAAGTCGTGGTCGAGCCGAGTCACCCTGGTACACGCCCTGATCGGCTGGGTGCGCGGCACCGGGCTGATGGGCCACAACGATCCGATGGTGACCGCGGTCGAAAAGGCCGGTGTGCGTACCTGGTCCACCGTCGAGATGGCCGACGAACTGCTCGAGTGGTGCACATCGCATGCCCGTCAGGTGACTGCCACCGGACCGCAGCAGATCGACCTCACCGGCGGCCTGGCCAGGGTCGAGCTCGATCTGCCCGCACTGGCCAAGCAGGCCCAGGAGGACGCCCCGGCCGCGACCGAGGAAGCCGCTGCCGCGGCGACGATTTCGGCGCTGCCCACACCGCCGACCATGACTTCGGCGCTGCCGGTGCCCGAATGGGGTTCGGTCACCGCCGATCTCGCCGATATGGTCGTCATCGTCGGTGCCGGTGAGCTCGGTCCGTACGGTTCGGCGCGCACCCGGTTCGAGATGGAGGTCTCCGCCGAGCTGTCGGCCGCCGGCGTACTCGAACTCGCCTGGACCACCGGCATGGTCGCTTGGGAGAACGATCCCAAGCCCGGCTGGTACGACACCGAATCCGGTGACTACGTCGCCGAGCACGAGCTGGCCGAGAAGTACCACGACGCGGTCGTCGCGCGCTGCGGTGTGCGCCGCTACGAGGACGACGGCGCCATGATCGACAATGCCGCACCGCTGATGACCTCGGTCTTCCTGGACCAGGATCTGACCTTCACGGTCGGCGGCGAGGCCGAGGCGCGCGCCTTCCACGCCGCGGATCCGGAACACACCGTGATCACACCGGTCGCCGATTCCGGTGACTGGCAGGTGATCCGCCAGGCGGGCACCGAGATCCGGGTGCCGCGCAAGGCCAAGCTGTCGCGTACTGTCGGCGGTCAGATCCCGACCGGCTGGGATCCCACCATCTGGGGCATTTCCGCGGATATGGCGGCCTCGGTGGACCGGGTCGCACTGTGGAACATCGTCTGCACCGTCGACGCGTTCATCAGCTCCGGGTTCAGCCCGGCCGAGCTGATGAACTGGGTGCACCCGAGCCTGGTCGCCAACACCCAGGGCACCGGTATGGGCGGCATGTCCTCGATGCGCTCGCTCTACATCGACAACCTGCTCGGTGAGTCGCGCCCGAACGACATCCTGCAGGAGGCGCTGCCGAACGTCGCGCTCGCGCATGTGGTGCAGTCCTACGTCGGCAGCTACGGCGCGATGGTGCATCCGGTGGCGGCCTGTGCGACCGCTGCGGTGTCGGTCGAGGAGGGCGTCGACAAGATCCGTTTGGGCAAGGCCGAATTGGTGGTCGCCGGTGGTTTCGACGATCTCGGTATCGAGGGCATCGTCGGCTTCGGTGATATGTCGGCCACCGCGGATTCGGCGGCCATGAGCGCCAAGGGCATCAGCGATCGGTACTTCTCCCGCGCCAACGACCGCCGCCGCGGCGGCTTCGTGGAATCGCAGGGTGGCGGTACCGTGCTGCTCGCCCGCGGTGATGTGGCGGTGGAGATGGGCCTGCCGGTGCTCGGTGTGGTCGCCTTCGCGCAGTCCTTCGCCGACGGTGTGCACACCTCGATCCCGGCGCCCGGACTCGGCGCGCTCGGTGCGGGGCGTGGCGGCCGCGAATCCAAGTTCGTCGCCGAACTGCGCAAACTCGGTGTGGCGCCGGACGATATCGCGGTCATCTCCAAGCACGACACCTCGACCGCGGCCAACGACCCGAACGAGTCCGAACTGCATGAGCGGTTGGCCACGGCCATCGGACGTTCCGAAGGCGCGCCGCTGTTCGTGGTTTCGCAGAAGAGCCTGACCGGACACGCCAAGGGTGGCGCGGCCGCCTTCCAGCTCATCGGCCTGTGCCAGGTGTTGGAAAACGGTGTGGTGCCGCCGAATCGGAGCCTGGACTGTGTCGATGACAAGATGCAGGCCTACCCGCATCTGGTCTGGGCACGCGAACCGCTGCGCTTCGGTGAGCGGTTCCCGCTCAAGGCCGGTCTGTTGACCTCGCTCGGCTTCGGCCACGTCTCGGGGCTGCTCGCGGTGGTGCATCCGCAGGCGTTCATCCAGGCGATCGAGCCGGGGCGGCGCGAGGAATACCAGCGCCGGGCGCAGGAGCGCCAGCTCGCCGGGCGGCAGCGGTTCACCGAGGCCATGTGCGGCGGTGCTCCACTGTACGAGCGGCCCGCCGATCGGCGCCTCGGTGCCGATGGCACCCCGTCGGAGCGGAAGCGGCAGCTGGAGGCCGATGTGCTGCTCTCGCCGGAGGCGCGCCTGTCGGGCGACGGCATTTACCGGGCCGACGGCGCGGGCTGCGGCACCGGGGCAGTGATCCTCGGGCAACTCGATGCGGGTAGCTCTATGGCATAGCGGCTTCGGCCATTACCGTGCAGAGTGCGGTCGCTACGGCGGCCGCACTCTCACTTTTGTTTGGGAGTTTCATTGGGCTCGAAGGCTGAGGAGCGGCGACGCATTGACCATCCTGGGTATCGGCTTGGACTTGGTGACCATCTCCGAGTTCGCCGAACAGTTGCAAAGGTCCGGAACCACCATGCTCCGGGAGAGTTTCACTGCCGGTGAGCGGCGCTACTGCCAGAGCAAGGGCACCGACCCGGCACGCAGTTACGCGGCGCGCTGGGCGGCCAAAGAGGCAGTGCTGAAGGCGTGGGCGTCGTCGCGTTTCGCGCGCCGCCCGCAGATCGGCGACAACCCGTACCCCCTCATCGAGGTGGTCAACGACGCCTGGGGCCGCCCGAGTATCAAATTGCACGGCCTCGCGGCCGAATTCCTGCCCCGCGTAAGGGTTCACCTGTCCCTGACCCACGACGGCGACACCGCCGCCGCCATGGTCGTCCTCGAAGACCCGGGCGAACTCGCCGATCTGATCGAAGGTCGAGAAGCGCAGTAGCCGAACCGGGCACGCTATATTCGAGCCGGGCACCCCGCGCACAGGGGGCTCGGCTCGAACGCTGATTGCCGAGAGTTAGCGCTGGCTGGCGGTTCGAGATTCTTTTTCCGCCACCATGAGGTAGGCGACCATGAGGCGTTTGAGTTCGGAGACCGCTTCGGTATTGCTCTGGTCGTCTTGGACGGAGAAATTCAGCATCGAATAGACGACGTGCACCAGGACTTCGGCCATCATGGTGCGGCGGGCGCGGGGGGTGCGGGGAGTTAGCGGGCGCAGCATTTGCGAGACGACCTCGGCGAATTCCTTTTCGTGGATCGCGCCGGTAGCTCGGGTGGACGGGGTCGACTGCATCGCCAGCCACACTTCGCGCCGGGACGGGTCGGTCATCCACAGATTCGCCAGGTGATCGACGAACTGGTTCATATGCCGCAACCAGTCCAAGGACGGGATTTCACCGTGGAAATCGGCGAGCTCTTGGGAAACCGCAACCAGGTCTTGGCGATTCAGCTCGCAGACGATGACATATTTATTGGCGAAGAACTGATACAGCGTGCCGATCGGCACCTCGGCCCGTGCCGCCACCTCTTCGCAGGTGAACGATTCGAACCCGACCTCGACGAGCAATTCGCGGGAAGCCTGCAAGAGGGCATCGAACTTGCGTTTACTGCGTTCCTGAGTCGGCCTGCGCCGCGGCATGAGCTCCTGCGGGTCGTCCTGAAGGTCCAACGCAGGGTCCGGTCGTCGCCTCGACCTGGCCTCCGTGCGTACATCCACGTCTCAAGGCTAGCGGCATCGACACACCAGCGATACGCGCACCGCATCTGCGTGTTAAGGACTGTCACATTTCATCACCCATCCAAGTCGGAAATAGCTCCGAACATATAACCGAGCGTGCGTGCATCCGGACGCTCGTTTCGGGCCGGGGAATCCATGGGGCTCAGGGGTTTCGGCAAGCTCGTGAGCTCGGCAATTGCACGGGGAAGGCGTGATCAGTGGGAGCTCGATCTGTGGTAACACTAGGCGTGTCCACCGAACGCGGCGCCGTTCACGCGGTAGCCCTCGCCGATGGCGAGAAGCTACCCGAGCGGGTGCTGCTGCAGCGGGTGGTGAAAACTCGTGGCGACTCGAAGGCGGATCTGGCGGTCGCGGTCCAGACGGCGATGGACACACTAGCCGCGGAGCTGGAGTCGGAGCGGGAGATCGTGGGCGCGGCGGTCACCTACCGCGATGCCGCTGAGCGGCGCGCCATCGTCACCAAATTGGCGTCCGGCCGGTGGCATACCGCCTCGCTGGTATCGACCAAGGCGGCGCATCTGAGTGTGGCCGGGATCATGACCTGGCTCGATGAATTCGATGATCTGCTCATCTGCGAGGTGGTCGCCGGACATCAGGCGTTCACGCTGGTCGACCGGAAGCGCAGCCGGGTGCTGGCCGCGACCAGCCAGACCGGCGGCGCGAGCGCCGAGGCACTCGACGAGGCAGTGTCGAATGCCTGGGATCAATTCGAGGCGGCCATGGTCCGGCCGGATGCGGTGGTGCTGATCGGTTCGGCCGTGGACAGCGCGGTGGTGGAGACGGCGATCGACGGCTTCGGTGCGCCGGTATTGCCGTGCAAGATCGCGACGTTCGCCTCGGCGGTAGGTGCGGCGCTGTTTGCGATGAGTGATGCGACGGGTGTGAGTGAGCCGGACGAGACGGACGAGCCGGTGCGGAGTGCGCGCGGCCACACGGCGCTGTTCGCTGCGGCCAGTGTATTAGCGGGCGGTCTGCTCGCGGGTGGCATGTACGCGACGGTGCGGAGTACGGGCGCGGTCGTCGCTGACGCGCGGGTCACCGCGGATGCCCGGGTGGTCGACGGTAAGACCGGATCGGTGAGTGGCTCCACTGCGGGTTCTTCGGTGCAGCCGGATATCAACCCGTTCGATCGTCCGGAGGTCCGGCAGCCGACCTCAGCCGGATCCACCGTCGACTCGACGTTGGCCGGCCTCGAACTGGACAACCTGCCGCAATACAACGAACGGTGGGGCGCTCTGCCACCCGTATTGATGTCTCCGGATGCACACGAGTTCGGAAACGAGGCCGCTGGATCGCCTCAGCAACTCCCGGGCACCGGAATCCCAGGTCCGACCACCAAGATCGGTGCGCCGAACGAAGCCATGCTCTTCCCGGGTGAGGCTCCGCCGCCCGCTGCCTTCACCCCTGAGTTCTACCGCTGGTGGGACAACCACGTCCGCTTGCTCATGCAATGGGTGGCCCAGCAATTGCAGCCCACCTAGCAGAAACCTTCGAGAGGTCCGGTGCCCCAGCGGCTCCGGACCTTTCGTTCACGCGGGTTCGACCTGGACGCCAAGCCGATCTGCGGGTCAGTGTGGGTCGGCTGCTGGACGGCGACGAACCGGGCAGCGGTTCTACACCGACAGGTCGCGACGAAGTTTCGCCACGTGGCCGGTGGCACGGACGTTGTACTGTGCCACTTCGATTTTGCCTTCTTCATCGACCAGGAATGTGGAGCGGATGACGCCGGTGACGGTCTTGCCGTACATGGTCTTCTCACCGAACGCACCCCATGCGGTGAGGACGGATCTGTCGGGATCCGAGAGCAGCGGGAAGGTGAGCTCTTCGTTGTCGCGGAACTTGGCCAATTTGGCGGGTTTATCGGGCGAGATGCCGACGACCTCGATGCCCGCACCCTCGAGGTCGGCGAGGTTGTCGCGGAAATCGCAGGCCTGTTTGGTGCAGCCGGGGGTGCTCGCGGCGGGGTAGAAGTACACGATCACCTTGCGGCCGCGATAATCGGACAGTGACACATCCTTGCCATCGGCGTCGGGCAGGGTGAAATCGGGGGCGGAATCGCCGGGGGAGAGTCGTCGGTTGTCGGTCATCTTTTGCACGGTAATCGAATGACCCGACAACGTATCCGCCTCGCCGCGACTCGGCTGGCTAGACTCGTCGGCGAGCGCGGTTCGCGGCACATTGAATACAGGAGGATATACGTGGCTAGGGATACCGAGCGGATCGAGCGAGAGATCGAGGCCGCGCGGACACGGCTCGCGAGCACGCTCGACGAAATCGCGGTACGGGCCGATCCACAGCGCATTGCCGATGACACCAAGCACATGGTGCTGGCGAAGCTGAGCGAGCCGAAGGTGAAGTACAGCCTGATCGGCGCGGCCGTCGTGGTCGTCGGGTTGGTGCTGGTCAAGATCTTCCGCTGAGCCGAAACGTAAAACACCCAGTGTGGCCACGGCCACACCGGGTGTTTTACGTTTCAGGGCTATCAGACAGTCGGGCAGGCGAAGCCGTCGCCGTCCGGATCGAGGGAGGGCTGATAGCCCGGTTCCCCGCGGAACAGCGGCGCCCGGCCGGCCGCGCGGGCTTCATCACAATTGGCGAATGCGCCACCGGCCGAGCCGGTCTGGGACAAGCCCGCCGAACCGGTCGCGGCCGATCCGGTATCGACGGCGGATGAGCCCGTGCCGGCGGAACCGGTGGGGACGTCGGCCAGGGCTGCCGGTGCCGCTAGGAAGGCGAGTCCTGCGGCGGCAATGCTGACGGTAAGCCGGCGAACGTTCATATATTCCTCTGTTTGTGTGCTGCGGTGGAGTAGCGTCCAGGGGGGAGACGCCGCATCCACTGTTGTGACGGGCCGCGTACTTGTCAACCGCGCAGCAAAACAATTAGGGGCATTAGGGGACAATGCCCCTTCATCCGTTATTCGCCCAACCGCCTACCCGTCAGATGTTCGGCAGGAATATTACCCATGCGTCCGGCCTGGTAATCCTCCATTGCTTGGATGATTTCGGCGCGGGTGTTCATGACGAACGGACCGTATTGCACCACAGGCTCTTTGATCGGCAGGCCACCGAGCAGCAGGACCTCCAGGTCGCCGGTGCGGTTGTGTTGCAACGCATCCGCGGCGACGGTGATCGAGTCGCCGGGACCGAATACCGCGAGTTGTCCGTCACTGATCGGTCGGCGCTCGGCGCCCACGGTTCCGCTGCCGGACAGTACGTATGCCATTGCGGTAAACCGTTGCGGCCAAGGGGTTTCCAGTTCACCGCCCGGGGTGATGGAGGCGTGTGCGTAGGCAATCGGGGTGTAGGTCGAACCCGGACCCGCGAAGCCGCCGATCTCGCCGGCGATAATGCGCACCAGTGCGCCACCGTCGTCTGAACTGACCAGCGTCAATTCACTGCCGCGCAAATCCTGATAGCGCGGTGCGGCCATCTTCTGCGCGCGCGGCAGATTGACCCACAGTTGGATGCCGTGGAACCAGCCGCCCGCGATGACCAAATTCTCGGCGGGCAGTTCATCGTGCAGGATGCCGGAACCGGCAGTCATCCATTGGGTGTCGCCCTCGCTGATGACGCCACCGCCGCCGTTGGAATCGTGGTGCACCATGGTGCCGTCCATGACGTAGGTGACGGTCTCGAAGCCGCGATGCGGATGCCACGGCGCGCCTTTGGCCTCGTACGGCTCATAGGCGATCGGACCCATCTGGTCGAGCAGGATGAACGGATCGGCCGAGCGCAGATCCATGCTCGGGAATGGCCTGCGTACTTCGAAGCCTGCGCCTTCGCGCTGCTGGTGTGCGGTGCTGATGCCGCGCACCTGCCGTTCCCGCGTCGAATCCGTGGGGCGGGGCAGTCGCGGCAACACCATGATGTCGGGAACGGTGATGGCCGGCATGGGCACCTCCTGAGTAGTTGGTGTCCATGTCAACCAAACGCTGGCTAGGATAATTCCCGTGGTGCGTTGGTTGAGCGATGACGAGCAGCAGACCTGGCAGGCCTTCATCCGGCTGCGCCAGCGACTGGACGCGGCGCTGTCGGCCGGGCTGGCGCAGGACGGCCTGTCCGCCGCCGACTACGAACTCCTGGTGCCGTTATCGGCTGCGCCCGGTGGCTGTCTGCGCGCCAAGGAATTGGCCGCGGAAGTCTGCTGGGAGAAGAGCAGACTCTCGAAACACTTGGCGCGCATGGCTGCTCGCGGACTCGTCGACCGGCGCCCGGCCGAGGACGACGCCAGAGGGATTCTGGTCGAACTCACCGCGCAGGGGCGCAAGGTGCTCGCAAAGGCGGCGCCGAACCATGTCGAACTGGTGCGCCGGATTTTCGTCGATCAAATGACGCCCGCGGAGGCGCGTGCGTTGCAATCGCTGGCCGACAAGGTGGCCGTCGAGGCCGAACTCGGTTGCTGAATCACCACGGGGTGATCGGCGGCTTCACCCACAGCAGCTTTTCGTCGCTGTTATTGCGTTGTGCCGCAGGATGATTCGGATGCCGAGCAGCCCAGGCGGCCTTCTCGTCGAGCAATTTCGCCACCGTTGTCCACGTCTCGTCGGTGCTCGGTGGATTCGTCTCGGCCGTGCGCGCCAGTTTCCGGCGGATCGCCGCCGGCATCTGTAGCAGTTCCGTTCCGGTGATGCCGCGATCCCAGATATAGGTGGCGAGGCGGCGCGCCTTCTCGGCGCGGCTTTTCGACGCGTGGTCGGAGTGGGCGTAATCGGTCATGGCGCAATCCACATCGAGGGTGGTCTGTCCTGGTCGACCCTACGACAATGCCTCCCCACCGGTAGGCGGGGAGGCATTGTCGAGCAGCTGCGGATCAGTACGCCGAGTTGACGTTGTCCATCGAGCCGTAGCGGTGAGCCGCGTAGTTGCAGGCTGCGGTGATGTTGGCGACCGGATCCCAGATGTCCCAGGCGGTGCCGTCGACGTGGTAGGCGTTGAAGGTCGGGTCGATCACCTGGAGCAGGCCCTTGGACGGGATGCCGGCGGCGGCGTTGGAGTCCCAGAGGTTGATGGCCTGGGGGTTGCCGCCGGATTCACGCATGATGTTGCGGTAGATGCCGTTGTAGCTGCCCGGGATGCCCTGCGCGGCCATGATGTCGAGGGCGTGGTGGATCCAGCCGTCGAGGTTGTCCTCGTAGACCGGGGCCGGAGGCGGCGGCGGGGTCAGGCTGGGGATCGGTGGCAGCGCGGGCAGGGTGGGAATGATCGGGGCGTCGACCGGCGTGGCCGCGGCCACGGGCTCGACCGCAGGTGCGGCCGCGGGAGCAGCCGTGGGAGCGGCCGCGGGGGCGGGCTGCTGCTCGGAGACCATGGCGATGCGCGACGGAACGCTGTCGTCGGCCAGCGCGACTACGGAGGATGTGCCGACGGCGATGACACCGGCTGCGGCGACCATGAAGGTGACACCGTCACGCAGCGAAGGGCGGCGGAAAGAGGGGAGGCGTTTGTCGAGCATTTCGAAATCAGTTCCTTGATCGTGTCCAGAGAGGCGATCCGGCCCGGTTGAGGCAGCGCGGATCTCCGACGGGGCACCCGGTGGGAAGGCCCGCCTGAATCGGTTCGTATGCTGTTTTCGGGTTTTGTTGTGAAGGCCAGGCGAGCCCTGGCGCACGACGCGGTGAAAGCCACCCGGGGTCGGTTCCCGGCGGGTGCCGCTGTCGAGCGGAGGAGAATGCGGTCACGGGCTGTGGTGCCGCTGGCATCTCCGGCGACCGCGGTGGGTGAAACCCATCTGCTGTTGCGGTCGCTTTCCGACTGTGTGTGGATTGCTCCTGGTGTAACCAAACTGCAGGTCTGTTTCGGACCTGGTCTCAGCTTGGTCACAGTCGGTTAACGCAGCGTGAACGAATAGTGAATGGCGGGGGTTGCCGATCTTGGAAAGCCCAGGTCGCGTTCCTTGAAACCCCATCTATGCTGGGAGTTTGCTGTTAAACGTGATGTGACACAGGTCACGGAAATTTCCGGGTAATGCAGGCCACTTTGTCTCGATTTGGTCACCAAGAGGCTGGGCGGACCCTTCCGGTTGCCCACCACGCGGGTCAAAACGTTACGCAATTCGGCCACCGTGGAATCGCCCAAAACCGATGCCCACTGGTCGGCGAATTCGGCCGCGGCGGCATCGGCCGCGCGCGTGCAGGCCGACCCCTTCGCGGTCAGCGTGATCAACCTGGCGCGCGCATCGTCGGGGTGCGCGTTGCGTTCGGCGTAACCCTTGCGCACGAGTTCGTCCACCAGTTGGCTGGCCGCCTGAACTGCTCGACGGAACCGTCATCAGTCCGCCATGGGCCAGATAGTGATGATCAACAACGCGCCCGGCGTTATCGCTTCGATGGCCGCGCGTAACCGGATTGATGAAGTGAAAAATCCCCCGTGGGCGGCCCTGCCGCTCACGGGGGATTTTGCTGTGGTGCGCCATCAGGGACTCGAACCCCGAACCCGCTGATTAAGAGTCAGCTGCTCTGCCAATTGAGCTAATGGCGCGGATCTTGCTGTGCTCCGTGTTCCGGTGCGGGACAAACATTAACAGGCCGAACACCCATAAGTGAAATCGGTTTCTGACCGGGGGCGATAAGGGAGCTCGAGAGGGGTGTTAACACCCGGTGGGGTGTGGGTGATCTTACCGGTGGAACTCGCCTGCGGCGGAGTGATTTCACAGTGGATCGGACCCGTTTCAGCTGTCAGAATGTCTGGAGCGTGATCCGAACCGAACTCCGTCGGCGTTGCGGGAGGAGCGTGGTCGGGTTGGATCCGAGCCGTCGGTGCCCTGGTGCATCGGGACTTGAAACGGGGTTTGGTTATGAGCGTTGGTCGGCGTCGACATCGGTTGATGAGAAAGATCACAGGACCGATAATCGTAGGAGCGGTGTTGACGCTGGCCTTGACGGCGTGTTCGTCGTCCAACGCCACCGACGCCTCGACGGTCGTCATCGACCGTAATCCGATCACCGAGCTGATGAAGCCCAAGCTGCTTTCCCCGGTCAAGGACGGTGACATCGGGATTTCGCCGGGCGTGCCGCTGACCTTCAAGGTCGACGATGGCAAGTTCACCAACGTGACATTGGCCAATCCGCAGGGTGCTCCGGTCGCAGGCAAGCTGGCCGCGGACGGGCGGACCTGGGAGACCACCGAGGTCCTCGGTTACGGCAAGACCTACAAGTTGACGGCCGATGCGATCGGCCTCGGCGGTGCGAATTCCAGTGTGTTGAGCTTCACCACCAGCTCCCCGGACAGCCAGACCAAGCCGTTTTTGTTGCCCGGCGAGGGCGAAGTGGTCGGCATCGGCCAGCCGGTGGCCGTGCAGTTCGACGAGAACATCCCGGACCGCAAGGCCGCGCAGAACGCGATCAAGATCACCACCGAGCCGCCGGTCGAGGGTGCGTTCTATTGGGTGAACAAGCGCGAGGTCCGGTGGCGGCCGGAGCATTTCTGGGCGCCGGGCACCAAGATCACCATCGATGTGAACGTCTACGGGCGGGATCTCGGCAACGGACTGTACGGCCAGGACAATATCCACTCGTTCTTCACCATCGGCGATCCGACGATCTTCACCGCCGATGACAACACCAAGCAGGTGACGGTGGAGATGAACGGTCAGGTGGTGCGGACCATGCCCACCTCGATGGGCAAGGACAGCACCCCGACCGACAACGGCATCTACATCGTCGGCGACCGCTTCGACCGCATCATCATGGACTCATCGACCTACGGCGTCGCGGTGAGCTCGCCGAACGGCTACAAGACGCCGGTCGACTACGCGACCCGACTTTCCTACTCCGGCATCTTCTTTCACTCCGCGCCGTGGTCGGTCGGAGCGCAGGGCTATTCGAACACCAGCCACGGCTGCCTGAACCTGAGCCCGGCGAACGCGCTGTGGGTGCTGCAGAACGCCAAGCGCGGCGACATCACCATCGTCAAGAACACCGTGGGCGGCACGCTTTCGGGTGTGGACGGACTCGGTGACTGGAATATTCCATGGCCGGAGTGGAAGGCGGGCAACGCCGACAACCGCTAGGAAGCGCCCTACGCGCAACTGAGCGTCGCCGCGAGAGCGCTGCCGAACGCGGCGCGCAGCAGCGGCCCGCGAACAACCGGTTCTCGAGGCGACGATCTACGACAGTGCTCGTGTGACAACCGATCAAGTGCTCGCGGACGAGGAACGGGCCGCATCGCCGCACGCGATGCGGCCCGCCTGCTGCGTGTCCGGAGGCGTGTCGCCGACCGGGAATTGTTGCGCGCGAACTACTTTGGTCTGCTACCGGCGATCACCCGTGCGAGAGTGCGGTAGCACTTATTGCTCGCGGGTCTTGATGACCTTCTCGAAGTAGGGAGCTTCGGCGACTGTCACCCGGATCGTGCGCAGTTCGTGCGCATCGACGACAGGGCGCTTGGAGTCGGACTCTCCCCACAGCAGAGTGAGCTCTCTCCCGGGCACGGCATCCTCGATCGCCAAGAGCGCGGAGGAGATCACGTGTTGTGCGTTGGAAGTGTAGGAGGCCCACTGCGATGTGCCGACCAGGCGATCGCCATCGAGCACCGAGTCGTATTCCCATACCGCATACAAGAGATTGGGAAGCGCCATGAATCGCGCTCCGGTTCCCTCCTTGGCGAACAACGACGACGTGATGGCATCGGCGACATCGGAGTTGTGCCACTCCAGCGCTACCTTCTTGCGCTTGGGATTCGCCTTCTTTGCTTCGAGCGCTTCGCGACCGATGAAGTCACGGTTCCAGTCGATGACAAGACCGTACCCGAGCTCGAGTGGGTCAACGTAGTAGTCCTCGATGCGATCCGAGGAAAAGCTGCCGCCCAGTGATGCGTTTGCTTCGAAGGAGTTCGAGTCCAGCCACTGACGGAACTCGGCGAAGTAATCGCCGGAGTAGATCGGCGGCATGGTCTGAGGGAGCCACCCCGACTCTTGGGCAGTGACTCGGTAGGCGAGGTCGCCCACCTTTCGCAGGCCGTACTTCTCGCCGGCAACGGCAAGCGCTTCACGCACCGCCCACTGCGAATCCCACGGGCCATACAACTCGAAACCTGCCGTGCCGGCCATGCCGTGCCGTAGCGCGCGAATCCGTTGGCCGGCGACTGTGACCTCACCGACTCCGAAGAACGCAACATTTGGCAGCGGCTCGTCTGCGACCTCGGTCATCAAAGGCAGCGCGTTGGGTCCCTGAATCTGGATGCGGAAGACGTCACGCGGGATCACTCCGCGCTCTTTCTTCACAGCCTTGATGTTCCAGTCGCCGCGCTCGAGGTTGAACATCAACCAGTCGTCGCCGGCCTGGGGTAGGCCGACAATGCGAAAGAAATCCTCCTCCTCGCGAACGAAGATCGCATCAGCGATGAGATTGCCGTCAGGTGCGGCGAAAACGATCTGCTTCGCCCTGCGCACGGGGAACGTGTCGAGTTTGTTGACCGAGAAGGCTTTGAGGAACGGCAGGACGTCGGGCCCACTCAGATGGATCTCGGTCATGTGATGTGACAGTTCGAGAAGCGCCACACCGTCCTTCCATGCCCGAATTTCATCGCGCCAGTTCGAGAACTCGGGCGGGACGTTGGGAAAAGGGAAGGGGCCGATTGTGGAACTGCGCAGCAGCTGCGTGGCTCCCCCGGCTTGTTCAATAGCGGTTTCGAGACTAACAACGCGAGCAGTCATCATGCTCCTCCGAAACTGTATCCAGTATACTACATCCTAATTATGTGACGTCGATCACGCACTGGGAGGTGAATTGACGTACACCGCACCCGCGAAGTGAGCGATAACCACCCCCGGACCGGTGGCATGCGGCAGCCAGCAGCTCACCGGGCGAGCAACAGAAGGTCGTGACGTGAACACATACGAAGAGAACGACGCACGAGTCGGATTCCTGACACGCCGTTTCAGTACTGCGCTCAATGCAGGTGACGCGGCAGCGCTGCAAGAAGCGTTCGATCCGCAATCCATCGTCGTCACCGAGCCGGGCACCACGATGAAGCCATACGAGCAGGAGCATGGGGGCACCGGATTCGAATCGCTCGAAGCCAACCTCGGGGGCGTGCTCGTCGCCGAAGATGTGGCGATCCTCCTGGTCGAATGGACAATCCTCACCCGCGACGCAACCTCCGGGGCACTGCACCGCGCGTCAGGCCGCGCCTGTGACCTGGGTAGGCGCGACGCTGACGGCGTCTGGCGGTGCCTCATCGATAACGGATCCGGAAGCGGCCCCGCTGACGCGCCGCGCGTCCTCGGGGCTCCCGACGAAGCGCTCGACGGTCTGGTCGGCAATCTCGTCCAAAAGTTTCGGGACGCGGCCAACGCCGGCGACGGCGACCGTTGGAGTTCCCTGTTCGAGTCCACCGCTGTCTTCGCAGTCGAGCCCGGTGTGGAGTCGACTATCGACGCACGCGACGCCGCGGTGGAAGCCTGGCTCAATGGTGCCCGACTCGAGTCGACCGTTCGACACGCTTATGTCGCAGACAATGTCGCCATGACCGTCGTCGACTGGGAGTTGCGTCACCGCGACGGTATTGCCGACTCCGGCACCTCTGTCGACGTTATGCGCAGAGATGACGACGGGGCCTGGCGCTACGCGATTTTCAACCGGTTCGGTAGCGCTCCTTACCGCGATTCATTCGAAGTCCTCGCCGCGGGAAAGTAACGACGTCGCGCGGCGGCGCCGGCGGCTTATCCACCGGTGCGACGATCGCGTGTTCTGCGGTTTCGTGGGCATCCGGAGATATCAGATGCAGGCGGCTGAGCCGGACGTCTTCGATCTCCCCGAGCGCGGATACGGACCTGCGGGTTGCGTGGAATCGGCGCGACGCGATGAGTCGGATCTCAGCGTATGACACTATCGATGGCAAAGAATCCGCTGGTCAGAATGCGTGAACCGCCTCGGAGGGACGGCTCACGCACTCTGGCGTTGGGGTGAGTGACGGGACTCGAACCCGCGACAGCCAGGATCACAACCTGGTGCTCTACCAACTGAACTACACTCACCATCGCCGGTGAATTACCAGCGCGGTAGATATTAGCGTGTCAACCCCTCGAGTCCCTAATCGGTTTCTGACGTGGCGTTTTGCTGGGGCGTATCGGCTGCCCCGGCGCCACCGCTCAGTTCGTTCGCGATGGCGGTGATCTCCGCGGTCGACGGACCGGGTGCGGCGACGAAGGCCGTACGCCGGTAGTACTCCAGTTCGCGGATGGATTCCTTGATATCGGCCAGCGCGCGGTGGGTCAGGCCCTTCTCCGGCTGGCCGAAGTAGATGCGCGGGTACCAGCGGCGGCACAGCTCCTTGATGGAGCTCACATCGATCATCCGGTAGTGCAGATGCGCGTCGAGTGCGGGCATATCGCGGGCGATGAAGCCGCGGTCGGTCGCGATGGAATTGCCGGCCAGTGGGACCGTGCCCGCGGTCGGGGCGTATTCGCGGATGTAGTCGAGTACCTGCTGCTCGGCGTCGGCGAGGGTGACCGCGGAGCGGCGCACTTCCTCGGTCAGGCCCGAACGTGCGTGCATATCGGCGACCACCTGCGGCATAGCGGCCAGCGCCGCGTCATCGGCGTGAATGACGATATCCACGCCGTCACCGAGGATATTGAGGTCGCTGTCGGTCACGAGGGCGGCCACCTCGATCAGCTTGTCGCTGTCGAGGCGCAGGCCGGTCATCTCACAATCCATCCACACCACGTACTTGTCGCTCACTGGACACACAGTAGCCGTGGTCGTGACCGACCGGGCTCACCTTGCCGCGTTGCCGCAGCGCATTCGTGTATCAACAAGCGTCGAATTCGACACCGCATATTTCTCGGGCACTCCGGCAACATCAGCCGTATTGATCGGCGATGCCTCCCGCATCGCGTGTTCGTGGCCCGGATGTCGCGCATCGGACCAGCCGAGACCCGCGACTGCGTCGCATGGGGTATGGCCACGCGGATGCGCGACGGGCCGCGCACAGCGCATACTCTCGCTCTCGCTTCGCTCGAAACCGGCGGTTGCGGCCGATGCTGTTTGCGTAAAAGTGCATGTCACCAGTGGGTTGAGCCGTCTTGGGGGAGCAGCGGCGATAGAGTTTGCGGGGGATCGGCGGATGCGTTTTCGGCACGACAGCTAACACTGTGGAAGCAGTCAGGGGCAGACCAGACGGAGGACGCGCGATGACTACCCCTCAGGAGAAGGCGGCCGCACTGCGGAAAGCGGCCGAGGAGGCAGCGCGCGTGGCTGCGGCGGCGGTTGCCGCAGCCGAGGCCGCCGAACGCGAATTGGCCGAGCAGGCAGCGACCGCCGCGACCGCGGATCCGAATGCGGTGGCACAGGCCGAGGCCGCGCAATCGAAGGTCGCCGCTACGGCGCAGACCGCGGCTGCCAGCGCGGACGCGGCGGAATCCGCGCGGTTGGCGGCGAATAACATCGCGAAGGCCGCGGGACAGTCGGTGGCGCAGCAGATCGCGGCGGGGTACGCGTTCGACGGCGCGGCACTGGAATTGGGCACTGTTGTCGTGGACGGCGTCGCGGATCAGACTGCGCGCGTGCGGATTCCGATGCGCACCATGAACCGGCACGGGCTGGTCGCCGGTGCGACCGGTACCGGTAAGACGAAAACGCTCCAGGGCATCGCCGAACAACTGTCGCGGGCCGGGGTTCCGGTGGTGCTCGCCGATATCAAGGGCGACCTGTCGGGGCTCGCACAGCAGGGGCAGGCGAATGCGAAGATCACCGCCAGGGCGGCAGAGACCGGTGCGCCGGACTGGGCCCCAGCCGGCTATCCGACCGAATTCGTCTCGCTCGGCACCGGTGGTGTCGGCGTGCCGATCCGCGCGACGATCACCGCATTCGGGCCGGTGCTGCTCAGTAAGATATTGGGGCTCAACGAAACTCAGGAGTCCACGCTCGGGCTGATTTTCCACTGGGCGGATACGGCGGGCCTGGGTCTGCTGGATCTGAAGGATCTGCGCGCGGTCATCACCCACCTCACCAGTCCGGAGGGCAAGCAAGATCTCGAGGGCATCGGTGGGGTGTCGACGGCGACCGCGGGGGTGATCCTGCGTGCGCTGGTGAATCTCGAGGCCGACGGCGGTGACACCTTCTTCGGTGAACCCGAACTGGATCCGGCCGATCTGGTGCGCACCGCGGGCGGTCAGGGCGTGATCACGCTGTTCGAACTCGGTGCGCAGGCGGCGCGGCCGGTGATGTTCTCGACCTTCCTGATGTGGGTGCTTGCCGATCTGTTCCAGACGCTGCCCGAGGTCGGCGATATCGAAAAGCCCAAGCTGGTCTTCATTTTCGACGAGGCGCATCTGCTGTTCGTGGATGCCTCGAGGGCCTTCCTGGAGCAGGTGGAGCAGACGGTCAAGCTGATCCGGTCCAAGGGCGTCGGCGTCTTCTTCTGCACCCAGCTGCCCACCGATATTCCGAATTCGGTGCTTTCCCAACTGGGTGCGCGCATCCAGCATGCGCTGCGCGCCTTCACTCCCGACGATCAGAAGGCGCTGTCCAAGACCGTGCGCACCTACCCGAAGACCGATGTCTACGACCTCGAGCAGGCGCTCACCTCGTTGGGTACCGGTGAGGCGATCGTGACGGTGCTCGCCGAGCGGGGCGCCCCGACCCCTGTGGCGTGGACCAGGATTCAGCCACCGCGCTCGCTGATGGACACCATCGGCGCCGAGCAGATCAAGTCGCGGAGCCTGTCCAGCGCGCTGGCCGCGAAGTACGGCCAGACCGTCGATCGCGAATCGGCCTACGAGATCTTGGCCGCGAAGCTCGCCGCGGCACAGCGGAATGTGGAGGCGGCGCCGGCTCCGGGGCGGTCGAAGGCAACTGCCGCGGAGGAATCCGTGGCCGAGCGCATTATGAGAAATCCCGCGGTGAAGAGCTTCCTGCGTTCGGCCGCGACCGCCGCGGGGCGGGAGATCAGCCGCAGCCTTTTCGGTACCCGCAAGCGCTGAGCGTGCGTGGAAGTCCGGACCCGCCGACGCCGCGGTCGGTGCGTCCGCCAGTTTTCGAGTACTCGATACATCAGCCCAAGTCAGCGCTATTTTTCGGCGATGCTCGGGCGGTCGCGGATAAGGCGTTCTCCTGCCTACCGCAAATTTCGGGACCAAGAGCGATCCCGGTTTCCATCTGGAACAAAGCCCGGACTTGATCGCGGTCCGAACCCAGGATCGACGCCCGCTGCCTCGCCCCATTCGGGTCGGTCCGCACCCGCTCAGCGGTGAGCTGGAGGATGCGGTGTTCGTGGTGTCCGATCCGGAGCCGGGTCAGCGGCCGATATCGCGGACGAGGAGATCGTCGGTGGTTTCGCGGCGGATCAGTTGGCGGGCGCGTCCGTCGCGAACCGCGATGACCGGTGGTCGGCCGACGCTGTTGTAGGACGAGGCGAGGCTGTGGTGGTAGGCGCCCGTGCACGGTACGGCAAGCACCTCGCCGGGGCGCAGGTCGGCCGGGAGTCGGACATCAGTGGCCAGCACATCGCCCGCCTCGCAGTAGCGACCCGCCACGGTCGCGATCATCTGTGGGCCGCAGGGATGCCGATTGGCAACGACCACTTCGTAATTCGCGCCATACAGTGCGACACGGGCGTTATCGCCCATACCGCCGTCGACGGTGACGTAGGTCCGGCCGCCGGCGATGTGCTTGATCGACAGCACGCGATACAGCGTCACGCCGGCGCGTGCGACGATGGCGCGACCCGGTTCCATAGCGATATTCGGGCGCGGGAAGTGATAGCGCGCGCAAGCCGCGTCCAGGGCGTCGTCGATGATGTCGGCGAGTTCGGTCAGATTCATTTCGGCGTCGCCGCTGCGGTAGGCGACCGCATGTCCGCCGCCGAGGTCCAGATCGGTCAGGATGCGGCCGTAATCGGCACGGACCCTTGCTAGTTCGCCGATCATCCGGCGCACTGCCTCGCCGTAGTGGTCCGGATCGTAGATTTGCGAACCGAGATGGCAGTGCAAGCCGATCAACTCGAGGTTCGGCTGGCGCATAATGCGCTCAACCGCCTCGGCGGCCATATCGCTGCCGAGCGGAAAACCGAATTTCTGGTCCAGCACACCGGTTTTCGTGGCCTGATGCCCATGCACGTCGATGTCAGGGGATAGTCGCAGCAGGATCTGCAGTGTTCGGGTGGCCAGTGCGGAGAGCAGGGTGATCTCGGCCATCGAATCGACCACGATCCGGCCGACGCCGACACGCACGGCGGTTTCGAGTTCGTCGAAGGATTTGCCATTGCCGTGCAATACGATCCGCTTCGGATCGACACCGGCCGCCATGGCGATGGCCAGTTCACCCGCGGAGCATACGTCGACCGAAAGTCCTTCCTGGGTAACCCACTCCGCGACCGCGCGGACCATCAGCGCCTTGCCCGCATAGATGATCTCGGCCTCCGGGAAGGTCTTCTTGTAGGCGCGGCAGCGGGTGCGGACCTCATGCTCATCGAGCACGTAGGTTGCGGTGCCGTACTGGTCGGCGATATCGGCGAGGGCGACCCCGCCGAGGGTGATCCTGCCGTCGCCGTCGTAATGGGTGTCCCGCGGCCAAACCGCGGAGTCGAGGCGCGAAGGCATTCCCGATCGTAGCGACGGGAAGATTTCGAGCAGCGTCACGTGATTCTCCTGGATGTGCCCCCGCTTTCTCTGGCATGCGGGGCCGATACCAGGACTACGCCGGCTCCTATTGATCATGGGTGACGCTGACGGATCCTTGACGCACCCGAAACGTTTCCTGACGGGTTGCTGATCAGCGCTGTGACGCGGCGCTGACCGCCGCTGAAACCGACTGGTCCGGCGACGGCAGTTCGCCCCACCTGCCGCCCGCCCGCCGCTGTTGGATGTGTGCGATGCGCGGAATTGATCGCGCTACCGGCCGCGGTGGCGCTGACCGCAATATCGGCGCGCTGCTCGTCAGCCGCCGAGCTTCCTATAGAACGCACCTGCGACCGGGGCGGTGAGGGCGCGGGGGGCGTATTGGCCTGCGACGCTCATGCCCTTGCTGATCAGGCCCGGGACCACGCGCATTTTGTTGCGGGCCAGGGCATCGATGGAGAGTTTGGCCGTGTATTCGGAGGTGACCCACATGAAATCGGGCACCATTCGGTCGACGATGGAGGCGTTGGCCGGATCCGGGGTTTCGGTACGGACCGGACCTGGGGCGAGCAAGGTGACGTGCACGCCGGAGCCCTTCAGTTCACCGCGCAGCGATTCGGAGAAGGTATTGGCGAAGGCCTTGCTCGCCGCATAGGTGGCGTTGTTCGGAATCGGCATATTGCCCGCCGCCGAACCGCTGATCAGGATGCCCCCGGCACGCTGTGCGATCATGCCGGGCAGGATAGCCAAGGTGAGGTCGTGCACCGCGACGGCATTGAGCTCCATCTGGTCCCGCTCATACGCCGGATCCAATTCGGCGACCGCACCGAAGGTCGCGATACCGGCGTTATTGCACAGGATCGAAATATCGCGCGTCGCCAACTCCTCCACCAGCGTCCCTCGTGCCGTCCGATCGGCCAGATCGACCGCCCGCACCTCCGCGGTAATCCCATGCGCCAACGTCAGCCGCTGCGCGAGTTCGGTCAACACCTCACCGCGCCGCGCAACCAGGATCAACGAATACCCGCGAGCAGCCAGCTCGGCGGCCAGCGCGGTGCCGATGCCGGACGAGGCACCGGTGACAACCGCACGATTTTCAGAGGTAGGAGAGGGCAAGCTCACGCCAGAAGCCTAGGGGATCCGAGTACCAGGTGGCCGCACCACCCATTCGCCACGATTCGACGGGGTCCGCGAGATTTCGCTGAGAACGGGTGTCCAGCCCATGCCCCTTTCGACGTTTGCCTACACCAATGCATGGTGGTCAAAGGTCCAGGACCACAGGGTGCGGCGGAGTACGCCCCTCCCACGCACGCGATCGCGGGGGCGAAATCCCGCGCGTGGACCTCATGGGCGTCGCTACAGGCGGGCCGCGAGTCGCGTGCCCTGATCGATGGCGCGCTTGGCGTCGAGTTCGGCCGCCAAGTCGGCGCCGCCGATCAGGTGGATATCGGCGCCTGCCGCGCGCAGGGGCTCTTCGAGGTCGCGTACGGATTCCTGGCCTGCGCAGATGATGACATTGTCGACCGGGATCAGTTGGGGGCGTTGGCGTTTCTCGCCGAAGCTGATGTGCAGGCCGTGGTCGTCGATGCGTTCGTAGTTGACACCGCCGACGTGCTCGACACCTTTCGCCTTCAGTGCTGCCCGGTGCACCCAGCCGGAGGTCTTGCCGAGATCCTTGCCGAAGGGGGTCGACTTGCGTTGCAGCAGTACGACTTCGCGGGCGGCGGGGGCCGGCTTGGGCTCGGTGAGCTGGCCGCGGGCCTGGTCATCGGCGGAGTCGATGCCCCACTCTTGCTTCCACTCGTCGAGCTCGAGGGCGGGATGTCCTTCGACGGTGAGGAATTCGCTCACGTCGTAGCCGATGCCACCCGCTCCGATGACGGCGACGCGCTTGCCGACCGGCCGCTCCTCGCGCACCAGTTCGGCATAGGACAGCACCATCGGATGGTCGATGCCGGGGATATCCGGAATGCGCGGGCGCACGCCGGTGGCCAGCACGATCTCGTCGTAGCGCGCCTCGAGCAACTCCGCCGCGGTGACCCGCTTGTTCAGGTGCAGGGTCACACCGGTGACCTCCAGCATCCTGGTGTAGTAGCGGATCGACTCGTTGAACTCCTCCTTGCCCGGAATGCGCCGGGCGATATCGAACTGCCCGCCGACCTTGTCATCGGCCTCGAAAAGATCGACCCGGTGGCCCCGTTCGGCGAGATTCACCGCCGCCGAAAGTCCGGCCGGTCCCGCGCCGACGACCGCGACACGTTTGGTGCGCCGGGTCGGCAGGAGCTTCAGTTCGGTTTCGTGACCCGCGCGCGGATTCAATAGGCACGAGACCGTCTTGTGCTGGAAGGCGTGGTCCAGGCATGCCTGATTGCATGCGATGCAGGTATTGATCTCGTCGACCCGGTTCGCCCGCGCCTTGTTCACCCATTCCGGATCGGTGAGTAACGGCCGCGCCAGCGAAACCAATTGCGCGTCACCGCGAGCGAGGATCTCCTCGGCGATCTCGGGCATATTGATCCGGTTGGACGCACAGACCGGAATGCTCACCTGCTCGCTGATCTTCGCGGTGAATTCGACGAAGGCCGCGCGCGGCACCGAGGTGACGATGGTCGGCACCCGCGCCTCGTGCCAGCCGATATCGGTATTCAGGATGCTGGCGCCAGCCGTCTCGAGTTCCTTTGCCAACGTGACGATTTCGTAGAAAGTCTGCCCATTCTCGATGAATTCGGCCATGGACAAACGGAATACGATGATGAAGTCGGGCCCTACCGCCGCGCGGGTGCGGCGCACGATCTCCACCGCGAGGCGGCGCCGGTTCTCCGGTGAGCCACCCCACTTGTCGGTGCGTTTATTCGTGCGCGGCGCGAGGAACTGGTTGATGAAATAGCCTTCACCGCCCATGATTTCGCAGCCGTCGTAGCCCGCGAACTGGGCCAGCTTCGCACAGCGCGCGTAGTCGTCGATGGTCCGCTCGACCCCGCGCGCGGAGAGCTTGCGCGGCCGGAACGGATTGATCGGAGCCTTGATCGAGGATGCCGAAACACTGCCCGGCATATAGGAATAACGGCCCGCGTGCAGGATCTGGACGGCGATCTTGCCGCCCTCTTCGTGTACGGCCCTGGTGATCACCCGGTGCCGGTAGGCCTCGGACTTATTGGTGAGTTTCGCGCCGAACGGCAGCAGCCAGCCGGTGCGATTCGGAGCGTAGCCGCCGGTGATGATGAGACCGACACCGCCGCGGGCCCGTTCCGCGAAATAGGCGGCGAGCCGGTTGGTATCCCACGCGCGATCCTCCAGGCCGGTATGCATCGACCCCATGATCACGCGATTGCGCAGCGTGGTGAAGCCGAGATCGAGGGGCTCGAAAAGATGGCGGAACGAACTCATTGCTGAGTCTCATCTTTCTCCGGATCCGCGTGCGGGGCTGTTGTACCAGGTTGCAGGGCGTGCAGTACTTCGTCACACCATTCGACGAATCCGGACTCCACGCGGATGCCCGCGCGCAGCACGAGGTACTGATGCAAGGGGGTATCGGAGAGCTGATCCGGTGCCGGAAAGTCGCGCTTTTCTATCAGCCGAAACAGTTCGAGGCGCTGATTGTGCTGCTCGCGATGCCGGGCGACCTCATCGCAGAGCGCGCCGATATCGCCGTGTGCGGCCGCGCGGATCTTCACGCCGAGCTCATTGCGCGGCATCGACGTGTCGGTCGGTGCGGCGATCCAGCGCGCCAGTTCGGCGCGGCCCGCCTCGTCCACCGTGTAGACCTTCTTATCGGGCCTGCCCGCCTGGACCACTGTCTCGCTGCTGAGCCAGCCGGATTCCTCCATGCGCTTGAGCACGCGATAGATCTGCTGATGGGTGGCACACCAGAAGAAGCCGATGGACTTGTCGAAGCGGCGCGCCAGCTCATAACCCGAACCGGCGCGCTCGGTCAGCGATACCAGCAGCGCATGTTCGAGTGCCACGACGTCAGGTTATCGTTACACCCAGTAATATGCAACTGAGTGCATAGTAAATGTGGTATCGAGACTTGACCCGCCCGCTGGGGAAATCCGCACTAGGCTGCGCCCATGAGCGCCGCATCGCGCAGCGATTCGATGAGGGTGGTGGCCGGGTGACGGATGTGCCGGAGGTTGACGCGCGGGCGATCGTCGGGCAGGCCGCCGGGCGCGCGCAGGTCGTGTCGTGGGGGCTGTGGGACTGGGGGGCTTCGGCATTCAATGCTGTGATCCTGACCTTCGTCTTCTCGGTGTACCTCACCGATAAGGTCGGCGACGATCTGCCGGGCGGTGTATCGCCGAGCGCGTGGCTCGGCTGGGCCCTCGGTATCGCGGGTTTCGCGGTCGCGCTCACCGCGCCGGTCAGCGGTCAGCGTTTCGACGCGAGTGCGAAACGCAAACGCTCACTCGGCGTGCTGACCGCGCTGACCGTCCTGACGATGGCGCTGATGTTCTTCGTCCACGACGACTATCGCGACTTCTGGTTCGGCCTCGTCCTGCTCGGCTTCGGCTCCGCGTTCTTCGAATTGGCCGGCGTGCCCTACAACGCCATGCTGCGCCAGGTATCCACCCCGGCAGATGTCGGTCGGGTCTCCGGATTCGGTTGGGCCATGGGCTATTTCGGCGGTATCTTCATCCTGTTGATCAGCTACTTCGGCTTCATCTCCGGTCACGGCGACAACCGCGGTCTGCTCGGCGTGCCCAGCGATGACGGTACGAATATTCGATTGGTGGCGATGCTGGCCGCGGTCTGGTTCGCCGCATTCGCCCTGCCGGTGCTGTTCGCCGTGCCCGAATTACCGCAAACCAACGCTGATCCCGGTGCGGCGAAGGCCGGATTCTTCGGCTCGTACCGGGTACTCGGGCGGGATCTGCGCGAGCTGTGGGCGGTGGATCGACGCACTGTCGGTTTCCTGATCGCCAGCGCGATCTTCCGCGACGGCCTGGCGGGGGTGTTCACCTTCGGTGCGATCCTGGCCGTGCGGGTCTACGGCATCGCCGACTCCGATGTCCTGCTGTTCGGTATCGCCGCGAACGTCGTCGCGGCATTCGGTGCGGTCACTGCGGGCCGGTTCGACGATCGCGTCGGTCCGAAGATCGTGATCGTGATATCGCTGGTCGCCATGGTGCTCTGCGGCATCGCGCTGTTGCTCGTGTCCGGTCCGGTCATGTTCTGGGTCTTCGGCCTGCTGCTCACCATCTTCGTCGGCCCCGCCCAATCCGCTGCCCGCTCGTTCCTCACCCGGCTGGCCCCGCCCGGTCGCGAGGGCCAGATGTTCGGCCTCTACACAACCACCGGACGCGCCGTATCCTTCCTCGCCCCAGCCCTTTTCGGCTTCTTCGTCTGGGCCTTCGACGCCGACCGCGCGGGCATTGTCGGCATTCTGATGGTTCTCGCCGTCGGTTTGGTCGCATTACTCCCGGTCCGCAAGCCGGACGGGGCAGTCTCGTCGATCACGTAGGTCCGAGCCACGAGTCGGGGTGGCCAGGAGCGGTGCCGGCTAGCGCTCCTTGGCGGGCACCCAGGCGGCCATGCCGAGTGCGATGAGACGGACCTGGCTGATGGTGCGATCGATGATCGCGGGTTGGTCGCGTGGGGCCGCGGCGACGTAGTCGGCAATGCAGTCGGCGACCGTGGAGACGATCAGGTCGGCGGCCAATTCGAGGTCGTCGGGGGACCAGGAATCCAGGGCCGGAATGCGGGACATATCGACGACCAGTTCGCGCACGATCAATTGCAGTTCGAGCGCGATGGCGTGCTGCAAGGCCGCCGAGCCGCCGCGGCGTTCGCGGGTGATGAAGCCGAAGAGTTCGCGTTTGGTGGCGACCTGAACGAAGACGAAGCGCACGGTCTCCGAGAGCCGGGCGTCGGGTGTGCGGCGCAGTTGCCGCAGGGCCAGACGCAGCGCCCGGATGCCCTCATCGACCAGCGCCGCGCCGAGATCGTCGAGTGCGGCGAAATGTCGGTAGAACGCGGTCGGCACAATGCCCGCGGACCGGGCGATCTCACGTAGGCTCAGCGCACCGAAGCCACGCTGGGCGGCCAATGCGAGCGTGCCGTCGAGCAGAGCCTGCCTGGTGCGCTCCTTGCGCTCGCCCCGGGTAGCTGCGGTTTCGGTCATCACCGTGAGCATACAGCCGTTCACCGTTCGTCCATTCCGATGATGTATTTCGGGTCACACGATTTTTGCTCGGCTCGGCCAACATCACCGGCGGCAGGCTGTTCCCCATCATGTCCGGCAATTTGTCGCACCCGATCGAGCACCACTTGTTCCCGGATCTGCCCGCGAACCGTTATCCGCATATCGTGCCGAAAGTTCGGGAACTGCGCGAGAAGTATGGATTGCCCTACAACACCGGCTCGCTCGGTAAGCAAGTCGGATCGGTCTGGCCGAAGATTTTCAAGCTGGCACCGCCGCCGTTTTTGATCGGGAGGAGTCCACGCGCGGTGTTATCGTGATGCGACAGCGGAACGCAACCGAAGTGGGCGTGTGAATGATCGGGAAATTCGAAAGTAACAAGGATCTAATTCAAGAATTGACTTCCTCTGGTGCGCGACATGTCGGAAATATCGCGAGCATCATCGCCGGCACCGTCGCGGAGGTCACCCGGGAGATCGGTGAGTGGATCACCGACGCGATCGAGATGAACGAGGCCGCGGCCGCCGCGCGCAAGGACGCCGCGGCACAGCGTGTGAACGAGTTCGTCGACGATGAGGCCGATGTGTCCTATGACGCGGAGGTCGAGCCGAGTGCATCGTTCGTTGAGGCGGAAGTGGTCGAGTCGGAGCCGGAAAACCCCCGATGATCACCACATCGGCAGCCTGCGCCGGTGTTCGATCACATCGGTGACCAGGTCCTTGTACCCGTCGGCCAGTTCGGCCAACCGGCTCCACTGCAGTTGGGCGTCATCGTCCAACTGCAGTGGATGCGGCGGCTCGACCAGTGCCGACATTCCCAAGGCATCCTGTGCCGCAACCCATTTCGACGCCATTCGATCGATGACCGCGCCCAAGGTCTCGGTGTGCAGCGAGGCGCCGGTGCGGTGCTGCACATTGTTGGCGACCCAATTGTCGATATGGCAGACCAGTTCGGTCCGATGCGCGTCGAGGTCGTCGACGAGTTGCAGGCACTGTGCGACGCATCCGCTCGACGCGCCCGGCGCATGCGCCGCCTGCAGGGCATTGCGCCGGCGTTCATGACATATGACCAGTGCACGTCCCGCGGCCAGGACACAGTGCCGGTGTCGATTCGGATCGTGAGGTTCGCGAAATGCGCGCAGTAGCGCCGATGGCGATGGCAGTTCGTCGGCTCCGATACGACCCGCTGCGTATTGGGTAGGCATGATGCACGCCCCTGCGGTGACGATAGGTGTGTATTTGGATGCGCCAGGACCGAGGAGGATTTCGGGGAGGGGCACCCCTCGGCTCCGGCGCAGCCCCGCACCCGGATCGTCTCCACACAGTCCACCAGCACGGCAAAGAAACCGGGAAATCCGCGACGATGCGATGAGGAAGACGGCCCGAGAAGATCGGGACCTTTTCAGGAAAGCGCGATAGTCGAATCGGCGCAACAGTATGATGTGAAAACAGATGAGCTGCCGGGAAATCGTTATGTTCCGTTACGGATCGGTCACATAACTGACCACTTTCCTACCCGCATGAAATCGCGGAGCGCATGGGCAGCAACCATTTCCGGCGAGGTGCGGCGCGATGTCGTTCGATCGACTAGCCTCGGTGTTTGTGCCCGCCTATGTGTCTTCGCCCGAGTTGACGTTCGGGTTCATGTTCGCGCTGGAAGATCCGGAGCGAATCGCCGAGGTCGTGCGCACGCTCATACTCCGCAAGACAGTGTCGGTGTTTCGGCTCGCGCGCCTGTCCGACGACGACGGACCGCCAGAGCGCTATGTCGTGAACTGGGCAGTGATTCCGCAGATCTCGATCACCACCAGCGCCCCCGATCCGGATGAGCTGGAGGCCGGGCAGATCATGCTGGTGAACGCCTTCCTCGGTGAGGAGGGCGAGGTCAGTCTGTACTCGGCCCAGGGCCCGGCGCCGAGCTGAGGCATGCGGCAGCGTCGTTGCGGCACCGCGTGATTCGGCGCGACAGCCACCTTTTCGTTGGCGTGTCGGTATCGGAACGTGGTGTGACCAGACGTTCGGTACGGGACAATCAGGACATTCCGCCCGTTGTCGAGGCATCGAAGCACCTGGAAGGAGCATCGATCATGGAGCCCGAGAACACCGTCGCCGCCGGCCCGGCCAATCCGGTTCGTGTCCGAGGAGATCTCGATCCCGCGCTATCGCGATGGATGTGGTTGGTCAAATGGATCCTGGCCATTCCGCACGCCATCATTCTGATTTTCCTGTACATCGCGTACGTGATCGTCTCGGTGGTCGCATTCTTCGCGATTCTGATCACCGGTAAGTATCCGCGCGCACTATTCGACTTCAATGTCGGCGTCATGCGGTGGGGATGGCGGGTAGGTTTCTACGCCTACTCGGTGCTCGGCACCGACAGGTATCCGCCGTTCAGCCTGCAGTCGGATCCCGATTATCCGGCGGACCTGGAGATCGACTATCCCGAGCAGCTGAATCGTGGTCTAGTGCTGGTGAAATGGTGGCTGCTGGCCATTCCGCACTACCTGATACTCGGTGCGATTTTCAGTGCCGGTATGGGTGGCGGCGAGAACAGCTGGGGCGGATTGACGCTGGCCAAAGCGCTGCTTCTGGTCGCGGTGGTGGCACTGCTGTTCACGGCGGCGTATCCGAAGGGGCTGTTCGATTTCCTGCTCGGTCTGCACCGGTGGGCTATCCGAGTCGGTGCCTACGCCTCGCTGATGCGTGACGAATACCCGCCGTTCCGACTCGACCAGGGCGCTCGGGAACCCGAAAACAACTGAATATCAACTGAATCGAGAGCCGGACATCGGCGTCGGTCACCAGGCGGATTCATAGATCCGCCGGACGACGTCCTCGATGTCCGGCTCCTCTATGGACAGGTCGCGAACCTCGGCGCGATCGGAGACGGCGGCGAGAACCTGTGCGGCGGTGGTCGATTCGGCATCGAAGGCCAATCGCTGGCGCATGCCCCCGCCCTCGCTGGTCAACAACTCGGCACTCGGCAGATCGTCGAGATTGCTGGTCGGTTCGGCCAGATCGACGACCAGCACCCGCCGCGCGCCCACCCGCACCGCGAGTCCGGTCAGTGAACCGTCGTACACCAGAGTGCCGCGGTCGACGACGAACACGCGATCACAGAGCCGCTCGATATCGCCCATATCGTGAGTGGTGAGCAACAGTGTGGTGCCGCGCTCGGTGCGTTCGGCGCGTAGGAACTCACGTAGTCGCTGTTTCGACAGCACATCGAGGCCGATGGTCGGCTCGTCGAGAATGACCAGTTCGGGGGAGTGCAGCAGCGCCGCGGCGACCTCCGCCCGCATGCGCTGCCCGAGCGAGAGCTGGCGCACGGGCGTGTCCAGCGTCTCGGCCATCTCCAGTTGTTCGACCAACTCGTAGGTACGTTTCCGCGCGACATCGGATTCCAGCCGGTGGATCGCGGCTAGAATCGAAAACGATTCGCGCAGTGGTAGATCCCACCACAGCTGGGAGCGTTGCCCGAACACCACCCCGATCCGGGCGGCGAGTTCGCGCCGCTGTCGCACCGGATCCAGGCCACAGGTGCGCACGGTGCCCGCGGTGGGGACCAGGATCCCGGTCAGCATTTTGATCGTGGTCGACTTGCCCGCCCCGTTCGCGCCGATATAGCCGACCGCCGAACCGCGTTCGATGCGAAACGTCATCCGGTCCACTGCGGTGAGGGTTTCGCGGCTGCGTCGCCAGCGCTTCCCGTTCCTCCGATACAGAATGAATTGCCTTGTCAGATTCTCGATCTCGATGATCGAGTCCGATAGCTCGGTATCCGCCACGCTTATCCGCCGCCTCCCTGATAGTGCCGAGTACCTAGTTGCCACACACCCAACGCGAGCAGCCACACCCACAGCGCCGCCAATGGTGCGCACCAGGCCAGCCAGGGCGGCAACAGCGGCGGGCCGGGCAGGTGCAGAAGTGCGATGGTCGGCACGTACGCCGTGAATGCGACCGGAATGGCGAAGCCGAATACCAGCTTCAGCGATGTCGGAAATACCGAAGCCGGTTGCATGGCGGCGAAGGAGCCGCCATAGGTGAAGCTGTTGGTCAGTTCCGCACCGTCGATCAGGTAGAACTGCGCGCCGGCGGCGCAGACGAACAGGCCGCCGAAGAGGGCAATGCCGCTGAGCAGGGTAGTTGTCAGCAGTGCGAGAGTTTGCGGACCCCACACGAGATCGTTGCGAACGAGACCGAGTCCGAGCACGATGATCGCCACCGAGGCACGGGCGAATCGGCGCAGCGAGATATCACTGGTGATGAGTTGCAGCAGGAGTGGCTGGGGCCGTAGGTGATAGGCGTCGAGCACGCCGAGCCGGATGAGGGTCGGTAATGTATCCAGGTGGCCGAACAGGACTTGGGCCAGTGCGAATCCGGTGTTGCTCAGGCCGAAAAGCAGGAGTGCGCCGTCCAGATCGAGCCCGCCGAGCACCTGGACATTGTCGTAAATAACCCACACCTCGGCGAATTCGACGATGCCGATCAGGAAGGCGCTGAATACCTCACTGGCGAAGGATAATCGGTACGCGCGTTGGGCTCGCATCCTCGACCGCAACACTGCCGCATACGGGGAAAACCAGGTTCCGGCCGGTACAGGGATATGCGGGGGCTCAGCCACCCTGCACCTCCAGCCTGCGGCGCCCGGCCACCAGCAGCGCCCGGCCCACCGCGCCGACCGCTAGTACCCAGAAAACCTGTACGGCAACGGCCGTCACGGCATCCATCCCAGCGACCCGGCCCGACAGGATGTCGATCGGCGACTGCAGAATCGACGGAAACGGGGTGGCATTCGCGACGGTGCGCAGCCATGCCGGGAACATGTGGACCGGCACGAGCAACCCGGCCAGAAACGTGCCACAAATCTGGTACAGCACTCGGAGCCCGCGGGTTTCCACCACCCAGAATCCGATCAAGCCGACGGCGAAAAGGCATAGAAATGACAATGTGACGGCCATTACCACGCTGATCAGCCCGAGCACATAGGGTCCGGGCGTCCCGGGCATGACGAGCCCGAAGGTGAACACGCCGACCAGTACACTCGGTACGCCGCGCGGCAGGATCGTGCAGGACGCGCGGCCGAGATCGATGGCTAGATAACTGAATTGGACATCGACCGGGCGTAAGAAGTCGATCGCGATATCGCCGTTCTTGACCCGATCCACCAATTCCAGTGGCGGTCCCATGAATTGGGTCGCGCCGAGCAGTCCCTGCGACAGCCAGACGTAGGCGCCGATCGATCCCGCGTCGTAACCGCCGAAGCCGCCGGACGCGCGCACCGCCGACATCATCACCGCCGCGCGCACGAAGCCGAAGACGCAGTTGGTGAACAGGCCGGCGAACATCGCGAGTTTGTACTGGGATTGGCGCCGGAAACCGGCTCGGATGAGGTACAGGTACAGCCGCGCGGTGCGGAGTGCGTGCAGTGCGGCGAGCTGTGATCTGTTGCCCTCCAGTCTGCCGCGCACAAGCGGTTAACTCTACGGTGCATGGGCGGACGCGCGGTAGTTGAGCGCGCGATCTTTGGAAAAGTGCGACAAACCCGCTGCACCAATGTTAGTAACCGTGACTATGACCACCAAAAGGTGACCGTCCGGAGGCGGTGCTGGGGGACTAACGCTGATCGTATTCGCGACACGATTCCGGTGACCTGCTGGTCCTTGCCTTCGCCGCGAATGGCCCTCAGTCACGCCGCTTTCGACGATCTACCCTGTAACCGGAACGTCAACGTACAGTCATCCGCGCAGTGCGGCGCGGAATTCCCACGGGTCGTGTGCGCAGAACACCCGGACACCTGATGCCGCTATGGAACTGAGCTGCGCCACCTTGGCCGGCCGTCGGTCTCGGTGGACGGTTTGACCAGTCGCGGCCGAGCGCTGATGCCGGTGCTCGAAGGGATCTGGGTCTGGGGTGTACTGCAGCGCAGTGAGTCCGTGCGGACCCGCCATCTGCCGGAATCGCCAGCGAGGAGTCCAGCGCTCACCGCGAACGAATGTGCGTCGACGATCTGACACATTCGTGGCAACGCGGTTCGCCATGTATCTGACACCGCAGTCCAGAAATCCGCAACCGCGTCATGTCATCTGGCGGTGAACAGTCCGCATCGGCTTCGCCGGACATCGGGGGGAAATACCTGGCGCTGTGGTTGTACGGCCTGGTCGCCTGACCAGCACAGCGCTGCGTACTTCGTTGCGGTGAATACCGCGGACAACTCGCGGCACTTCGTCCTCGGCAGTCGGCATGACTGCGGTCTGGGCGCTGCTCGGGGTAACCGAGGCGTAATCGGGGCGCCGCGTCCGTCGATTCAATAGGTACGCGCCGACAAACTCCGCTCGAACGTGTGCTGCGCGGATTTGCCCATGTTCCGGGTCTGCGCCGGTGCATCAACTGGCGACTCGAGGGAATGCCCGGGGTAAGAGTCGCGGTTGGGTGCGGGCCGTGGCTCCGGCGTAGGAGGTGGTGAAGGTGTCGCAATCGCCGACGTGGCCGGTGCGGATCTGGCGGATGCAGCCCTGGAGTACCAGTCCGTTGATGCGGGGCTCCGATCGGTTGGAGGGGTTCGTCCGCATCCTGGCCGTCCTGGTGCTGCTGATCGCCGTACCGACCGCCGCGGCGGCCGGCACCGTGGCCTATAGCTCGGCGTCCGAGCGGATCCGCACCGAAAACGCGTCGAAAGTCGTTGTGACAGGAACGATTATCGGCACCCCGGCCCGGGTCGCCGCCCCCGTCGCGGACCGCAACGCAACGGTGCGCGACCAGTTCGAGGCGCAGGTGTCCTGGACCCACGACGGCAAGTCCGGCACCACGACCGTCGTGGTTCCCGATGGGGCGCAACGCGGCCAGCCCGCCCCCGTCTGGTTCGGCCCGGGCGGACAACCGTCGACTCCGCCCCAACGATCCGGTGCCGCCGCCGTGCACGGCATCGGCGTCGGCGTGGCCGTTCTTCTCGAAATCTGGTGCGGCGCGGCAGCGGTCGTCTGGTGCACCGCTCAGGGCCTGAACCACCGCCGCCACCTCCGCCTGGATCAGGAGTGGCGTCAGTTCAGCCACCCGACCGGACAGGGCAGCAGCTGAGGTGGCCGAACGGCCCGGCTTCCGGGCCCGTTGTGCTCACTTGCCCAAAGCCTTGCCGCCGTTCGGAGCCACCGCGAACCATATGCCGCCGACACCTTGGCCGGGCAAATCACCCGGCTCGGTGTCCTGCACCGAAGAAGTCTGGTTCACCCCGTTTAAGGGATGCTCTGGTGTGGTACCTATCCCACGGCGGGCCGTGATCTCCGCATACTTCGGGCTATTCGGATGAGAAATCGGTCACAGAAGTGACAACTGAATCGGTGAGTTCTTTGGTGTGACTCGGGGACGGATCCTCGAACGTGGATCCGGGCACGGTCGACAGCGGGGAGACGACGTGCGCGGTGCCCGTCTGCCCGCATAAATGCGAACGGACGGGCTGGGCGGCGCCCCCGGCAGGAATCGAACCTGCGACCTAGGGATTAGAAGGCCCTTGCTCTATCCAACTGAGCTACGGAGGCAGTGGGTTCCACCATGGCCGACATTGGCCGTGCTGTCCAGCGCGCCAAGTATAGCGACCGTCCAGATCGCTAGGTTCTTAGCCTCAGCAACATTTCAGCCACCTTGGTGTGTGGGCCACGCGAGTCGCGGCATGTCGACATCGCACCGGGCGATCCGCTAGCCACCATATCCGCCCAAACCCCGCCGGGCCACGCATTAAGGGCCGACTACGCTCAGTGCCATGTCGTCACCGCAGGACCAGTCCGTCGCCGCTGAGCTGGAAGCGGGTAAGCCGGGCTCCGGGTCGACCTTCGCGACCCTGACGGTACTGGCCGGCGCGATCGCGGCGGTGGTCGCCGCGATGATCGTCGGACTGTCGGCGGCGCAGGCACTGAGTCTGCTCGGCATTCCGGATCCGGGACCGCTGACCACCTATGGCCTGCCCGCAGTGCGCGCGCTCGCCGATCTGTCCGCGGCGCTGACCGTCGGCTCGCTGCTGCTCGCCGCGTTCCTGGTGCCCCCGCAGGCCAATGGACTGCTCGATGTCGGCGGATATCGCGCGGTGCGGCGCGCCTCGAACTTCGCATTGACCTGGGCGTGTTGTGCGGCGCTGCTCATACCGCTGACGGTGTCGGACACCACCGGACAGCCGGTGCGACAGATCTGGCGGCCCGAGCAGTTGTGGCACGCGATCGGTCAAGTGGAGCTGGCTCAGACCTGGCGTACGACGGCGGTATTCGCGCTGATCGTCGCGGTGGGTTGCCGACTCGCACTGCGTTGGGGATGGGCCCCGGTGCTGTTCGGCGGCGCGATCGTGACCATGATGCCGCTGGCGCTGACCGGGCATTCGTCCGCGGGCGGCGCGCACGACCTGGCCACCAACAGTCTGATCCTGCACCTGGTTTCGGCCGCGGTATGGGTTGGCGGGTTGTTCGCGGTACTCGCGCACGCGTTGCGCGGCGGCGAGCACACCGATATCGCGTCTCGGCGGTTCTCGCTGACCGCCACCATCGCCTTCGTCGTGATCGGTGTCAGCGGTGTGATCAATTCCTGGGTGCGGGTGCCGTGGAGCGATCTGTTCACCTCCACCTACGGCCGACTCGTCATCGCCAAGGCCGGGGCACTCGTAGTGCTCGGCGTATTCGGATATCTGCAGCGCCGCGCCAGCCTCCCCGCACTCGCCGCGAATCCGCGCGACCGTGCCGCGCTCATCCGATTCGGTGGGCTGGAGGTGTTGATCTTCGCGGCGACCATGGGTCTGGCCGTCGGGTTGGGGCGCACACCGCCACCGCCGCCGACCAGTGTGCCGACACCCGCCGAGGTGGAACTCGGCTACAACCTCGACGGCCCGCCGACTGCCTCGCGAATACTGTTCGACTGCCGCTTCGACTTGATCTTCGGCACGCTGGCCATCGTGCTTGCCGTGGTGTACCTGCTGGGGGTGCGGCGGCTGCGCGCGCGGGGTGATGCCTGGCCGATCGGCCGGACCATCGCTTGGCTGTCGGCCTGCGCGATCCTGCTTTTCGCCACCTCGTCCGGGGTGGGACGGTATTCGCCCGCGGTCTTCAGCGTGCACATGGGACAGCACATGGCGTTATCGATGCTCGCGCCGATTCTGTTCGCGCTCGGCGGTGCGGTCACCCTGGCGCTGCGGGCATTGCCCGCGGCCGGGCGCGGCGGTGTTACGGGGCCGCGGGAGTGGATTCTGGCCGCGGTGCACAATCCGGTCTCGCGTCTTCTCACCCATCCGATCGTCGCGGCGGTGATCTTCGTCGGCGGGTTCTACGCCCTGTACATGGGCGGCATCTACGACTCGTTCGTCGATTCCCATGCGGCGCATCTGCTGATGAATTTGCATTTCCTGCTCAGCGGCTATCTGTTCTATTGGGTGGTCATCGGCATCGACCCCAAGCCGCGTCAGGTGCAGCACCTGACCAAGCTGGGCATGGTGTTCGGTTCCCTGCCCTTCCACGCCTTCTTCGGTATCGCGCTGATGAGTATGACCACCGTCATGGGCGGCTGGTTTTTCCGCGGTCTTGCCCTCGGCTGGAACAACGACCTGCTCGGTGATCAGCGCACGGGCGGCGGCCTGGCGTGGGCCAGCGGTGAGGTGCCGTTGGTTGTGGTGATGTTGGCACTGCTCATCCAGTGGTCGCGCAGCGATGCGAAACTCGCGAAGCGGACCGACCGGGCCGCCGACCGTGACCACGACGCCGAGTTGACCGCGCACAATGCCATGTTCGCCGAACTGGCCAAACGTGATCGAGGAACACGTCCTCGAGCTCCCATCGAGGTGCAGCGTGAGTGAGCGGATGACCACAGTGGTGGAGCACAGGCCCACCCGGCGGGTATAGCGATCCGATGTGCGCGCGGCCCGCGAACGGCCGGCCGGCCAGGTGCGCAAGACGCCGGTTTTCCACACCTCGATCATCGGACCGAACGGACCTGTTTCGGTCACGCTGAAACTCGAGTACCTACAGCACGATGCACATTCAAGGTGCGCGGCAGCTTCGATGCCGCGGTGCAGAGCGGCGCGTATGTGCCTGCAGAGGGGGAGCAGCCGGTGATCGTGCGGTGTGGTGGCAATACCGATCTGTCGGTCCCTAACGCACTATCCGCCGCCGACTGTGTGAAGCGTTGATTGTCCACATATGGCGAAGTTGTCCACATTCGGGGATCGGGGCGGACGGAGGGGTTCGGAGCCGTCAGGCTGAAAGGGAAGAAATACCCGCGAGCCTGACGGGCCGAAATGTTAAGGGGCGGAACGATGTATGAGGCTATGGCGACCGTGATCGGGACTGTGGTGACCCATCCGGTCAAGCGCGAGCTGACCAACGGCGAGCAGGTGGTGACCTTCCGGATGGCCAGCAATTCGCGGCGGTTCAATCCGGAGAGCAGCGAGTGGGTCGACGGCGGGACCCTTTATCTCACCGTCAGCTGCTGGCGTCGGCTGGTTGTCGGTGTCGACGCCGCACTGCGCCGTGGCGATCCGATCATCGCCTACGGGCAACTGCGCACCCACGAGTACCGGGCCAAGGATGGCGTGGAGCGGCGAGATGTCGAGATGCGCGCCACCTCGATCGGTCCGGACCTGTCCCGCTGTGCCGCGCAGGTGGTCCGGCGTGCGGTTTCGGGTGCTGCGTCTGGACCCAGTACCCTGGCACGGAATAGTTGTGACCGATCCAGCGCTGATGACCGTGTACGTGTCGATGGGGAGGGACCGGGGGAGGACGCGATGTCCCTGACTTCCGCACCGCCCCGGCTCGCGGATACCGAGCCTGTCGACGCTTGACCGCAGGCCCGATACCCCCCGGCGACAGTGGTGGCTCTGCTGCATTCCCCTGATACCCACACCGATAGGCTTTCCCGTATGGCTGAGTTCATCTACCAAATGAAGAAGGTTCGTAAGGCGCACGGCGACAAGGTCGTGCTCGACGATGTCACCTTGAACTTCCTTCCCGGCGCGAAGATCGGCGTCGTCGGCCCCAATGGCGCGGGTAAATCGAGCGTGCTGAAGATCATGGCCGGACTGGACCAGCCGAACAACGGAGACGCCTTCATCGCGCCGGGTGCCACGGTAGGCATCCTGCAACAGGAGCCGCCGCTGAACGAGGAGAAGACGGTTCGCGGCAATGTCGAGGAGGGCCTGGGCGAGGTCAAGGTGAAGCTGGATCGCTTCAACGAGATCGCCGAACTCATGGCCACCGACTACTCCGACGAGCTCATGGACGAAATGGGCAAGTTGCAGGAGTACCTCGATCACGCCGATGCCTGGGATGTCGACTCCCAGCTCGAGCAGGCCATGGACGCGCTGCGCTGCCCGCCGCCGGACGAGCCGGTCACCAACCTCTCCGGTGGTGAGCGCCGCCGCGTCGCATTGTGCAAGCTGCTGCTGAGCAAGCCCGACCTGCTGCTGCTCGACGAGCCGACCAACCACCTCGACGCCGAGAGCGTGCTGTGGCTCGAGCAGCACCTGGCCTCCTACCAGGGCGCCGTCCTCGCCGTCACACACGACCGGTACTTCCTCGACAATGTCGCCGAGTGGATCCTCGAACTCGACCGCGGCCGCACCTACCCCTACGAGGGCAACTACTCCACCTATCTGGAGAAGAAGGCCCAACGTCTCGAGGTGCAGGGCAAGAAGGATCAGAAGCTGCAGAAGCGGCTCAAGGACGAACTGGCCTGGGTGCGTTCCGGCGCCAAGGCTCGTCAGGCCAAGAACAAGGCCCGCCTCGGCCGATACGAGGAAATGGCGGCCGAGGCCGAGAAGCACAGGAAGTTGGACTTCGAGGAGATCCAGATCCCGGCGGGTCCGCGCCTGGGCAATGTGGTCGTCGAGGTCGAGCATCTGGACAAGGGCTTCGGTGATCGTCAGCTCATCAAGGATCTGTCATTCACCTTGCCGCGTAACGGCATTGTCGGTGTCATCGGTCCGAACGGTGTCGGTAAGACCACGCTGTTCAAGACGATTGTCGGGCTCGAGTCGCCCGATAGTGGTGAGGTGAAGGTCGGTGAAACGGTCAGGCTGAGCTACGTCGACCAGAACCGCGCGGGTATCGACCCGAACAAGAATGTCTGGCAGGTCGTTTCCGACGGCCTCGACTTCATCGAGGTCGGCAACCAGGAGATGCCATCGCGTGCCTACGTCAGTGCCTTCGGCTTCAAGGGTCCGGACCAGCAGAAGCCGGCCGGGGTGCTCTCCGGTGGTGAGCGCAACCGCCTGAACCTCGCGCTTACTCTCAAGCAGGGCGGCAATCTGATCCTGCTCGACGAGCCGACCAACGACCTCGATGTGGAAACGCTGAGCTCGCTGGAGAACGCGCTCGAGCAGTTCCCGGGCTGTGCTGTGGTCATCTCTCACGACCGTTGGTTCCTGGACCGCACCTGCACCCACATCCTGGCGTGGGAGGGGGATAGCGACAACGAGGCGAAGTGGTTCTGGTTCGAGGGCAACTTCGAGGCCTACGAGGCCAATAAGATCGACCGCCTCGGCCTGGAAGCGGCCCGCCCGCACCGCGTGACCCACCGCAAGCTCACCCGCGACTGAGTGCAGCGTTCGGCGGGGCCAGTTGCTATGTGCACGACCCCGCCGGATTGGGTGGCTCAGCCGATTTGCCACAGCATATTCGGTTGAACCGGCCATTCAATCGCGGCCGAGCAGAGTTGTTGGGGCGGCGAGTTGTTCGAGTGAGCGTTTGCTGATGCGCGGCATCGCAGAGGCTTCCTCCCTGTTCGGTCCGTTCATAAATAAGGCCCGAGTTTCGACGCCACGATGTGGTGTGTGCATAAGTCCACGGCGATAAGGTCGGCGGCGTCATGCGTAGGCGCAGTCCGAGCAATCCACGATCGCCATTGCCGAAGACCCTTCGGCGCGGAGTCGCCGCACCGGGTTGCGGTCCCGGGCGGAGGCGATCACATCTATACATGACGATGTCGAACGGTCGTTCTTTCGAAGGAATTGCGGCGAACGGGCACGGCGCCGTGTCTTCATCGAAGGAAATACGGTCGGCCTACACCCTTCCAAAGATCTGACTATGGTGGGGTTCGTGCATGTGCAGGCGCAGTCCCGGCATTGGGTCGCTACCACCGCGATTGCGTCTACCTGACGTCGTCGGTCCGACCGGATGCTGTGCCGAGCTCAACCACCTCGGCAATCAAGCGGCGAACGCTGCGGTATCGGTGAACACCCTGCATTTCGAAGGGATTTCACCCACGCGTCAGCATGGCACAGCTACTCTCGGACCGGCGTCACTTTGTTGCGGAACCGAATCCGAGGAGTTGGCGAAAAAATGACGGTCTCGTCCGAATTGTCCAAAGCGGCGTGGGCCGCGGGTTTGCCGCAGTCGCTGCGCGGTGAACTCGCACCCCTCGAGGAGGCGTATTTCCGCCACGTCGACGCGGGCGATGTGGACTGCGCGATCACCGGGATCACCCAGATCTTCCGGCGGCATATGGAACTCGCGATGACTCGCCCCGTCGGGCGGGCGCTGGTGCGGGTCTACCATCCTGATGACGGCTCGGGCCTCGGCGCCGCGGTGCAGTTGGTCACCGACGATATGCCGCTGCTGGTGGAGTCGATCACCTCATCGCTGAGCCGGATGGGCGTCAGCGTGAGCGAGGTGATCCACCCGATCTTCGAGGTGACGCGCGATGCGGACGGACGGCTGACCAGCGCCGCGCCGCATGAGGTCGACAGCAACGGTACCGACGGCCTGCGCGAATCGTGGATGCACCTGCAACTGCACCCGTCGACCAGTAGGGCTCTGCTGGATCGGATCGAGCAGTCGATGCCGGATGTAGTCGCGGATGTGCGTCAAGTCATCGGTGATACCGAGGCCATCCAACAGGTGCAGAGCGGTCTGGCCGATGAACTGGAAATGGCGGCGAAGTCCGGCCACGCGCCGTTCCCGGAGACCGATCTGGTCGATACCGCGAATCTGTTGCGCTGGTTGGCCAGTGGCAATTTCACGGTGCTCGGCTATGCCCGCTACGGGCTCAGCGCCGAGCAAGGACAGACGATCTCGAATCCGCTGCCCGGTACCTGCCTCGGCGTGCTGCGCCCCGATGTCGGCACCGATTTCCGGGTACCGATCAACGCCGGTGACGGGCCGCTGCTCATGCTCACCCAGGGCCTGGTGCCCGCGACCGTGCACCGCTCGGTATACCCGTATTTCGTCGGCGTCGCCGACTTCGATGAGTCCGGCACGATCGTCGGCGAGCACCTGTTCATCGGTGTCTTCACCGTGACCGCGGTACATGAGAACGTCATGGATATCCCGGTGATCGAGCGCCGGGTACGTTCGGTGATCGAGGCGAGCGGCTTCGATCTGGATTCATTCTCCGGACAGGCCATGCTCGAGGTCATCCAGTCGTTCCCGCGCACCGAACTGTTCTCCTCTGATGCCGAGACCATGCGCCGTACCGCGACCGCGGTGCTGAATGTCGGTCTGCGCCGACAGGTTCGGCTGTTCCTGCGCTCGGACGGCTATGGCCGGTTCGTCGCGTGCCTGGTCTATCTGCCTCGGGATCGCTACACCACACGGGTGCGGTTGGAGATGCAGGAAATCCTGGTGCGCGAACTGGGCGGTGTCTCCATCGACTACTCCGCGCGGGTCAGCGAAAGTGAGCTGGCCAGTGTGTATTTCACGGTGCGCATGCCGGAGTCCGAGCTCGGGGTGCCGCGCGAATCGGCGGCCCAGGCCGATACCTCCGAGGCCAATCGCCTGCGCATCCAGAACCTGCTCGCCGAGGCGACGCACACCTGGGACGACCTCCTCAACGATGCGGTGAGCACCTCGACCGTGCTGGATCCCGGCGTCGTGCAGCGCTACGCCGAGGCTTTCCCAGAGGCGTACAAACAGGATTTCGCCGCTGAGCGCGCACTGACCGACGTGGTCCGGCTGGAGGGCCTCGCCGCGGGTTCGATCGACCAATATCTGTATCGCCGCGCGGACTCGGTGCCGGGTTCGTGGCGGTTCACGCTCTACATCGGCGGCAGCGGTATCTCGCTGAGCCAGGTACTGCCGGTGCTGCAGAGCCTCGGTGTCGAGGTGGTCGACGAGCGGCCGTATCAGATTCTGTTGGATCCGACCGTCGGCGATGACGGGGGAGAGCGCTGGATCTACGACTTCGGTCTGCTGGCGCGTCCGGAACTGCTGCGCAGTTCGCTGGACCGGGATCTGGACGCCGAACTGCTGGAGTCCTCGGCCAGAGCCGACGCGCTCGAATCGGAGGAGCGCGGCCTGCACGACCGGTTCACCGAGGCCTTCGAAGCGATGTGGTTCGGGCGTGCCGAAGCCGACGGGCTCAACGAACTCGTGCTGCGTGCTCGGCTGACGTGGCGTGCGGTATCGATCCTGCGGATGTACGCGAAGTACCTGCAGCAAGCCGACTTCCCGTACAGTCAGGCGAATATCACCAGGGTGCTGCTCGCCTATCCGGATATCGCGCGACTGTTCGTCGATCTGTTCACGGCGCGGTTCGATCCGGATACCGAATCAGCCGAGCACGCGGCCGACTTGGAGACCCGGGTGCGCGGCCGTATCGATGAGGTCGTCAGCTTGGACGCCGACCGGATCCTGCGTGCGATCCTCTCACTGGTCAAGGCGACGCTGCGGACGAACTATTACGTGACCGACGCCCAGGGAAATTCGCGCGGGTACATCTCGGTGAAGGTGGAACCGCGCGAGATCACCGAATTGCCCCGGCCGCGGCCGCAATTCGAGATCTTCGTGTATTCGCCGCGGGTGGAGGGTGTGCATCTGCGTTTCGGTCCGGTGGCGCGTGGCGGGTTGCGCTGGTCGGACCGGTTGGAGGATTTCCGCACCGAGATCCTGGGTCTGGTGAAGGCGCAGGCGGTGAAGAACGCGGTGATCGTACCGGTCGGCGCCAAGGGCGGATTCGTCGTCAAGCAGCCGCCCGCGGCCACCGGTGATCCGACCGCGGATCGGCAGGCACTCGGCGCGGAGGGCGTCGAATGCTATCGGACCTTCATCTCCGGTCTGCTCGATGTCACCGATAACGTCGACCGCGCGACTGGTGCGGTACTGCCGCCCGAGCGGGTGATCCGCCGCGACGGCGACGACACCTACCTGGTGGTCGCCGCAGACAAGGGCACCGCGACCTTCTCCGATATCGCCAACGATGTGGCCCAGCGCTACGGGTTCTGGCTCGGTGACGCATTCGCCTCCGGTGGTTCCGCGGGTTACGACCACAAGGCGATGGGCATTACCGCCAAGGGCGCCTGGGAGAGCGTGAAACGCCACTTCCAGGAGATGGATATCGATACGCAGACAACCGATTTCACCGTGGTCGGTGTCGGCGATATGAGCGGCGATGTCTTCGGTAACGGCATGCTGTTGTCCGAGCACATCCGGTTGGTCGCGGCCTTCGACCACCGGCACATTTTTTTGGATCCGGAGCCCGATGCGGCGACCTCGTTCCGGGAGCGGCAGCGGATGTTCGCACTGCCGCGCTCATCGTGGGCCGATTACGACACCTCGCTGATCAGCACCGGTGGTGGCGTCTGGGATCGCACTGTGAAGTCGGTGCCGATCAGCCCACAGGCGCGAAAGGCATTGGGGCTGGCCGACGATGTGGTCGCGCTGTCGCCGCCGGAACTGGTGCGGGCGATCCTGCTCGCGCCGGTACAACTGCTGTGGAACGGCGGCATCGGGACCTACATCAAGGCGAGCACGGAAACCAATGCCGAGGTCGGCGACAAATCCAATGACTCGGTGCGCGTCAATGGAAATCAGTTGCGGGTCAAGGTGATCGGCGAGGGCGGTAATCTGGGTGCGACCGCGCTCGGCAGAATCGAGTTCTGCCGCAACGGCGGCAAGATGAATACCGATGCACTGGACAACTCGGCCGGTGTCGACTGCTCCGACCACGAGGTCAATATCAAGGTGCTGCTCGACGGTGTGGTCAGCGCGGGCGGACTGCCCGAGGCCGAACGCAATCCGCTGCTCGCCTCGATGACCGATGAGGTCGCCCAGATGGTTTTGCAAGACAACGTTTCCCAGAACTTCCTGATGGGCATCTCCCGTGCCGAGGCGCCCCGGATGCTGAATGTGCACCAGCGGCTCATCGAAGATCTGGAGGCCCAACGCGGGGTGGATCGCGAGCTGGAGGCGCTGCCCTCAGAGGTGGAGATCAAGCGCAGGCTCGAAGAGGGCACGGGCCTCGCCTCGCCGGAATTGTCCAATCTCATGGCGCACGTGAAGCTTTCGCTCAAGGCCGATCTGCTCGAAACCGATCTGCCGGATATCGCGTACTTCGCCACTCGGCTGCCGGAGTACTTCCCGACACCGCTGCGCGAGCGCTTCGGCACCGCCATCAAGCGGCACCGACTGCGTCGCGAGATCACCACCACCATGGTGGTCAACGAGATGGTCGACTACGGCGGCATCACCTACGCCCATCGGCTCAGCGAGGAGATCGGCGCCAGTTCGACCGACGCCGTGCGCGCATTCGCGGCGGCCAGCGAGATCTTCGATCTACACGATATGTGGGCGCGAATCCGGGCTGCCGACGCCGCGGTATCGGTGCGCGACGAACTCGAGCTGGAAACCAAGCGGACGCTGGACCGCGCTTCACGCTGGTTGTTGAGTAATCGGCCGCAACCGATCGCGGTCGGCGCGGAGATCAACCGGTACAGCCGAGGCGTACGAGAGCTGGCACCGAGGGTGCCCGGCTGGCTGCGCGGCCATCACATCGCGACGCTGACCCATCAGTCCGCCGAGGTGATCGCCCGCGGCGCGCCGACCGACCTCGCGACCGAGGTCTTCGGGCTGTTGAATCTGTTCCCGCTGCTCGATGTGTTGGATATCGCGGATATCACCGATCGCAGCGGTGAGGAGGTCGGCTCGCTGTACTACGCGCTCAACGACCACCTCAAGATCGATTGGCTGTTGCAGGCAGTCAGCCACTTGGAACGCGGCGACCGCTGGCATGCGCTGGCCCGGCTCGCACTGCGCGACGATATGTACGGATCGCTGCGCTCGCTGACCCTCGACGTGCTCTCCGGCGGTGACCCGGAGGAGACAGCGGACGAAAAGATTGCATACTGGGAGTCGAAAAACCAGTCCCGGCTCGGGCGCGCTCGGGCCGCGCTGTCGGAGTTGTTCGAGTCCGGAACCCACGATCTCGCCACGCTGTCGGTTGCGGCGCGGCAAGTGCGAAGCATGGTGAGCGGGGTGGGCGCTCAATCGGAGGTACCGCGTTGACCAGTTCGCTGAACGGTAACGGAAGTGCGCTCGGTGGCAGCCTGCTGCTGCCGAAGCGCTTCCACGCCGGGGTAGACGTCAGGTGGTCGGACATGGATGTGTTCCAGCACGTCAACCATGCCCGCATGGTGACGCTGCTGGAGGAGGCGCGCATTCCGTGGCTGTTCGAGGATGGACGCCCGACTGCACCGCTGCGTGAGGGCTGTGTGCTGGCGGACCTGCGGGTCCGCTACCGCGGCCAGTTGCGGCACGAGGACACTCCGCTCGATATCGCCATGTGGATCGAGCAGTTGCGTGCGGTCGACTTCACGATCGGTTACGAGGTCCGGGCCAATGGCGCGGCCTCGGACTCGCCGCCCGCGGTGATCGCCTCCACCCAGATCGCGGCCTTCGACATGCGCTCGCAGCGCCTGCGTCGGCTCACCGATGCCGAACGGGACTACCTCGCCGAGTGGAAAGAGTGACGGCGTATTCGACTCGGTCACCTGGCAGTGGTGGAATGGTGACGTGGTGATGGCTGAATCTGGTTGCGGCGCAAGGATGGTGGCGCGCTGATGTCGGGACAACGGGTGCTCGACGTTTCCGATCCGGCCGAGCGGGAGAACCTGGCGACGTTTCTGACCCGGGCGGTGCGCTTGGACCCCGCGGCGGCGGTGCGTATGCGCCGTCGCGGGGAGCGATACGTATCTGCCTGGGTGGCAACGGGTTTCGAGGCGCTCGCGGTGCGCACCGTGGTCGCCGAACTCGGCGTCGACGATGTCACCGTCGGTGCCGATCTGGTGCTTGCCGGTTTGCCGTCCGGCAGCCCGATCGACCTCGGCTACTCGATGGATTCGGCTTGGCGCGGTGCGCTGCCGCCGGATGTCGGCTTCGAACATGTCGACGATGTGCCCGCGCGCACCCTCGTCGAACTCGCCGAACAGGGTGCGGCACTGGCCAAGGAGCACAGCAGCAGTCACGGCCCGCCCGCCTCCCTGTTGGACCAGACGGTACTCACGGTTTCCGCGGCCGAGGTTCGGGTGCAGGTTCCGATGCGCGTCGTATTCGCGCTTACCGCAATGGATTTCATTCCGCACTCGGGTGATAAGGCCGACTCGCGCCGCATCCCGTCCACCGAGATCGTTCGCGTCCGCGCCACCAAGACCTGGCTGCGTCTCGATGCGCGCTACGGCTCGGTTGCACGCCACCGAGGTGGTGGCATCCCGCTCACCCCGAGCTAGTCCCTTCGCACCTGCTGTGCGCGTGTGGGGGAGCAGAGCCCGAGAAGAAGTGCGGCTTCCCGGGTGTCGACCGCGGTACGGGATTCAGGACACGCCGAGCGGTCGCAGGACGGCGGTGGTGGCCGCGGTGGCCAGAATTACCACGATCATGGGTTGGTTGCGCCAGGCCAGCAGTCCACCCATGAGAACGCCTGCGGGGAGAGGGCCGCGATCGCCCCGATCAGGGCCGCGCAGCGTGTCGCGTGCTGGAGTCCGGTACAGGCAATCCGAGCCTGGAGACGTTGTGGGCGCTGTGCGTCGCCAGTGGACGCGCGCTCGTCGGCCCGATCGACAGACCGGTCGAATTGGTGTCCGGCGACTACATCGCCTACCCGGGCGACGCACCGCACGGGTTCGAGGCACTCGAACCCCGACACCCGGGCAACGCTGGTCGTCGAGTACACGTGATTGCCGACCGGCTCGTCCGAAGATCTCGGGGCGCGCAATCTCGCACTGATCTCATGCGTGAGCCTTTCGGAGGGTGCCGACGGGCGTCGGGCTGCCCTGTCGTCGAGGTTGTGCGCGGGCTCTTCGGGCCGTGCCCGCGAGCTTCAGGCTGCGCCTTCGCCGAGGTACTGCAACCACACCGGATCCAGCTCCGCGGTGGTCGACAACAGCCGCCAATGCGGACCCTTCGGTGAGACCAGCGGCGAACGCAATGTCCACCCCAGCTCGCTGAGCAGCTTGTCGGCCTTGCGATGGTTGCACGGCGCGCAGCTCGCGACGCAGTTCTCCCAGGAATGTTCACCGCCGCGGCTGCGTGGGATGACGTGATCGATGGTCTCCGCCTTACCACCGCAATAGCCGCAGCGGTAGCGGTCGCGATGCATGAGGGCGGCGCGGGTCATCGGGACGCGTGCCCGATAGGGCACGTGCACATAGCTGCGCAGCCGGATGACGGACGGAATCGTGACGGCGGATTCGGCGGAATGCACCATCGAACCCTCGGGGTCATGGTGGACGGTGTCGGCTTTATCGCAGATGAGAAGTACGACGGCGCGGCGCGCGGACAATGCGGTGAGCGGCTCGTAGGTGGCATTCAGAAGCAACACCCGGCGCTTCAACCAGCTCGCGGCCTCGTTCTGGACGGGCGTGAGGTGTGGAACGTGGTGAGCGGGCTCGTCGGTGCGATGGGCACCCGGATAGTGGTCGGACAAGATGTGCAGCGGAGTAGCCCCCGACCCACGATTGTGGACGTCGGCGGGCTGGAGTTGTCGGTGCGTCCTGGCCTCATGTGATCGGCCGTGCCGCTGCTTCATGGTGACCCCGGTTTCTTCGTAATCAAGATCATGTGGTATCTCGGCAGAGACTGCCACCCAGTTGACCATGGAACGCCCGCCATTGCACGGTGATTTCGCACAATGTCGGATGAACTGTGGTTGAAGGGCCGCCCGTTCGTGACGCGGGCACAATGGACGGCGGCAGATTGGCCCGATCGAGAGGACCCGATGAGTTCCGGCGAGCAGACAGCCACGTCGTTCTACGAGGCGATCGGTGGAGCGGAGACGTTCCAGCGGATCGTCGCGTCGTTCTATCGCGAGGTGGCGGCCGATGAGGTGTTGCGCCCGCTGTATCCCGAGCAGGATCTCGGACCGGCGCAGCGGCGCCTGCGCATGTTCCTCGAGCAGTACTGGGGCGGTCCGCGCACATATTCCGAGGAACGGGGACATCCGCGGCTGCGGATGCGGCATATGCCGTTCAGAATCGGTCCGGTGGAGCGCGACGCCTGGCTGCGCTGCATGCGCATCGGCGTGGCGGAGATCGAACCGGAGATTCTGGATGACGAACATCGCACGGCGTTGCTGGATTATCTGGAGATGGCAGCAAATTCGCTGATGAATGCGGCCTGGTGAGGCTTTCCGGAAGCTTCCGGGGCAGGCCGAGGGTTTCAGCTCTAGCCGTGTGACGCTGAATATTTGCCGGATGTTTATGAATATCGCTGAGCCTGGGCGAATTCACCGAAATTCTTTGGCACTATAGCGGATGTGACTGATACACCTGCCGTGCCGGCGTCGGTGGATCGCGCCGTCCAACCTTGGTGGCGGTCGGCCGTGTTCTACCAGGTTTATCCGAGATCCTTCGCGGACTCCGACGGTGACGGGATCGGCGATCTCGGTGGCGTGCGCGAGAAGCTCGGCTACCTCGAACTGCTCGGGGTGGACGCGCTCTGGATCTGTCCGGTGATGCGCTCGCCGATGGCCGACGGCGGCTACGACGTCGCCGATCCGCGCGATATCGACGCGCTGTTCGGCGGTATCGCGGCAATGGACGAGCTGATCGCCGAGGCGCACGACCGCGATCTCAAGGTCACCATGGACCTGGTGCCGAACCACACCAGTGATCAGCATCCGTGGTTCACCGCGGCGCTGGCCGCCGCACCCGGCAGCCACGAACGCGAGCGCTATATCTTCCGTGACGGCCGCGGACCGGACGGTGCCACGCCGCCGAACAACTGGCCGAGCATCTTCGGCGGACCCGCCTGGACCCGAATCATCGAGCCCGACGGCGCCCCCGGCCAGTGGTATCTGCACATCTTCGCGCCCGAACAACCCGATCTGAACTGGCAGAATCCCGAGGTAGCGGCCGATTTCGAGCAGACGCTGCGGTTCTGGCTCGACCGCGGCGTCGACGGCTTCCGCCTCGATGTCGCGCACGGTATGGCCAAACCGGACGGGCTGCCGGATATGGAGCGCGTCGAGACCAAGATGCTCGTGCACGACGACAGCGACCCGCGCTTCAACAATCCCCACGTGCACGAGATTCACCGCCGCATCCGCAAGGTGCTCGACGAATATCCGAACGCGGTCTCGATCGGTGAGGTGTGGGTCGATGACAACACTCGCTTCGGCGAATACGTCCGACCGGACGAACTGCACCTGGCCTTCAATTTCCGCCTCGTCGAGACGGAATTCGCCGCCGATACGGTGCGGGCCGCCATCGACAATTCGCTCGCGGCTGTCGCACCGGTGGGCGCCTCACCCACCTGGACGCTGTCCAACCACGACATCGAGCGCGAGGTCACCCGCTACGGCGGCGGACCCGTCGGGGTCGCGCGGGCCCGCGCGATGATCATGGTGGAGTTGGCGCTGCCCGGTGCGGTCTTCATCTACAACGGCGCCGAACTCGGACTGCCGAATGTGGACGATCTGCCCGAGGCGGTGCTCCAGGATCCGGTCTGGGAACGCTCCGGGCATACCGAGCGCGGTCGCGACGGCTGTCGGGTACCGATGCCATGGGAGGGCGCGGAGCCGCCGTTCGGCTTCACCGCGGCCGCGCAGTCCTGGCTGCCGATACCGCCGCAGTGGGCGTCCTACTCGGTCGAGGCGCAATTGGAGGCGCTGGACTCTACGCTGTCGCTGTACCGCCTGGCAATCGAATTACGCGGCGTCCGACGGGAATTCGCGGGTCCGCGGATCGAATGGTACGGCAGTCCGTCGGGTTGCCTGGCCTTCCGACGCCCCGGTGGACTGGTCTGTGTGCTGAATGCCTCGCCCGTGCCGATCGCGCTGCCGCCCGGTGACATACTGCTCGCCAGCGCCGCGCCGGTGAACCGACAGCTGCCCGCGAATGCCGCTGCCTGGCTGGTGTGAGCGAGCGAACCGAAGCCACTGCGCGCATCGCGCACGTATGGAGCCGAGCGCCGGTGAGGCGCGGTCGTGCGGACAACAACACGAGTTCGACCAGAGCGCGAACTACTACACACGATCGTCTACCGTAAGTCTCGTGAGTGAGCGAAGCGAGCGAACCATGTGCCAGCGCGCAATGCGCATGACGGAGCCGAGCGCTGGCGAGGCACGGTCATGAGCATTCTCGAGACAGTGCTGATCTTCCTCGGCATCCCGCTGGTGATCTACGGCGCGATCGCCGGATTGTCGTTCCTCGGCAAGCCACTGCCCGGCGAGAAGCCGGTCCACTTCGACCTCGGTCAGAAGTGGACCCAGCCTGCCGTGTTGTGGAGTGCGACCGACGAGGTGACCGGATCGGGCCACCACACCGCTGAGTCGCATGGGCACCATGCGGCAATCGAATCCACCGAGGTGGAGCTGATCGGAGGCCGGGCAAGTGGCAAGTTCTAATTGGCCCGCGGTAATCGAATCCGAACTGCCGCACGGATCGGTGGTCACCAGCAGCGGCCGCGTCTCCGGCGTGCACGAGGCCGGCGCGGTGTTCAAGGAGGCTCCGTTCAGCGATGACGAGCGGCTCGCCATGGACAACGTGCTCACCGAGGCGACCCGCGCGACCAAGGTGCGCTTCAACATCTACATCGGCGATCTCGGCGCGGATCCGGCCGCCGGTGCGGACGCGGTCTTCCCGTCGACCCCCGAGGCCGCGCGTTCGGTGCTTATCGCGGTTTCGCCCAATGACAAGGCCATCGAGGTGCGCTCCGGCCATGAGGTCGCCGATCGCGCCAACGACCGGGTCTGCCAGCTCGGCGTCACCGCCGCGCTGAGCTCGTTCCGGCAGGGCCAGCTCATCGACGGTCTGGTGTCGGCGATTCGGGTGATGGCCGCGGCCATCGGTCGCTGATCATTCCGCTTACGGCGCGTTCACCTCGGTCGAGGTGAACGCGCCGGTTGTGTTTCAACGCCAGCTGTCTCAGTCTCGGCTGTCGAAGGCGCGGGCGCGCAGCGAGCGTTCGATGCCCGCTTTGCCCTCGCTCACCAGACGGCGCAGGGCAGGCGGATGGTCGTCGGCGAGGAATTTGTCCGCCGTCGCGACGGCTTCCTCGCTGATCGCCCAGGCCGGGTAGAGCCCGACGACCACGGTCTGCGCGACCTCGCTGGAGCGGCGCTCCCAGACGGCGGGAATCTCGGCGAAATAGCGTTCCACGTACGGCGTCAGCAGCTCACCCTGGCCGTTGGGTGCGAAGCCGCCGACGATCGAGCGGGCGGTGATATTCGGGACCGCATCATCGGTCATCACCGTCGTCCAGGCCTGCTCCTTCACCTCGGCGATCGGCCGGGCGGTCGCCGCGGTGGCGGCGTGCCGCTTACCCGCCGCGGTCGGATCGTTGGACAACTCTGCATCGATCGTCGCGGTGGCGAGACCTTCGGCATCGATCTCACCGGCGGCGGCGAGCGCGGTGACGAGCCGCCAGCGCAGATCGGTATCGACGATCAGACCCGAGAGCCCGACCTTCGCCGGATCGCCGTCGAGCAGTTCGCGCAGCACCTCGGTATGCCAGGCCGACAGCTTGGCACCGGTGAGTGCGTTGACGAAGGCGAGTTGGTGATCCGAACCCGCCTCGGCTTCCCGGGCGAGTTCCAGCAGCCGGTTGGCGAATTCGGGCCAGCCGATGGTGGTGGCCCATTCCGGATCGGCGTAGCTGCCGATCGCGGTGTTGGCCTGCATCAGGAGTCGTTGCACCACACCGATTTCGGATTCGGCGCCAATGCCGCGCTGGACCAGTGCGACGAAATCGCGGGCCCGGAATTCGGCCTGCCTGGTCATCTCCCAGGCGGCCGACCAGGCCAGCGTGCGGGGCAGCGGTTCGGCGATATCGGCGATGCGGTTCACCAGCACGTCGAGCGAATCGGCATCCAGTCGCACCGAGCAGTAGGTGAGGTCGTCATCGTTGACCAACACGAACTTGCCGCGCGGCGCACCGACCAACTCGGGGACGTCGGTGCGCTGCGCGGCATCGAGATCGATTTCGACGCGCTTGGTGCGCACCAGCTTTCCGTCCTGGTCGTCGTAGACACCGATGGCGAGGCGATGGACGCGACGTTCGCCCGCACCGGGGGCGGCGCCCTCCTGCACCACGGCGAACGAGTTGAACTTGCCCTCGGCGTCGACCTCGAAGTCCGGTCGCAGGATATTCAAACCGGTGGTCTTGAGCCACTGTGCGCCCCAGCCGGACAGATCACGGCCCGAGGACTGCTCCAGCGCCGACAGCAGGTCGTCGAAAGTCGCATTGCCGTACGCGTGTTCGGTGAAGTAGGCGCGCAGGCCGGAGAGGAACGGCTCCAGACCGACATACGCGACGAGCTGTTTGAGCACCGAAGCGCCCTTGGCATAGGTGATTCCGTCGAAGTTGACCTCCACCGCGTGCAGGTCCGGAATATCCGCGGCTATGGGGTGGGTGGACGGCAGCTGGTCCTGCCGGTAGGCCCAGGACTTCTCCACATTCGCGAAAGTGGTCCAGGCACTCTTGTATTCGGTCGCCTCGGACTGGCACAGCACCGAGGCGAAGGTCGCGAACGACTCGTTCAACCACAGGTCATCCCACCACTTCATGGTGACCAGATCGCCGAACCACATATGCGCCATCTCGTGCAGGACGGTCTCGGCACGCCGCTCGTAGGACGCCCGGGTCACCTTGGACCGGAAGACGTAGTCCTCCAAGAACGTAACGGCACCGGCGTTCTCCATCGCGCCCGCATTGAACTCCGGGACGAACAGCTGGTCGTACTTGCCGAAGGCGTATGGCACACCGAAGTTATTGTGGTAGAAGCCGAATCCCTGCTTGGTCTCGGTGAACAGGCGCTCGGCGTCCATATGTTCGGCGAGTGAGGCGCGGCAGTAGATGCCCAGCGGGATGGTGCCGTGATCGTCGGTGTAGGCGTCGGTCCATTCCGTGTACGGGCCCGCGATGAGCGCGACCAGATAGGTGCTCATCCTCGGGGTGGTGCGGAACAGGTGTTTGCCGGGTTCGGCGAGCAGCGTATCGACCACGGCGGCGTTGGAGATGACCTTCCAGCTCGGTGCGGCGGCGACGCTGATATCGAAGGTGGCCTTCAGATCCGGCTGATCGAAGCAGGCGAACATGCGCTTGGCATCGGCGGTTTCGAACTGCGAGTACAGGTAGACCGCGTCATCGGTGGGGTCGACAAAGCGGTGCAAGCCCTCACCGGTGTTGGAGTATTCGCAGTCGGCCTCGACGACGAGTTCGTTGCGCTCGGCCAAGCCGGTGAGGGTGATGCCCTTGGATTCGTCGTAGTCGGCGACGTCGATCGACGTGCCGTTGAGGACGGCGGAGCGGACCCCGCGGGCGACGATATCGATGAACGTGCTCGCGCCCGCGGTCGCGGTGAAGGTGACCGTGCTGCGGGAGAAGAAGGTCTGCTCGCCCGGCTGCCCCGCCCCGTCGGTCAGGTCGAGCTCGATGCGATAGTTCTCGACCTGCACTGTCGAGGCGCGTTCGATCGCCTGGTCGCGAGTCAGGTTAGGTGCGGACATTGGACTCCTTCATGGTTCGAAGAACATGCGCGGGCGGCCCCCGGCGGGCACAACACTCACCACAATGCCACCTCGGTAAGGTTGCCCGCGTGGGACTTTTTCCCATAAACCCTATCGACCAGGATCGGAGCTGCGACGTGAAGCACATCCACGCCGGAAAGGTGCGCGACCTCTACCAGGACGGCGACACTCTGCTGCTCGTGGCGTCGGACCGGGTATCGGTCTACGACGTGGTGCTGCCCACGCCGATCCCGGATAAGGGCGCACTGCTGACCCAGCTGTCGAACTGGTGGTTCGAATACTTCAGCGACGTGCCCAACCACGTGGTCTCCGCGACCGAGGTCCCCGCGGAATTCGCCGGTCGCGGCATCCGCGTCAAGCCGCTGAAAATGCTGCAGGTCGAATGCATCGCGCGCGGCTATCTGACCGGGTCCGGGCTGAAGGAATACGAGCGCACCGGGACCGTTTCCGGCGTCGCACTGCCGCCCGGTCTGCGCGATGGCGACAAGCTGCCCGCGCCGATCTTCACCCCGACCAGCAAGGCGTCCGAGGGCCACGACGAGCCCATCACCTTCGCGGATGTGGTGAACCAGGAGGGCCGCGAGGTCGCCGAGCGGCTGCGCGACCTGACTCTCCAGATCTATACCCGAGGTGCCGCGCACGCCGCCGACCGCGGCGTCATCGTCGCCGACACCAAGGTCGAATTCGGTTGGGACGGTGACACACTCACCCTCGGTGACGAGGTGTTGACCTCCGACTCCTCCCGCTTCTGGCCCGCCGCCGAATGGGAACCCGGCCACTCCCAGCGCTCCTTCGACAAACAGTTCGTCCGTGACTGGTCCACCTCTACCGGCTGGAACAAGGAGTACCCCGGGCCGGAGATCCCCGCTGAGATCGTCGCAGCCACGCGCCAGAAGTACATGGAGGCGTATGAGCTGATTACCGGGCAGGCCTGGAGTGGTGTGCGCGCTGACGTGCGGTGCGCGGATTGATCGCCCGCGTGTGTAGGACCGGTCAGGCGACGTGTTCAGCCAGTCGGTCGAGGTAGGGGCGTTGGCCGGTGCCGAGCTTTTCGCGGGCGGTGGGCAGGTCGAACCATTCGGCGCGGTCGATTTCGGGGAAGGTGGCGAGGCGGCCGGATTTGGGCGGCCATTCCATTTCGAAGGTGCCGGGGACCACCGCGGCTGGGTCCAGATCGCCCTCGACGGCCCAGACGATGAGGTTCTTGGTGGATTTGCCGCTGCCGTAGCGCACTTCGCCCAACGGCACCCACTCGCCCTCGGGGACCGGCAGCCCGAGTTCCTCGAGGAACTCGCGCACCGCGGCCACCTCGGCACTCTCGCGCATCGGCTCGTACTCACCCTTCGGAATCGACCAGGCCCCCGCATCCTTGCGCGTCCAGAACGGCCCACCCATATGCCCGATCAGCACCTCGACCGCACCGGAGGTCCGGCGGAACAACAGAATCCCAGCACTGAATTTGCCTGCCACACCATGCAGTCTGCCGTCTCCCGCCACCCCGGCGCGCACAAGACACGGCGGATCCAGCCAAGACGGGTGGACGGCCGCGGCGTCGGGTATCCACTTCATCCAGGGATGAACACGCCCTCGGGCGTGGACGGCCCGGGTCGGCGCGCGTAGCAACCCGAACGGCCGCCGCCCCATCACCACGGCTCCGGAATCCGTCCAGCGACATCGAGAGCCAAGCCTGGATTCTCATCAGGGATGCTGGTCTGGCCGCATTCGGCTTACCTGGCAGTGTGCCGGACCGTGTCTGCTGGGTCAGCGGTGGTGGCGGAGCAGGGCGGCGCGCAGCGTCAGGTAGTCGCGTTCGGGGAGGCTGGTGGTGTGGCTGGCGGCACGGGTGTAGCAGGTGATGGCTATGGGAAATTCACGTGCCATTTCGTATAAGTGGCCGCGGACGGCGTCGAGGCGGTGGTTTCCTGCTAGTTGGTCTTCGAGGCTGTTGGCGAGGTCGAGGCCGGCGGCGGGGCCGTACACCATGGCCGTGGCGACGGCACGGTTCAGGGTGATCATCGGGTTCTTCGAGATGCGCTCGAATATGTTGTAGAGGGCCAGGATTCGACGCCAGTCGGTGTCCTCGGCGCGCAGCGCCTGCGCGTGTAGAACGGCGATTGCGGCCTGGATTTGATAGGGGCCGGTGAGACCCGAGGCGAGGGTGCTGGTCGTCAAGGTGATGCCCTCGGTGATCAGGTCGCGGTCCCACAGTCCGCGGTTCTGTTCGGCGAGGGGGATCAGTTCACCGTGTGCGCCGGTGCGGGCGGCTCGGCGGGAGTCGGTGAGCACCATGAGCGCGAGCAGCCCGGTGACCTCGGTGTCGTCGGGAAGTAGCCGGTGGATCGACCTGGTCAGCCGGATCGCTTCGTTGGAGAGGTCGGTGCGCTGTAGGTCGGGTCCGGCGGTGGTGGTGTGTCCCTCGTTGAAGATCAGGTACAGCACACGCAGTACCGCGCCGAGTCGCTCATGCCATTGCGCATCACCGGGCCGGGCGAATGGGCGGTCGAGGGTGGCCAGTTTCTTCTTCGCGCGTGTAATCCGTTGTGCCATGGTTGCTTCCGGCAGGAGGAAGGCGCTGGCGATCTCCGCGGTGCCGAGACCGCCGACCGCGCGCAGTGTGAGGGCGATGGCGCTCGCGGACGATAGTGCCGGATGGCAGCAGAGGAAGAACATGGCGAGGGTATCGTCGCGGTCGATGGCTCCCGCGTCGGGCACTTCGCGCTCGAAAACCGTTGTTTCCCTGCGCCGTCGAGCCACTTCGGCGCGCACCGCATCGGCCATCCGCCGCTGTGCGACCTGGATCAGCCAGGCACGCGGATTGTCCGGCGGCCCGTCGGCGGGCCATCGGGTCGCCGCCGCCAGCATCGCCTCCTGCAGGGCGTCCTCGGCGGCGTCGAAATCGCCGAATCGGCGGGTCAATGTGCCGAGGACCTGTGGCGTCAGCTCACGCAACAGGTCCTCGATGGTCGGTTCGCGCATGACGCCTATTGTTCGGTCGCCGGAGCACCCATCACCGCGCGCACCTCGATGTACTCACCGATCGGCTTACCGCCCGGTCCGGGGGCCGCCGAAGCCTGTGCGGCGATCTCCAGCGCACGCTCCGGATTTTCCACATCGACAATCCAATATCCGGCCAGGAACTCCTTGGTCTCCGGGAACGGCCCATCGGTGATCACCGGCGCGTCGCGCCCGTCCGAACTGACCAGCCGTGCCTCGTCCGGCCCCGCCAGGCCCTGCGCGTCCACCAGCTCACCGGATCTAGCCAGCTCCGCGCCGAGCGCCCGCTGGAAGTCGATATGCGCCTGGATCTCCTCCGGCGTCCATTCGGTGATCGGGATGTCGCAGTTGGCGGCGGGGCTATAGGTCTTGAGCAGCATGTATTTCATATCCGGTCTCCTAGCCTGCGGCACGCCCCGGTGGCGCGCTCGCGATGAGGTCGGAGTCGGCAACGTCGATTCGACACATATTCGATTGTGATCCGCATCACAGCGGCGTGGAGGTATCGGCGAGCCGTTGCGGATCGACCTGCTGGCCGATCAACTCCTTGATCCGATCGGTCACATCCCAGATGTTCACATTCATTCCCGCCAAGACCCGGTTATCGGCATCGAGCCAGAATGCGACGAACTGGCGCTTGTCCACAGCGCCGCGCACCACCACTCGCGCGTACTCGCCGGGCGCGGCGAATCCGGTGTACTCCATGCCCAGGTCGTATTGGTCGGTAAAGAAGTACGGCAGGCGGTCGTAGGAGGCCGACTTACCGAGCATGGTCTGCGCCGCGACCGCGGGCTGATTGAGCGCATTCGCCCAGTGCTCCACCCGAATTCGGCGCCCGAGCCGCGGATGCTGCGCGTCGGCGATATCGCCCACCGCCACGATATTCGGGTCACTGGTGACCAGGCTCGCGTCGACTAGGACGCCACCGTCGGTCGCCAGCCCCGCGTTCACGGCCAGCTCGATATTCGGCCGCGCGCCGATCGCGACGAGTACCGCATCGCCCTCGATCACAGTGCCGTCGGTGAGACGGACACCGGTCGCCAGATCCGACTCTCCATGATGAGTGGTGATCGACCCGGCCTGCTGAGTCGTGATCGCTTCGACCTGCGCGCTGAATCGCAGGTCGACGCCGTGGTCGCGGTGTAGATCCGCGAAGACCTGCCCCATCTCGGGGCCCAGCGCCGCCAACAGCGGCAGTTCGGCGGATTCGACAATGGTGACCGCTACGTCGGCGGCGCGGGCGGCAGAGGCCACCTCGAGTCCGATCCAGCCCGCCCCGATGATGACCAGCCGCCGGGCCGAGCCGAACAGAGTGATCAGGCTGTCGGAATCGCCGATGGTGCGCAGCGTGTAAACCTCGCGCGCGTCCATGCCCGGGATCGGCAGACGGCGCGGGGTGGATCCGGTCGCGAGTGCGAGCTTGTCGTAGCCGAGCGTCGAACCATCCGGCAGCGTCACGGTTTTCGCGCTCGGATCGATCGCGCCGACCTCGGTGCCGAGCCGGACGTCGATATGGTGATCGCGGTACCACTGGCCTGGCTCGACGGTGAATTCCTCGAGCGATTTCTTACCGGCCAGATGCTGCTTGGACAGCGGTGGTCGGTCATAGGGCAGATAATCCTCGGCGCTGATCAGCGTCACTGTTCCGGCGAAATCGTTGTTGCGCAGTGCTTGCGCCACTTTGGCCGCGGCCAGCCCGCCGCCGACGATGACGAAATGCTGATCGGAGGTCATGACGGACTCCTTTTCGGGAGAGAACCGGACGCCTGCGTGTCACCCTACTGGGACCCGAGGCCGCCTTTCCGGAAAATCGGTGTCCGGTCCGGGAACGAATCGCACGCCCGTGTGGTTGGCCACGAATAGTGACGCGGTGAATCCGCGCGATACGTGCGTGCGATGAGAGGAACAGGTCTGTGAGCGAGACGACCACGAAGAACGTTGCCGATTTCTGGTTCGACCCGCTGTGCCCCTGGTGTTGGATCACCTCTCGCTGGATCCTCGAGGTCGAGCAGGTCCGCGATATCGAGGCCCGTTTCCACGTGATGAGCCTGTCGGTGCTGAACGAGGGCAAGGAAGGACTGCCCCCGCAGTACGAGGAGTTGATCGCGACCGGCTGGGGTCCGGTTCGGGTCGCCATCGCGGCCGCGCAGGAGCACGGCGACAAGGTGCTCTCGCCGCTCTACACCGCGATGGGCACCCGCATCCACAACCGTCGTGAGGAGTACGCGCGCGACACCCGCAAGGAATCCCTCGTCGCGGTGATGGCGGATTCGCTCGCCGAGGTCGGCCTGCCCGCCGAACTCGCCGCGGCCGCCGAGAGCACCGAATTCGACGAGGCGTTACGCAAGAGCCATCACGCGGGCATGGACCAGGTCGGTCCGGATGTCGGCACCCCGACCATCCACATCAACGGCAAGGCTTTCTTCGGTCCGGTGCTGTCGCGGATCCCGCGCGGCGAGCAGGCCGGGAAGCTGTGGGACGCGGCGGTCACGCTGGCCGACTACCCGCACTTCTACGAACTGAAGCGGACCAGGACCGAGGACCCGGCCTTCGACTGACCTACGGCACGGGTTTCGGCGGCAACGCCGGAACCTCGCCGTAGCTGCTCGGGTACGGACCGGCCGGTGGCGCACCGGCCGGTCGGCTCGGCCGCAGGAACAGCTTGCCGTGCCTGCTGCGGTCGCGTAGGGCCCACATCCGCCAGGTCAGCACCGGATGCGACGACATGGCATTGCTGATCCAGACGAAAAAACCCTTCTCGACCGCGGCCCGGTCGGCCATCTCGTCGAACCCGACCAGTTTGTTCAGGTACTTGCCCGCGGCGAGGGTGCCCATGGCGCCCGGTGCGCCGACATGTCGGTTGCAGTAGCCGTGATTGTCGGCGGTGTACTCCTGGGACCGGATCAGCGAGCTACCGATGATCGGCAGTGACGGCGCCACGAACATGCCGAGCTGGCGCCAGTACGAGGTGTGCCCGGCCGCGATATGTCCGACCTCATGGCCGATGATGAACGCGAGAGCGTCGGGTTCGCGTGCGGCGCCACCGATTTCGAACAGATCGCTGTACACCGCGACAAAGCGGCGGAACCCGTGACCGGAGGCGAAGGCATTGATCTGGCCATTACCCAGCACGACATAGGCGTCGGGCACCTTGGCCATCCCGAATCGGGCCGCCGCCTCGACCACCAGCTGATAGCCCTCCGGAAATTGGGTCGGTGACATCTTGACGCCGTTGACCCGCATGGCCGCGTAGTTCATACCGCGCAGGAACCAGACCACGATCGGCGCGAAGACCAGGATGATCAGGTAAATGCTCGGCAGTTTGCGATCCAGGACCAGATCGATGCACGCCGCGATCGCGATCAGCATCGCGAGCGTGGTGATCACACAGACAACGACCAGCAGTGGAATCTCCCATGGGTGCCGTGCCGGCATGCCATAGGGGGACAGGCCGCGCGGTTGTCGCTGCGCGGGTGTACCCGGCGGGACCGGGGCGACGCCGTATCCGTATGGCGCGGGTGTGTACTGGGACGTGGGGATTCCGGGATACGGCGCCGCCGGGTGCGGCGACGACGGATACCCGGATGCTTCATTCGGTGCGGCGTTCGCGTTCCGAGCCTGCGCCCATCCGCCCAGAGCGGGATAGGGATCGGCGGGTCCGCCCGCCCACTGGGGCGGCTGGGAGTCGTGCGGCTGCATGCGATGAACTCTATTCATTTGCCGGGGACGAGGTTCGGGGCCGTCGGGTGGGTGGCACATCAGTCGATTCGCCGTGCGGGCTGACGGTGTTAATGGTGGCGGCGCGGCCCTCTCGTGGCATCGCGAAACCCGCCTGACACAATCGCTGCCATGCGCGTATACCTGGGTGCCGACCATGCCGGTTTCGAACTGAAGAATCACGTCAAGGCCCATCTGGAGCAGGCGGGCCACGAGGTCGTCGACTGCGGGGCCCTCGAATACGACGCACAAGACGACTACCCGGCCTTCTGCATCGAGGCGGCTCGCCGCACCGTCGCCGACCCGGGCAGTCTCGGCCTGGTCTTCGGCGGCAGCGGCAACGGTGAGCAGATCGCCGCGAACAAGGTGCCCGGCGCCCGCTGCGCCCTGGCCTGGAGTGTGGAGACCGCCCAGCTGGCCCGTGAGCACAACAACGCCCAGCTGATCGGCATCGGCGGCCGCATGCACTCCACCGAGGAGGCGCTGGCGATCGTGGACGCGTTCATCTCGACCAAATGGTCCGAGGAGCCGCGCCACCAGCGCCGCATCGACATCTTGGCCGAGTACGAGAAGACCGGTGTGCCCCCGGCGGTTCCGGCCTACTGACGCACACCACTGGAAATCCGCTGTCTCGCAGGCCACGGCGAGCCAGCGGGCCGGAGAGGATCTCGACCTGCGATGCCTGAGGGCCATACGCTGCACCGGCTCGCGCGGCTGCATCAACGACGCTTCGCCGGGGGAGTGGTGCGTGTCTGCAGTCCGCAGGGTAAGTTCACCTCCGGTGCCGCGCGCGTCGACGGACAGGTGCTGACGCGCGCCGAAGCGTGGGGCAAACACCTACTGCACCACTACGAGTCGGGTCTGGTCGTCCACGTGCACCTCGGGCTGTACGGGGTATTCACCGAGGTACCGCTGCCGATGGGTGAGCCGGTCGGTCAGGTGCGAATGCGGATCGTCGGTGACGCGTCGGCCGATGACCGCCGGTACGGCACCGATTTACGCGGTCCGACGGCCTGCGAGGTGTACACCCACGCCGAGGTGACGGCGCTGACCGAACGGCTCGGCCCGGATCCGCTGCGGCGTGGCGCCGATCCCGATCGGGCCTGGCGGCGAATTCATCGCTCGCGCAGGCCGATCGGCGGCCTGCTGATGGATCAGCGGGTGCTCGCCGGTGTCGGCAATGTGTACCGCGCGGAACTGCTGTTCCGGCACGGCATTTCGCCACAGCGACCGGGTACCGCGCTGACCGCCGCCGAATGGGACGCGATGTGGACCGATCTGGTCGCGCTGATGCGGGTGGGCGTGCGGGTCGGCAAGATGGTCGTCGTCCGCCCCGAACACGACCATGGCGAACCGTCCTACGCCCCCGATCGCCCACGCACCTACGTCTACCGTCGGCCCGGTGCGCCCTGCCGTCTCTGCGGCACACCCGTCGCGCACAGTGTGCTGGAGGGCCGAAACCTCTTCTGGTGCCACACCTGTCAGGCCAACTGAACCCGCCGTGACCGAGCCGCTACCGGAGGTAGCGGTGCACCATCTGTCAGAAGATGAGGACGGGTTTGATGGCCTTGCCCGAGGTCATATCCGTTACGGCTCGTCCGATCTCGTCGAACGGGTACCGGGTGATCAGCTTGTCGATCGAGAGTCGCCCGCTGCGTACCAGCGATACCAAAGCCGGTATGACGGTCTGGGTTTCGCTATCGCCGAGGGTGAGTCCGACGACCTTGCGGCCCGGCAGCATGGCGTTGACGTCGAGCGCTACCTCGGCACCGAACGGTGGTGCGCCGACGATTACCAGCGTGCCGCGGGCGGCGAGAACATCCGCGCCGGTGCGCAGTACGGCGGTATTCCCGGTGGTTTCCACGACAGCGTCGGCACCCCCGGTGATCTCGGCGGTCGCCGCCGCGATATCGCTCGTCGTCGTGTCGATTACGTGCGTGGCGCCGAGTTCCCAGGCCAGCTCGAGGCGTTCGGCGACCCTGTCGACGGCGATGATCGTCGTGGCCGGTGACAGCGTGGCCGCCATGATCGCGGACAATCCGACCGCGCCCGCACCGAGTACGACAATGCTCGATCCCGGACGAGGCTGTACGACGTTCCAGATCGCGCCGACACCGGTCTGGACTCCGCACCCGAGCGGGGCAATCGATTCCAGTGGCACGTCCGGGTCGACGACGATCATGCTGCGCTCGTCGACGAGCGCGAGCCGACTGAATGACGACTGCCCGAAAAAGTGCCCGCCCAAGGGTGTGTGGTCGCGAGTGATGGTGTGGCTGTTATCGGCTCGCGCACCGCCGATCAGGTTGAGCGGCAACCAGGTTGCGCAATAGGCCGGGTGCCCGTCGCGACAGTTCGCACACGCTCCGCACGAAGTGAACGACAGCAGTACGTGATCACCGGGGACGATACCGGTGACTTCGGATCCGACGCGTTCGACGATGCCCGCACCTTCGTGACCGAGGACACCCGGGAGCGGAAACGGCAGCCCGCCACTGGCGACACCGAGGTCGGTGTGGCACACACCGGCCGCGACCATGCGCACGATCGCCTCGTGCTGTCGTGGTTCATCGAGTTCGATCTCGGCGAGGGTGAACGGCGCACCGCCGGATTCGACGACGGCGGCCCGGGTGGTGGTCATGATCGGTTCCCTAAGTTTGTCGGTGTCTGGGGTTGGCGCCCTGGTTGCCCAGGGCGAGGGTTGGCTGATGATTGGTTGCAGCTGTCGTGACTCGCGAGGCAATGGCTGCCAACCGGGCCCTTCTGACGTCGGCCCGGCGTCTGGTCGACGTGGGCGCTGTTGCGTGACAACCAGCCCTTCGACACCAAGCCCCGCAACGTCAGCGCAGTCCCAGTCGCGGCCTGGCATCGTCACTGAGATTTCTGGCGGGTGATCGGCTCAATCGAGGGCTATGACAACGGATTTGACCTTGGTGTAGGACGTGAGGGCCTCGGGTCCGTATTCGCGTCCGAAGCCGGAATTCTTGACACCGCCGAACGGTATTGCCGGGTCGAGCAGGGCCCAGTCGTTGACCCAGACGATTCCGGCCTGCAATTTGTCGGCGACGCGGTGCGCGCGGGCGAGATCGGTGGTGTGCAGGCCGGATGCGAGTCCGTAGCGGGTACCGTTGGCCAGCGCGATCGCATCGTCCTCGGTATCGAATGCCTGCACCGTGAGCACCGGTCCGAAGATCTCCTCTTGCACCACTCGGGAGTGATCGGCGAGGTCCGCGATGACGGTGGGCTGGTAGTAATAACCGCCGTCCAGATCCAGGCGGGCACCACCGCACACCACCCGGCCGCCGTCCCGGCGAGCCAGCGCGACATATTCCTCGACTTTCGCGATATGCCGCTCCGCGGCCATCGGTCCTACCACGGTCGCCGGATCGCGAGGATCACCGACAGGTACGTTCGCGACGGCCTCGCCGAGGATGCCGACAACAGTGTCGTAGAGCGGCCGAGCAACCAGCAGCCGGGGACCGCCCATACAGAACTGCCCGGTATTGACGACGAAACCCTTGATGATCGCGGCGATGGCCTTGTCGATATCGGCGTCGGCGAACACGATGTGTGCGGCATTGCCGCCGAGTTCCATGGTCACCGGCTTCAGCGCCGCACCTGCCGTGCTCGCGGCGTACCGACCGATCTCGGTGGATCCGGTGAACGCGATTTTGTCCACGCCGGGATGTTCGAGCAGCGCCGCACCCACGACCGGTCCGGGGCCGGTGATCACATTGACCACACCCGATGGCACTCCGGCCTTTTCGAACAGCGTCGCCATGAACAGTGCGCTGAGCGGTGTTTCGTCGGCGGGCTTGTGAATGACGACATTGCCCGCGGCGAGTGCGGGCGCGATCTTCGAGCTCGACAGGATCAGGGGAAAGTTGAACGGCGTAATGGCGGCGACCACACCAATCGGATCGCGGCGAGTGTAGGCGAATGCGGGCAGCGGCGTGCGACGGGTGGCGCCGTCGATGGTCTGCGCGAGCGCAGCGCAGTACTCGTACTGTTCGACGGTCGTCGAGACATCCACCGCTCGGCACAGGGTGACCGGCTTGCCCACGTCGAGACTTTCCAGCCGAACCAAATCGTCGGCGTTCTCGCGCACGAGGTCGGCGATCCGGAGCAGTATGCGCGCTCGTTCCCGGCCAGTGCGACCGGCCCATTCGGCACCGGTGAACGCCGCGCGCGCGGCGGTGACTGCGTCGTCGACATCGGTGCGGTCGGCGTCGGCGACCGTACCGATGACCCGGCCGGTCGACGGGTCCACCACCTGGCGGCGGCCACCCGACGCGGAATCGCGCCATTTACCGTCGATGAACAGCTGTCCGTCGATGTGACTATCGTTCGTGCCCATACTTCCTCGGTCCCGCCCCGACGATTTCGACCGGATAGCCGAGACGCGTCTGACGCTCGCTCTCATCAACAGGAAACCTGATTAATTTAGTGATGTTGGCCACTATCCACGACTGACAGGATTCCTGTCAACGGTCTATTCTCGATTCGTCGCACATCCGGTTCGACGCCCGCGACGACACAGGTGAGGAGAGGGCTGATAACGATGTCGGAGGCGAAGCCGTCCGCAAGCCGTCCGCCGCGCAGCCACACCTCGCTGCTGTACGCGGTGAAACGGGTCGAGTTGGCGGTGCGGGCACGCCTGGACGAGGTGCTGCGCCCGGTCGGGATCACCACGATGCAGTACACCGCGATGACGGTGCTCGAGCGGCACGACGGCTTACCGGCCGCGCAACTTGCGCGGGCCTCCTTCGTCACGGCACAGTCCGTCGCTGATGTGGTCCGCGCCCTGGAGAGTCGCGGACTCATTGCGCGCGAACGCAACTCACGCAATCGGCGCGAACTGCTGATCCACCTCACCCCGGCGGGGCGGCGGTTGTTGACCGACGTCGCCGAGGAGGTCGACGCGGTGGAACAGCAGATGATCCGCGGTATGACGGCCGAGCAGGCCGACGATTTCCGCTCGGCATTGAGCCGAGCCTGGCATGCGCTGTCCTGACCAGCCGCGGCGATGACCAAGTCGTCGGTCCTCGCGCGCACTAGTGCTGCTGGCGGCGTTCGACAACACTCACCGACCGGCCGACAGTAGGCGAAGGCTACGAATCCGAGGTCCCCGCAACAGCTTCGCGTTGCGGGACGCGCAGCGCTACCGGTCCGTCGTCGGTGGCGTCGGCATCACACCGCTGCTGCCGATGATCCACACCGCCCCAGCCGACCGGACCGGTCCTATGGTCGCCCGCGCACCGATGCGGTATGCAGTGGCTGGCGGGCCGGCGCCGGATCAGCCTGCGACGGCCTTGATTTCGGGTTGATCGGAGTCGGCGAGGGCGAAGCGGCGCCCACCCGCGGTCTTCGCCGAATACATAGCGCGATCGGCGCGACGCAGCAGATCGGTGAAATCGCAGGAGTCGCCCGGCGGACAGTAGACGGTGCCGACGCTGGCCGAAACCGGCACCGGCCCGGCCGTCGACCACACCGGATCCCGCAGTGCTGCCACGATCCGATGCGCGATCTCGCTGAGGGTGTTGTGCAGCGGGTTGGTGGCGAGTACGAATTCGTCACCGCCGTAGCGGCAGATGACCGTATCCGGCGGGCAGATCTCACGCAGCCTGCGGGCCAGTTCGACGAGTACCTCGTCGCCGACGGCATGTCCGTAGTTGTCGTTGATCTGCTTGAACCGATCCAGATCGATCAGTAGTAGGCCGACGCCGCGGTTCGGATCGGCAGTCATCAGCCGCACCTTGTCCTGCAGCAGCGTCCGGTTGGCCAGATCGGTGAGCGCGTCGTGTGTGGCCTCGTGCCGCAGCCGATGCTGCAGGGCGGCGATCTCCTGCACCCGCAACGACACCGCGGCCGAAATGTGTTGCTCCTGTTGGGCCAGCGCCCGCTCCTGCAGTGCCTGGGCATAGCTTTCGATGGCGTGACTGGCGACCAGCGGCCAGCGGGTGGCGACCAGCGAGCCGGGCGCCCCCGCCGGGAAGCCGAGCAGCCAGCGGGTGGCCTGGGCCAGCATTCTGGTCCGCTCGAACGGCGCCTCGACCAATCGCGCGCCCAACATCCGTGCCGCGGGCACCGGAAAGGGCTCGGACCTCGCCAGCCAGAGCAGTCGCTCGATGATCTCGGCCAAGACCGGCTGCAACTGTTGTGGTGACGCGTGTGATCCCGGTTCCGCGCAGACCGCGCGCGCCCAATCGCCCGCCATCTTCGTTACGCGTGCCTCGGTACCCGCAGACATCGTCCTCACCCGCCGCGGGTGATGTCGGTGTCCGGGTGCCCTGTTCCCGCGCAGGTGCCGACGCCACCCCAATCGTTCCCACTGCTATGCGGTTGTGTCCACCTCGCTTGGTGCACGCTCACCGCCCCCTTTCCAGATACCCCCGTCCGGCAAAAAGGATCCTAGCAAGCCACTCGGCACTGAAAAACGCCGTTTTATAACGAGTTATCGGTACCTCGCGAATAGCGATCGGGTAGGACATCGCTGCCGCCCCACCGGCGTTACATATCAATGTTGTTCGCCGGGAAGTCGCGGACCGACACGCCGACAGCCCGCCGAAACGGGCGGCTTTGCGGCTGCTCCAGTAGCTCGGCGCGATGAGTGATGGCAGTCAGCTACCGCTTGCGGGCGAGGTTGCGGCCGCGTCCGCGTGGCAACGGACCCGCTGAGCGGTTCGATGGGGGGCTGATTGGCGTTTCCGACGCCCGATTCGGTACAGTCGGTTCGCACACGACATCGTGGCGATCCCATCAGATGTCGTATGCCTGCGGGTGTAGTTCAATGGTAGAACCTCAGCCTTCCAAGCTGATGGTGCGGGTTCGATTCCCGTCACCCGCTCCACGCAGGATTCATCCTCGTCGGCACCATCTTTCGCCGCGAGGTCACGGGGTGTAGCGCAGCTTGGTAGCGCATCCGCTTTGGGAGCGGAGGGTCGCAGGTTCAAATCCTGTCACCCCGACAGCATCGGCGGGTCGGAGGCCCTTTCAGCCTCGCCGACCGGCTGGGATTCGACTCTCGACATGGTTCAGCTTCGGCTTGTACGGGTTCGGGACGTCGGTGCAGTCGGGTGCCTGCTTCGGTGCGTCGATGCGGTGGCGTTCGGCGGGGTGTACTCGTGTCCCAGTTGGTTTCAGTGCCTCGGTGCCGTGCTTATCGGATACCGCCGTGTCCGCCTCATCTCGGAAGCTGGAGGTGCTGACCCGGGTGAAGGGGCAGCAGTGTGACCGGGGTGGTTTGCTGGCAGTCGCACCCGCGGATAGCCAGAGCTTCGCTCAGGCGTGTTGCCGTACCGAGAAACTTCGGCGATGTCGAGGATCATCGGGGTTGCGCGGCGGCTCGCCGTTGGCGGCGGGGCAGCCGGGAATCCCGCGACCTGTCCACCCACGCGCGCCGTTCCACTGCGTTCTTGCTGCCCTACCGGTAGCATTCCCGGTGTCGACGACGCGCTCCGTCCAAGTTTCGTATCAGAGACTGAGGTTCGGCCAGGTCCAGTTCGCCACGGCTGGAATGTCTTCGCCGTGCTCGCGGGTCCAGGCGCGGGCACGCCAGCGGGCGTCGACCATCTCCTGCCGCAGCCCCGCCGCCTTCTCCCGCAGGGTCGCAACTCTGTCGATCACATCCATGACCAGGTGGTATCGGTCGAGGTTGTTCAGCATCACCATATCGAAAGGCGTTGTCGTGGTGCCCTTTTCCTGGTAGCCGCGCACGTGCAGCTCACTGTGGTTCGTGCGCCGATAGGCGAGTCGGTGGATCAACCACGGATACCCGTGGAACGCGAAGATCACGGGACGATCCCGGGTGAACAGCGCGTCGAACTCGCTGTCGGACAGGCCGTGTGGATGTTCGTCGGCTGGTTGCAGTCGCATCAGGTCGACCACATTCACCACCCGCAACCGCAGTTCCGGCAGACGTGCGCGCAGAATCGCCGCCGCCGCGAGCGTTTCCAGAGTCGGTACGTCCCCGGCGCTGGCGAGCACGACATCGGGTGCGGTGCCCGGATCGTCGTTCTGTCCGGCCCAGTCCCAGATCCCGGCACCGCGTGCGCAGTGCACGGCGGCATCGGAAACCGAAAGCCAGTCCGCCTGCGGCTGTTTCCCGGCGACCACGACATTGACGTAATGCCGGGAACGCAGACAGTGATCGTAGGTCGACAGCAGCGTATTCGCGTCCGGCGGCAGATACACCCGTACGATCGATGCCTTCTTGTTCAGCACCACATCGAGGAAACCGGGATCCTGATGGGTGAAGCCGTTGTGGTCCTGCCGCCAAACATGTGATGACAGTAGATAATTCAGACTCGCGATGGGACGTCGCCACGGTACCGCCGCACTCGCGTCCAGCCATTTGGCGTGCTGGTTGAACATCGCGTCGATGATGTGGATGAATGCCTCGTAGCAGGTGAACACACCGTGCCTGCCGGTCAGCAGGTAGCCCTCGAGCAGCCCCTGGCACATATGCTCGGACAGCACCTCGATCACTCGTCCGGTGCGATCGAGGTCCACATCGAATTCGCCGATCTCGGCCTGCCAATTTCGTCCGGTGACCTGCAGGATGTCCTGCAGTCGATTGCTGGCCAATTCGTCGGGGGCGAAGGTCAGGAAGTTGTCCGGATTGCGCGCGGTGACATCGCGCAGCCAGGCGCCGAGCACCCGGGTGGCCTCGTGCTGGCTCCCGCCCGGCTCATGGACCTCGACGCCGTAGGAGCGCCAATCGGGCAGCCGCAGATCTCGAACGAGCATGCCCCCGTTGGCAATCGGATTCGCGCTCAGCCGCCGATCACCGGCGGGCACCAGGTCGAGCAGCGCCGATACCGGCCTGCCCGTCTCATCGAAGAGCTGTTCGGGTCGATAGGACCGCAACCACTGTTCGAGCACCGCCCGATGCCCTTCATCGGTTCGCGCGGCTGTCAACGGCACCTGATGCGCACGGAACGTGCCCTCGACCGGATCGCCGTCGACCATCGGCGGGCAGGTCCACCCCTTCGGCGTGCGTAGCACGATCATCGGCCAACTCGCGCATGCACCATCGGTCCCCGCGCGTGCGGCCCGCTGGATCTCCGCGATGCGATCCAGGGCGGTCTGCACGGCACTGGCCATCTCCTGATGCACGGCCGCCGGATCGCTGCCCGCGACGACGATCGGCTCGTAGCCGTATCCGCGCAGCAGCATCAGCAATTCGGATTCCGGGATGCGCGCCAAGATGGCCGGATTGGCGATCTTGTACTGGTTCAGCGCGAGAATCGGCAGCACGGCGCCATCGCGCACCGGGTTGAGGAATTTATTGGCATGCCAGCTGGTGGCCAGCGGCCCGGTCTCCGCCTCGCCGTCGCCGACTACGCAGAACACGGTCAGATCCGGATTATCCAGCGCCGCGCCGAACGCGTGCAGCAACGAATAGCCGAGCTCACCGCCCTCGTGGAAGGAACCGGGCGTCTCCGGCGCACAGTGACTCGGCACGCCGCCCGGGAAGGAGAACTGTGCGAACAGCGCGCCCATCCCGGTCTCGTCCTGGGGCACGTGGCTGTACAGCTCGGAGTACGTCCCCTCCAGCCACGCGCAGGCATTCGGCCCAGGCCCGCCGTGCCCCGGCCCGGCCACGAAGACCGCGTTCAGATCGCGCTGCCGGATCGCTCGATTCGCGTGCACCCAAACCAGATTCAGACCGGGCACGGTGCCGAAATGTCCGAGCAGACGCGGTTTGATGTGTTCGGCCCGCAGGGGCTCGCGCAAGAGCGGATTGCTCATCAGATAGATCTGGCCCACCGCCAGATAGTTCGCGGCGCGCCACCAGGCGTCGAGCGCCTCCAGCTCAGCGTGATCGAGCGGGCCCGGCACGTCCCCGAGCCGATACGGCCGCGGCGCGACGGTCGCACCCCCACTGCTTGCGACATTGTCGGCAGAGGTATCGCTGTCGGTACCAACCATCTGCGTCATGCGACGACTCTCCTCACACTCGGGCATCGGAAGCGGCACCTGGAGGGACCGCCTGTCACCGGGTCCTGCACGGTTGCCGACGTCGATCGCTAACGCCGGATGGAGAATTCACCGTCAGCCTACCCAGGCCGGGCCCCGCCGAATCGGTTCTCACGGTCCCTCGCCGGGGGTGGGTCCGTCTGGTGCCGGATGTCACGTGATCCGGTGCCATCTGTCGTCGCATCACCCGGCTGGGCCGAGACGCGTCGCGATGGATTATGGTCCGCCGCATGCAAACACTGCGCAGGATCATCGGTATCGGCACCATTGCCGCCGCGACATTCGCGCTGGCCGCCTGTAGCTCGGACGATGGCAAGGGCTCGACCGCCACCACGTCATCGGCCGCCGCATCGGCGCAGCCCACTTTCGGCAAGCTGCCCGCGCAGCACACCGGCGCCGAATGCACCGCCGACGACATCGTGGTGGTCGGCGGTTTCGGCGCGGCGCCGAAGATCACCATCCCGGACACCTGCACCCCGCCGACCCAGCTCGTCGTCAAGGATCTGGTCCCCGGCAGCGGGCCGGGCGCGGTCGCCGGTCAGCCGCTCACCATGAATTACACGCTGATCACCTGGTCGGATAAGAAGAAGCTGGACAGCTCCTTCGATCGCGGTAAGCCCTTCCAGCTGACGCTGGGTGAGGGACAGGTCATTCCGGGGTGGGAGCAGGGGCTGGTCGGCGTGCAGGCGGGTGCGCGGCGGCTGCTGATCATTCCGCCGAACCTCGGTTACGGCGCGGGCGGCAACGGCATCAAGCCGAACGAAACACTGGTCTTCGTCACCGACGCGGTCGCCGTCGGCAAGTAATCGCGGGGCGGGGTCGGTGGCGGTGGTGCTGCCTGCAGCCCGCCGCGGCGGGTCAACTAACCTGGTCGAGATACGCACGTTGAGCCGTGCGGCGATTTCGCTCGTGATTACCCCCACACGTCGGCCACAAGCAAGTCGACCAGAACCAACGAACAAGGAGCATGTCCGTGAAGAGCACCGTCGAGCAGCTGAGCCCGACCCGGGTCCGGATCAACGTCGAGGTGCCTTTCGAGGAGCTGAAGCCGGACTTCGACAAGGCCTACAAGGCGCTGGCCAACCAGGTCCGCATCCCCGGCTTCCGTCCGGGTAAGGCCCCGGCCAAGCTCATCGAGGCCCGTCTGGGTCGCGGCGCGATCCTCGAGCAGGTTGTCAACGATGCGCTGCCGGGCCGCTACAGCGAGGCGGTCACTACCTCCGAGGTCAAGGTCATCGGCCAGCCCGAGATCGAGATCACCAAGATCGAGGACGGCCAGGAGCTGGCGTTCACGGCCGAGGTGGACGTGCGTCCGGAGATCACCCTGCCCGCCTACGACGGCATCGAGGTGACCGTCGACTCGTTCACCATCGGTGACGAGGACATCGACGAGCAGCTGCAGTCGCTGCGCCAGCGTTTCGGCACCTTGACCGGTGTCGAGCGTCCAGTCCAGAACGGCGACTTCGTTTCCATCGATCTCTCCGCCACCGTCGACGGCGAGGATGTGCCCGAGGCGGCTACCACCGGCCTGTCCCACGAGGTCGGCTCGGGCCAGCTGATCGAGGGCCTGGACGAGGCGCTCATCGGCCTTTCGGTCGACGAGTCCAAGGAGTTCACCTCCGACCTGGTCGCCGGTGAGCACGCGGGCAAGGAGGCGGTCATCACCGTCACCGTGCGCTCGGTCAAGGAGCGCGAGCTGCCCGCGGCCGATGACGACTTCGCCCAGCTGGCCAGCGAATTCGACACCCTCGATGAGCTGAAGGAAGATCTGCGCAACCGGGTCGAGCGCGTCAAGAAGGTCGAGCAGGCCGGTCAGATCCGCGACAAGGTGCTCGAGACCCTGCTGGAGCAGGTCGAGGTGCCGCTGCCGGAGGCGGTCGTGCAGGCCGAGATCGACGCCGTCCTGCACGATGCCGTGCACGGCTTCGACCACGACGAGGCCAAGCTCGCCGAGGCGCTCGAGTCCCAGGGCTCCAGCCGCGAGGAATTCGACAAGGACACCAAGGAGTCCGCCGAGAAGTCGGTGAAGACCCAGCTGCTGCTGGATGCCATCGCCGAGGCGGATAACACCCAGGTCGGCCAGGAGGAGCTCACCGAGCGGATCCTGTTCCAGGCGCAGCGCTACGGCCTCTCGCCCGAGCAGTTCATCCAGCAGGTGCAGCAGGCGGGCCAGCTCGGCGCGGTCTTCGCGGACGTGCGTCGTGGTAAGGCGCTGGCCGGTGTGGTCGGTAAGGTGAAGGTCACCGACTCCGACGGCAACACCGTGGACACCGCCGAAATGTTCGGCGCCCCTGAGGGTTCCGAGCCGGAGACCGCCGAAGAGGCCGCCGCCACGAGCGCCGAATAATTCCATCGAAGAACAACGTGATCGGGTGCCGTGTGGTTGGGTGATTGCGCGGTGAGCGAGCGTTGCGAGTGAGCCGAAAACACAGCGCGCTCTCGCGTACAGCGCAGTCGAGTGTCAGCGAGATTGCGCCGTGAAGGAGCGTAGCGAGTGAGCCGAAAACACAGCGCGCTCTCGCGTACAGCGCAATCGAGCGTCAGCGAGATTGCGCTGTGAGCGAAGACGGGCGGTACCGGGAGTTCGGTGCCGCCCGGCTTCGTTAATGTTTGTGACAGCGAACCAGTGATGGCTGTGTAGCAATCAGAGCCGGTGAGAAGAGAAGGCAGGTATCCGTGACAATGAACAAGGCAGGGGTCCTCATGAGTTCCCCCACTGCTGGTCTCAACCTCAGTGATTCGGTATTCGAGCGCCTGCTGCGTGAGCGCATCATCTTCCTCGGCACCCAGGTCGACGACGACATCGCCAACAAGCTGTGCGCGCAGATCCTGCTGCTGTCGGCGGAGGATCCGACCAAGGACATCTCGCTCTACATCAACTCGCCAGGTGGTTCGGTAACCGCGGGTATGGCCATCTACGACACGATGCAGTTCGCCGAGTGCGATATCGCCACCTACGGCATGGGCTTGGCCGCATCGATGGGCCAGTTCCTGCTCACCGCCGGTACCAAGGGCAAGCGGTACGCGCTGCCGCATGCGCGCATCATGATGCACCAGCCGTCGGCGGGCATCGGTGGTTCCGCGGCCGATATCGCGATCATGGCCGAGCAGTTCGCGCACACCAAGCGGGAGCTGAACGAGCTGCAGGCGCTGCACACCGGTAAGTCCGTCGAGCAGGTGACCGCCGATGCCGACCGCGACCGCTGGTTCACGGCGCAGGCGGCCCAGGAGTACGGCTTCATCGACCACGTGATCAGCCACGCGGCCCAGGCGAACGGCGCGAAGTAAGCCCGCTCCGCAGTTCGCTCACCCACCCAGACTTTGGAGACGAAGATGGCCAATCAGTTCGACCCGCGCGCCGGCCTCGGCGGCACCGCTCCGGCGAGCCCGCAGTCGCGCTACATCCTGCCCTCGTTCATCGAGCACTCGAGCTTCGGTGTCAAGGAGTCCAACCCGTACAACAAGCTGTTCGAGGAGCGCATCATCTTCCTCGGCGTGCAGGTCGACGACGCCTCGGCGAACGACATCATGGCGCAGCTGCTGGTGCTGGAATCGCTCGATCCCGATCGCGACATCACCATGTACATCAACTCGCCCGGTGGTTCGTTCACCTCGCTGATGGCGATCTACGACACCATGCAGTACGTGCGTGCCGATGTGGCCACCGTCTGCCTGGGGCAGGCCGCTTCCGCCGCGGCCGTGCTGCTCGCCGCCGGTACCCCCGGTAAGCGCGCCTGCCTGCCCAACGCTCGCGTGCTGATCCATCAGCCGTCGCTGGAGGGTGGCATCCAGGGTCAGGTTTCGGACCTGGAGATCCAGGCCGCCGAGATCGAGCGCATGCGTCGTCTGATGGAGACCACGCTGGCGCGTCATACCGGTAAGGACGCCGACACCGTCCGCAAGGACACCGACCGCGACAAGATCCTGACGGCCGAGGAAGCCAAGGAGTACGGGATCATCGATACGGTCTTCGATTACCGCAAGCTCAGCGCCCAGAAGTAGGTCGGCCGCGCCGGACGTGGTGCGCTGATCGCTCGTAAGTTGTTCTATGTCAGGAAAATCCGGCCGGGACATATGCCGCTCGGCACGTGGCCCGGCCGGACTACTTCGCCGAAGGCCGATCGGCCGGCAGGGTGTCGGGCGGAAGGTTTTCCGAAGCGGGCGGTCAGGAGTTCTCGGATGGCCGTCGATCGGGGTGAACGTGTTCCAAGTGGTAAGAACTCGGACGACCCCGCGTGAGAAACATGCTCGAGTTGTCGACCTCCGTCGCACACACCGGGTACGGTCAAGCTAGGGACCTTGGCTCCCGGTTGACGGCAGTGCTCGAACCGTCGGAATGGCTCGAGGTGTTCGTGATTACACCCGAGGGTGGCGGATTGCTGGCAACCTGGATAGACGGTTGCACGCGGACAAGGAAGTAGGGACCCACGAGATGGCGCGCATCGGAGATGGCGGCGATCTGCTGAAGTGCTCGTTCTGCGGAAAGAGCCAGAAGCAGGTCAAGAAGCTCATTGCGGGACCAGGGGTGTACATCTGCGACGAGTGCATCGATCTGTGCAACGAGATCATCGAGGAAGAGCTGGCCGAGTCCAGCGAGGTCAAACTCGATGAGCTGCCGAAACCTGCCGAGATCCGGGACTTCCTGGAGAACTACGTCATCGGGCAGGACACCGCCAAGCGCACCCTCGCGGTGGCCGTCTACAACCACTACAAGCGCATCCAGGCGGGTGACAAGGGTCGCGACAGCCGCGGCGAGACCGTCGAACTGGCCAAGTCCAATATCCTCATGCTCGGCCCCACCGGCTGCGGCAAGACCTACCTGGCGCAGACGCTGGCCAAGATGCTCAATGTCCCGTTCGCCATCGCCGACGCGACGGCGCTGACCGAGGCCGGATACGTCGGTGAGGATGTCGAGAACATCCTGCTGAAGCTGATCCAGGCCGCGGACTACGACGTCAAGCGTGCCGAGACCGGGATCATCTACATCGACGAGGTCGACAAGATCGCTCGTAAGAGCGAGAATCCGTCGATCACCCGCGATGTCTCCGGTGAGGGGGTACAGCAGGCGCTGCTGAAGATCCTGGAGGGTACGCAGGCGAGTGTGCCGCCGCAGGGTGGGCGTAAGCATCCGCACCAGGAATTCATCCAGATCGACACCACCAACGTGCTTTTCATCGTTGCGGGTGCGTTCGCGGGTCTGGAGAAGATCATCTCCGATCGCACCGGACACCGCGGCATCGGCTTCGGCGCCGAGGTGCGCTCCAAGGCCGAAATCGATACCGATGACCACTTCGCCGAGGTGATGCCCGAGGATCTGATCAAATTCGGTCTGATCCCGGAATTCATCGGTCGCCTCCCGGTTGTCGCGTCGGTGACGAACCTGGACAAGGACTCGCTGGTCAAGATCCTCTCCGAGCCGAAGAACGCGCTGGTGAAGCAGTACGTCCGACTGTTCGAGATGGACGGCGTCGACCTGGAATTCACCGATGACGCGCTGGAGGCGATCGCCGATCAGGCGATCCTGCGCGGCACCGGTGCGCGTGGTCTGCGCGCCATCATGGAGGAGGTCCTGCAGCTGGCGATGTTCGACATCCCCAGCCGCGACGACGTCGCCAAGGTGGTCGTGAACGCCGATACCGTCAACGACAATGTGCTGCCGACCATTGTGCCGCGTAAGGCACAGCGCGCCGAGCGCCGGGAGAAGTCGGCGTAATCGCTGGACGAACCGAGGCAGACGAAGCCAACTCGCCCTGGCCCGGGCACGTTGCTGTGGCAATCGCGTTCGGACCAGTTCGATGTGTATCGGCCTGCCGATTTGGGTACTCGTGTTACACGGTTGAGTAACCAGCCCAGTCCTGGTCCGTGAATGATCGGGGCGAAAAGTTCCCGCCGACAAGGGTTCTGCCCGGCGGATGCGACGGACCGAGGTCCTCATGTCGACAGTTCTCATTCCCTCAGATCAACGTATCGCTGCCGCGAACGGATCCGGACCACAGCGGTCCGCCGGTCGTCTGTGCGTAGTCGTGTCACCACCCGTGGACGCGGTCACCTTGTGCGCCGTCGGCGGCGAAATGGATTACCTGACGGCTGACGCCTTTCGGCGGTCCCTGCTCGAGGCGCTGCCAACAGCGGGCGCGGTGGTTGTCATCGACCTATCGAAGGTGACGTTCTTCGGCGTCGCGGGGCTGCGGGTATTGATGCAGGCCCGATCCTGGTGCAGCGACAGCGGGCGGCGACTCCAGTTGATCACGGGCCCGCGCTGCGTGGATCGGCTACTAGAGGTCGCGGGTCATGCCGCGGTTTTCGACATCATCCCCAGCCTCGCCGCGGTGGCGCGGGGCAAACTGGCAGAGCTTGCTCGCGCGAGCGCCTGATAGTCGAAAACGCGGGTGCGGCAGCCGAATTCGGTTGCCGCACCCGCGGTCTGGGCGGGCTCGGGATGCTTCGTTGCGCGTATCGTCCTGGCTCCAGTAGGCGCGCATGGCGACGATTTCGCCCTCACCGCTCATGAATTGAAACGGGTTCTAATTCGGAGCGTAGCGGTGCTCGGCGGTCACATGAGACGGAATCCCATCGGGTAGGGCAGACGTACTGGCGCAGATGGCCCCCCGCGCCAGTACACATCGAACTGTGAATCGCGCACCGAGCGGTCCGATCGTCGCCCCTCGGCTATCTTGTTGGCGCGCCAGCGTTTCGGGAACGGTGACGACCGCTTGTCACCATCACTGTGGCGACCGATCGCGCCCGAACTCGGAATCGCCATTGACTCCCTGGTTCGCCATTGAACCTTCTGTCCCGCACTGTTGCGTCTGCTTTAGGTGTCGCCGTAGACCCTCCAGGTGTTACCACCCTGCGGACCCCTGGAAAACTTGTCGCTATTTCCCGCTGTTCGAACCCGGTGTGTCGAGCTTGTGTGGTGCTCGTCGTGCTGTTTACTCGGTCCGGTCAACCAGATGTTCGATGTTCGAGTGACGAGTGAAAGCGGAGGAGACATGGCACTGCCTACCATGACCGCGGAACAGCGCACTGAGGCGTTGGCCAAGGCGGCTGCGGTCCGCAAGGCGCGCTCCGAACTGATCGGCAAGGTGAAGGCCGGCAAGGTTTCGGTTGCCGACCTGTTGAAGAAGGCGGACAGCGACGACCTGGTCAAGAAAACGAAGGTCGCTGCCGTGATCAAGGCGCTGCCCGGTGTCGGACCGGTCAAGGCCGCCAAGCTGATGGATCAGGCGGAAATTCCGGAGGACCGCCGTATCGGTGGACTCGGCGCCCGCCAGCGTGCGGCGTTGCTCGAGGCGCTGAAGGACTGACACGTCGTCCGCAGCGATTGCTTGCAGGTCGCTCGAAAGGGTCAGCCGCACCATGACCGGGAAACGAACGCTCACGTCCGTGGCGTGGCTGTGCGTCGAGAACGGCCGCTTGCTCGCGGTCCGGACCGAGGGACGCGACGCCTTCTATCTGCCGGGCGGTAAGCCCGAACCCGGAGAAACCCTGGCGGGAGCGCTCGTTCGGGAGGTCCGCGAGGAAGTCGGTGTCGAACTGGAGGCACACCGGATCACGCCCGTGGTGATCATTACGGCTCCCGCCCACGGGCGTCCCGGAACGCTGGTCGAGATGCACTGCTTCCGCGCACCCGGTCACGGCACGCCGGCTCCGGCGGCGGAGATCGCCGAGATGGCGTGGCTCGGGCCCGACGACGGACACCTGTGCGCACCGGCCGTTGTGCAGGCCCTCGACCATCTGACCGAGGTCGGAGGTTGGCACGGGTCCTGAGCACGCCCACTTCGCACGGAGAACGCCCCACGGCATGCGCTGTGGGGCGTTACTGTTTCGGGCATCTACCTGGTCATATGGCGGCGTGGAAGGCGGAAGGTGATCGGGTCGGGATCGCGCAACCGCGGCCCGCGCGCAGTGACCAGGAGCACGGCCAGGCCGAGGGCGACGATGAGCGACGCACCGATCAGGCTGAGGATGAAGCTGGCCCCGCCCATATCCGCGGGTTTGTGGAAGGCGTGGTAGATCAGATGCGGAATGCCGAAGACCAGCCAGCCGAGGCCCGCGACATGGGCAAGTGCGCTGCCGCCGAGGAATAGCGCGGCCAGGGTCACGGCGGTCAGCGCCAGGAAGAACGAGCCGACATCGGAGACCAGGTGGTGGTTGTACGGGCCGTCGGCGCAGATCCACTGCATGCCGAAACCCGGAAAGCTGGAGTACCAGGAGTGCGGCGCGAAGACCGCCCACAGTCCGACGATCGCGCCCTGAAATGCCAATACCCCCAACATGATTCGCACCGCGAGCCATCGATTGCGCTGCTGTTCGAACCGCCTCCGCAGGTGTAGCCCGCCGGATTTGCCAGCTACCGTGATCCGCATCGGTCTCTCCGTTCGTCGCCGAACCAGGGATCGGGTGCTGCCACCGTAAGTCGGATCGCGGGTCACGATCAATAGGCGGCGAACTCGTCGGTAACGGTGAGCCGGTCGGCGCCGGAATAGATGTTCATGGTGTCGCCGCGCAGGAAGCCGATCAGGGTGAGGCCGGATTCGGCGGCCAGATCGATGGCCAACGAGCTGGGCGCCGAGACGGCGCCCAACATCGGGATGCCCGCCATCACGGCTTTCTGGACGAGTTCGAAGGATGCTCGACCGCTGACGATGAGCACGAGATCGTTTGCGGGGATCCGGTTTTCGAGAACCGCCCAGCCGAGTACTTTGTCGACGGCATTGTGCCGGCCGATATCCTCGCGCACGGCGAGTGCGGTGCCGTCCGGGGTGAACAGTCCCGCGGCGTGCAGACCGCCGGTTGCATCGAAAACCGTTTGGCGAGTGCGTAATCGGTCCGGCATGGCGGCGAGGGCATCGGTGTCGACGGTGATCGAAGTGTCCGGCAAGGGAAATCTGGTATGGGTGCGGACCTCGTCGAGTGCGGTCTTGCCGCAGAGACCGCACGCGCCGGTGGTGAGGAAGTTGCGGCTGTGCACCGGGACCGGGGTGCGCAGCTGGACATCGAGGACGTTGTAGGTGTTCTGGCCGTTCTCGTCGGTGCCCGCGCAATAGCGGGCGCTCACCACATCCGCGGCGGCTTCAATGATGCCCTCGCCCAAGAGGAATCCGTGCACCAGCTCGATATCGCTGCCCGGGGTGCGCATGGTGACCGTGAGCGACTGGCCGTCGAGGCGCAGCTCCAATGGTTCCTCTACCGCAACGGAATCCGGGCGTTCGATCACGCCGCTCGGTGAGATACGGCGCGTCTTGCGGCGCGCGGTTACTCGACTCACGATGGCTGGCCCACATAGACGTGCGGCTCCACCCGGATGGTCACAGCCTTGGAAACCGGCGTATTCGACTGTGCCGCAACATGATCCAGCGGAACCAGTGGATTGGTCTCGGGGTAGTAGGCGGCGGCATTGCCGCGCGGGGTCGGGTATTCGACGATGCGGAAGCCGGTAACCTTGCGTTCGATGCCATCGGTCCATTCGGAGATCAGATCCACCAGATCGCCGTCCACGAAACCGAATTCGGTGATGTCGTCGATATTCATCAGGACCACCTTGCGGCCGCCGTGCACACCGCGGTAGCGGTCGTCCAGGCCGTAGATGGTGGTGTTGTACTGGTCGTGGCTGCGTAGCGTCTGCAGGATCAACCGGCCCTCGGGGACGGGTACCCAGGTCAGTTCATTCACCGCGAAGTTGGCTTTGCCGGTGGCGGTGTGGAATTCGCGGGAGTCGCGCGGCGGATGCGGCAGGACGAAGCCGTTGCGGTTGCGCACCCGCTTGTTGTAATCGGCGAAACCGGGTACGACCCGGGCGATCGCATCGCGGATTTTGTCGTAGTCCTGCTGGTACTGCGCCCACGGCACCGGGTGATCGGGGCCCAACAGCGTCTGCGCGAGTTCGCAGACGATGGCGACCTCACTGCGCAGGTGCTCGCTGACCGGCTCGAGCCGGCCGGTCGACAAGTGCACCATCGACATCGAATCCTCCACCGACACTTGCTGTTTGATGCCGTTGCGCAGGTCGAGATCGGTGCGGCCGAGGGTGGGCAGGATGAGTGCGGTCGCGCCGTGTACGACGTGGCTGCGGTTGAGTTTGGTGGAGACGTGTACGGTCAGCGCGCAACTGCGCAGCGCCGCCTCGGTCACCTCGGTATCCGGGGTAGCGGAGACGAAATTGCCGCCCATGCCCAAGAACACCCGCGCCGCCCCCGCGCGCATGGCACGGATGGCATCGACGGTGTCATAGCCGTGTTTGCGCGGGCTGGTGATGCCGAATTCGCGGTCCAGTGCGTCGAGGAAGGTGTCGGGCATCTGCTCCCAGACGCCCATGGTGCGGTCACCCTGCACGTTGGAGTGGCCGCGCACCGGGCATACGCCCGCGCCGGGTTTGCCGATCATGCCGCGCAGCAAGAGCAGATTGGTCGCCTCCTCGATGGTGGCGACGCCGTGCTGCTGCTGGGTCAGGCCCATCGCCCAGCAGACGATGATGTTCTTCGATTCGGCCAAAAGTGTTGCGGTGCGGTGCAAATCGTCATCGGTGAGGCCGGTTGCCGTCCGCACGGTGGCGAGATCGACGGCGCGCATATTCTTTTCGTATTCGGCGAAGCCCGCACAGTGCGTATCGACGAATTCGCGGTCGACCACTGTGCCCGGCGCGCGGTCCTCGGCCTCGAACAGCAGTTTGCCCAGGCCCTGGAACAGCGCCATATCGCCACCGAGGCGGATCTGCAGGAAGTCGTCGGCGATGGCGACACCGCTGGTGAAACCCTTGACCGTCTGGGGGTCGCGGAAGCCGAGCAGTCCGGTCTCCGGCAGCGGGTTGACCGCGACGATCTTGGCGCCGTTGGCCTTCGCCCGCACCAGCGCGCTGAGCATGCGCGGATGATTGGTGCCCGGGTTCTGGCCCGCGACAATGATCAGATCGGCTTTGTTGAAGTCGTCGATCGAGACCGAGCCCTTGCCGATGCCGATGGAGTTGGTCAGCGCGGTGCCGGAGGATTCGTGGCACATATTCGAACAGTCCGGCAGATTGTTCGTGCCGAAGCTGCGCACCAGCAATTGGTAGAGGAATGCGGTCTCGTTGGCGGTGCGGCCCGAGGTGTAGAAGAGGGCTTCGTCGGGCGAGCTCAGCGCGCGCAGGTGCTCGACAATGAGCCGGTAGGCGTCGTCCCACGCGATGGGCGCGTAATGGGTCGCGCCGGGGCGTAGCACCATCGGATGGGTGAGGCGACCCTGCTGGCCGAGCCAGTAACCGGACTTGGTCGCCAGCTCCTCGATCGAGTGTTCAGCGAAGAATTCGGGGGTGACGGTGCGCAGTGTCGCCTCCTCGGCGACGGCCTTGGCGCCGTTCTCGCAGAATTCGGCCGGGCGGCGGTGTCCCGTCGGCTCCGGCCAGGCACAGCCGGGGCAGTCGAAGCCGTGCACCTGGTTGACGCGGGCCAGGGTGCGCGCGGTACGCAGCAACCCCATCTCCTCGACCCCGCGTTTGAGCGCGACGGCCACGGCCGTCACGCCCGCAGCCTGCCTCTTGGGCGGGGTCACTGTCAGCTCGGACTCGTCGATGTCCTGTGTCGGCCCGTTGCGGTGCATAGTGGATATTGTCCTCTTCTCATATTTTTGTCGCGGACCCCCCCTTTGTCCGGATCCCCGCATTGCGATTATCGGGTCGTGCCCCCGCACCGGATTGTCGGTGCCCGGTATTCGTTTGCCACACGGCGACGCGACCTGGTAACCAGCGGTTTTCGCCGGATTCGGGCTCTGTGGGAAGCCTGCGCATCGGCGGGGCAGGGCTCGCCATATCTGCGGATCGAATTGCCGATCTGAGGCGTGGGCGGATGGAGACGCCTGCGGCAATACCGCTGCGCGCCGGCGGGGAGCGTCGGCACGCGGCGTCTCGGCGCGTGAAGTCCAGCATTCGGTCGCGCTGCTGGTCGCGGTCGGATGCCTGTTCGGCCGCTTCTCCCTTGATGCCGGGTTTTGCGGGTAGCGCGCTTGGGTCTGCGCGACCGGACTCGGCGTTGGTGTGAGATGGTCAGGATCGGCTGCGTTTGCTCGTGGCTGGTGTCGGGTGCTCGGGGCGGTCCTGCGTGCGATAGGTCAGGATGCGTTGGCCTATGCGCAGGCTCCAGCCGGAATGCAGTTCGGTGGGGGTAGTGCCGATGCGGGTCCATTCGTCGGCTCCGGGGGCGGCTATGAAAGTGCCAGCGGGGGTTGCGGCGTCGCGGACGTAAACCTTGCCGCGGTCGACCGAGACGTAGGCGTGCACTCGCGAGACGTGGCGGTCGCGCGGGACCGCGATGGGGGTAGCCGTGCCCGCACGCACCGTCTCGTCGATCATCGGGCTGCGCCCGACGACGTACGCTCGGTCGAGTGGATAGGCGGAACCATCCGCGAGAACCAGCGTGCCGACGGGCTGCCCCGCCTCCGAGTTGTTCGCGCCGCCGATCGGTCGCAGTGGCCGCGGTCGTACCCCCTGCAACGCCGGAATCTTGTGCAGTGCAATTGGTTCCGGCCGCGCTGCCATCCCGGCTCGCGTTCCGGTGTTGTCCTCCGGTTTCCGGGCGGACATGGCCGGGGTACTGATCCCCTCCGCACCGGTCTGCCCGGATCCATCGGACAGTGCCGAAACCTTTGGCCGCGCCTGCGACAACGCCGCGCCCGGCCGGGCGGCGGCCGTCGATTCCATGGGCCCGGCCTTATCGGTCGGCTCGCCGAATCCCTCGGCTTGTGCCGCCGATCCCCGCGAGGTGCGGTCGGAATCTGTCGACCTGGTGGGTCCTGCTTTTTCCGTTGGCTCGTCGGAGTCGGGGAGGGCTTCGAATCCGGCTGCGGCGGTGGGTGGGGGTTCGGCGGCGGGAGAAGGGGCGCCGGTGGTGCGGGCTCGGGTGGCTGCGGATTTTCCGGTGCGGCGGGCTGCTATGCGTAGGACGAAACCGCCGCCTGCGACGATGCCGGCGCGCAGGTCGGTGCGTGGCAGTTCGTGTATCGGGAAGGCGGTGTCCGCGCCGACCGCGATGCTCCGCACCGGTTCTCGCACAATTTCGTCTACCCAGGTGAACGCGCGGGCTCCGGCGAGTCGCCGCGTGCCTTCCGCGCCCTGGATCTCCGCGCTGACCTGTCCGCGCAGGAGTACGACGGTGCCGTCGGCAGTCGGTGCGATAACGCCGAAGGGCGCAGGTTCGGAATTACCGCCGAAAACCACTGCGGCCAGCCGTTGCGCGATCGCCGCTCCAGGATGCCGCGCATCCGACACGGCCTCGATCGCACCGAGTATCCGGTCCGCGGAAGGGGTTTCGCCTGCGAGGTACACGACTACCGCACCGAAGCGCGCGATCAGACCATTGCCCGGCGCAATCCCCACGGTCGACGGGGCATTCCGCACGCCGCCTCCTTCCCGGACCACCACCGGCGTCCAGCATAGAGCCTGCCGAGCACCCGAAACGGCCCCTCGAGCAACAGCAAAGGGCAGGCGCGCAACGATCTGTGTCCACCCAGTGCCCCGAAGTGCGCTGCGTCACTCGCCCCCAGCGCATGCGGCGTCATGGCCGGAGACGAGTCGAACTACGTTCGGCACGGTGCCCGAGCCGGCGGGCGACACCTGGCGCGACCGCCTCACGGGGCGACGATCGGTCACTCTGGGCGCTGCGGGCGCTGATCAACGGCATCCTGGCGACTCCGGTCGGATGAGTTCCGTGGGAAAATCATCCATGCGGATGATTCGACCGGCGGTCGAGGACGACCTGCCGATACTGCAAGATATCGAGCGTGTGGCGGGTAAACCATTCGCCGACATCGGCATGACTGCCGTTGCCGATGACGATCCGCCCTCACTGGATACGCTCCGGGAATTCCAGCAGGCGGGCCGCGCCTGGATCTATCCCGATGACGCCGGGCGCCCGATCGGCTATCTGATTCTCGGCATCGTCGACGATAACGCCCATATCGACCAGGTCTCGGTGGATCCGGATCACGCGGGCAAGCGGATCGGCAAACAGCTCATCGACCACGCGGTCCGCTGGGCGAAATCCCAAGGGATGCAGGCGATCACGCTGACCACCTTCATCGATGTGGCCTGGAACGGCCCGTACTACGAACGTCTCGGCTTCCGCTTCCTGGCGCCCGCCGAGGAGACCGCGGAGCTACGCGAAATCCGTGCGGCCGAGGCTGCGCACGGCCTCGACCTGTGGCCGCGCGCCGCCATGCGCGCCGAACTCGACCTCTGGCAACTGGATTAAGGCTGGCGCGCGAAAGCGGCCTGCGCGGCGGGTAGGGCTGCCGCCCGGTCTTCGGGGACGAGACCGATCCGGGTGCGGCGGTCCAGCAGGTCGTCGGTGGCGAGCGCGCCTTCGTGGGTGATCGCGAAGGCGAATTCGGCTGCGGTGACGTCGATTCCGGGCGCGACCGGTTCGGCGAGTGCGGGATTGCGCTCGGCCGGTTCGAGTATGGATGCCGACTCGCTACCGTAGCGCTCGACCAGCACAGCCGGGGCGGCGATGCGGTCGCGAGCGGCGCCGGATACCGTGCCCACCAACGGAAGTCGCTTGGTGCGGCACGGTCCGGCGGTGAGGTTGCCGTGCGCGATCGCCGCATCGACGGCATCCTCGGCCATCCGGCGGTAGGTGGTGAGTTTGCCGCCGACGATGGTGATGACACCGGTGGGGGAGCGCAGCACCGCGTGCCTGCGGGAGATATCGGCGGTGCTGTTGTCAGCGGTACGCAGTAGTGGGCGCAGTCCGGCGTAGGTGCCGCGTATATCGTTGCGGGTCAATGGCTCTCGGAGTGCGGTGTTGATGGTGTCGAGGAGGAAATCTATTTCGGTATCGGTGGGCTTCGGTTCGTCGGGAACCGGGCCGGGGGCATCCTCGTCGGTGAGACCGAGGTGGACCCGGCCGTGGGCGGCGGGGAAGGCGAAGACGAAACGACTGGTGCTGCCGGGGACGGGGACGGTCAGCGAGGCGGTCAGTCCGCCGAAGGATTCGGCATCGAAGACCAGGTGGGTGCCGCGGCTGGGGCGCAGTTCGATGCTCGGGTCGACCTGATCGGCCCAGACGCCGGTGGCATTGACGACGCTGCGAGTTCGGATGGATAGGGTCTCGCCGGTCCGGGTGTCGTGCGCGGTTGCCGAATCTCCGGTCACGTCAAGGGCTTCCACGCGGGTGAGGATCGTTGCGCCGTATGCGGCGGCGGTGCGGGCCAATGCGACCACCAGCCGCGCATCGTCGACCAGCTGTCCATCCCAGGCCTGCAGGCCGCCGCGCAACCCGTCGCGGCGCACGGTCGGTGCCGACCGCAGCACCTCGGCGGTCGCGACGTGACGCGAACGCGGCAGTGTCGCGGGCGAAGTGCCCGCGCTGCGGCGCAGTACATCCCCGGCGACGAAACCGGCTCGAATCAAAACCCGCTGCGCGATACCGATTTCCGGCAGCAACGGCACGAGCTGCGGTAACGGACGAACGAGATGCGGTGCGGTGGTTGTGATCAGAATCCCGCGCTCGACCGCGCTGTCCTGTGCGATGCCGACCTGCCCGCTGGCCAGATACCGGAGTCCGCCGTGTACCAGCTTCGAACTCCACCGGCTCGTGCCGAACGCCAGATCGTGCCGCTCCAGCAGTACGGTCCGCAGTCCGCGCGCCGCGGCATCGAGCGCGGCGCCGGCTCCGGTCACGCCGCCGCCGATCACCAGCACATCTATTTCGCCACCGTCGCCGAGCAGTTGCAGCTCGCGGTTGCGGCGTCCGGCATTCAGCGCGGAATTGCCGTGGGCGCCAGTCGAATTCGCAGTCATTACACTCCCTTTCGATGGCAGACGGATCGCCGGTGCCGAGGTGTTCGGCAATGGGGTTCGGTCATCGCGCCTTCTCGGCGGGCGCCAGGTAGCCGTCGATCGCGCGGGCCAATTCGGTATCCAGCGCCGTACCGGCCAGCAACGGCGCGACCGTGCCGGCCGACTGCACCGCCGACTGCGCGATCAGTAGCAACATGGTCGCCATCTGTTCCGGATCGCCACCGCGAATCGTGCCGTCCCGATGGCCGTCCCGGATGCCCGCACCGAACAGCTCGATCAGCGCGCGCTGGTTGCGGCCGAGGCGGCCGAAGACGTAGGTGAGCATGAGGTCGGTATCAGTGCGGAAGATCTTGCCGAACAACGGATTCGAGCGAATCTTCGCCGCACCCGCGGCCACCCCCTCGACCAAGCGGGTGCGCGCATCGCCGGCGGCCGGCATGGTGTCGGCGATGATCGCGCGCAGTTCGCGCACCAGCAATTCGGCGACCAGTGATCCGGTATCGGGCCAGCGCCGGTAGACCGTCGGTCTGCTGACACCGGCGCGGCGGGCCACCTCGGTGAGCGTGGTGCGACGCACCCCGAACTCCTCTACGCAGGCTCTGGCCGCATCGAGGATCGCGAGATCGGTGGCCGAGAGCGCGTCATCGGGGGCGGACGCTGTGGAGGTCATCGGATATCACCACCGGGTGTCGGCGGCATCGAGGTGCCGGAAAGACGGATACCTTATCATTACTGCTTGACAGTCTATGTCAAACTGTAACGTATGGCCGAGACGCAGCAGGACATCGTCGAAATCGGGCCGTCCGCGACCGGGGCACCCACCGAAAACCCGGGCGCGCCGTCGTATGCGGCGAGTATGGTGTGGGACGCCTGGGGCATCCCCGCCGGACACAAGCCGCTTTCGGCTTCGATTCGGAACCTGTTGACGCAGGTATTCGGAGTGTCCGGTGACCCGGTGGCGCGCCGCGATGAGGGCGATGTGCCGCTACGCGAGTCGACACTGACGCCGGCTCAACGGGACGGGTTGGTCGCGGTGGTCGGCATGGGCAGCATTTCGGTCGACCACCACGATCGTCTGCTGCACGCGGGCGGTAAGAGCACCCCCGACCTGTTGCGCCGTCGTGCCGAGGGGCCGCAGGACGCACCCGACGCCGTCGTCTTCCCTGCCGATCACGAGCAGGTACTCGCCGTGCTCGGCTACTGCGCCGACAATGCCATCGCGGTCGTTCCCTTCGGCGGCGGTACCAGTGTGGTGGGTGGCGTCGATCCGGTCCGCGGTCGCTTCGATGCTGTCATCGCGCTGGATCTGCGCCGCCTGGCCGGTATTTCGGAGATCGATCCGGTCAGTGGCACCGCCACGCTCGGCGCCGGACTCACCGGCCCCAGGGCCGAGGAACTCCTTGCCGCCCAGGGATTTTCGCTCGGTCACTTCCCGCAGAGCTTCGAATTCGCCAGTATCGGCGGATTCGCCGCGACCCGGTCCTGCGGGCAGGCATCGGCGGGCTACGGCCGCTTCGACGACATGGTCCAGCACCTCAAGGTCGCGACACCCAGCGGCACCATCGAACTAGGCCGTGGACCCGCCTCCGCCGCGGGCCCGGACCTGCGCGAACTATTCGTCGGGTCGGAGGGGACGCTGGGGGTGATCACCGAGGTCACACTGCGGGTGCATCCGGTGCCGGAAACCGTCGTCTACCAGGCTTGGTCTTTTCCCGACTTCGAAACCGGATCCGCCGCACTGCGTTCGGTGGTGCAGGCGGGTGCCGCGCCGACGGTGCTGCGGTTGTCCGACGAGGTCGAGACCGGCGTGAACCTGGCGCGCTCGGCCGATATCGGCGGCGAGGCGGTGGCCGGTTGTCTGGCCATCACCACCTTCGAAGGCGCCGATGCGCATGTCGCGGCCCGCAGTGCCGAGGCGAGGGCACTGCTCGCGGCGGCGGGCGGGACCGTTCTGGGACAGACCCCGGCCCAGCAATGGGAGCACGGGCGTTTCGCCGCACCCTATCTGCGCGATGCACTGCTCGATCTCGGTGTGCTGTGCGAAACCCTGGAAACCGCGACGACCTGGTCGAACCTTGCCGAGCTCAAGGCGAGGGTGACCGCGGCGCTGACCGATGCGCTCGCCCGGCAGGGCACCCCGCCGCTGGTGATGTGCCATATCTCGCATACCTATCCGACCGGAGCGTCGCTGTACTTCACCATCATCGCCAAGCAACTGGACGATCCGATCACCCAGTGGCACCTCGCGAAAGGTGCGGTCGGTGAAACGATCGTGGCCGCGGGCGGCACCATTACCCACCATCATGCGGTCGGCACCGACCACCGCCCCTGGATGCCGAACGAGATCGGTGATCTGGGCGTGCGCGTACTGCGCGCGGTGAAGCGGGAACTGGACCCCGCGGGCATCCTCAATCCGGGAAAGCTGGTTCCGTGATACAGGATGGGTGTCCCGTCCGCGCGATCACCGTGGTGACCAACCCGCAGTCCGGTGTCGGCCGAGGGCACGAGGTAGCCGCGATCGCGCTGGCGCGCTTCGCCGCCCGCGGGGTCCAGATCACCGAGGTGCGCGCACCATCGGCCGCCGAATCCGTACGCCAGGTGCGGAATTCGATCGCCGGCGGCGCAAAGCCGGATGCGGTGGTCTGCGTCGGCGGCGACGGCTTGATGAATGTCGTCCTGGAAGCCATCGCGCAGACCGGCGTGCCGCTCGGCCTGATCCCGGCGGGCACCGGCAATGATCTCGCGCGCGAAATCGGTGTGCCCACCGGCGATCCCGTCGCGGCCGCGGACCTGATCCTCGGCGGCCGCACCCGCACCATCGATCTCGGCCGCATCGAATCGCCCACGCCGACAGCCCCAGCCAAATGGTTCGCCACCGTCACCGGTACCGGTTTCGATGCGCGAGTCACCTTGCGCGCCAACGATATGCACCGGCCCAAGGGGCCGATGCGCTACACCTTCGCCGCACTGGCCGAGATTTCCGGCCGATTGACGGTGCCCTACCGAATCGAGCTGTCCGGAGTCGCTCCCGGTGCGCTCGACAATCCCGACGCCGACACCCTCATCGAGACCGAAGCCGTCATGGTGGCCGTCGGCAATACCCGCACCTACGGCGGCGGCATGCTGGTCTGCCCGGACGCGCTAATGGATGACGGGCTACTGGATCTGACTGTTGTAGGCCCGGTTTCGCGGCTGGATATGCTCCGCCTGCTGCCCGCGCTGTCGGCGGGTAAGCGCATCGAGCACCCGAAATCCAAGCAGTATCGCGTCGCCCGGGTGACGCTTACCGCTCCGGGCGCGCCCGTCACCGCCGACGGCGAACCGGCAGGGATGCTCCCCGTCACCCTCCGCGCGGTCCACGGCGCACTTACTGTGCTGGTCCCATGACCACTACGGTCGACCCGCGAGACCGACGCGGCGTGGTGGTCGATGGTTCGGTCCAGGAGGACCGTCGAAGACCGGTTCTCTGAATTGGAGGTGTCCGGTCGCTCACGTTCATCCCCATGACGATGTCGCACTCGCACTCGGTCCCGGAACGGCCGTCACCGCCGCATCCGACCGGTGTCGCGTCCCCGGTGTGTGGACAGCGGAAGCCCCGTCACGGGCGGACAAGGCGTCGTTGCGGGCGACTGCGTCGGGAACCCTTCGAGAAGCTGAGAATTAGTTGTGGATTCGGGGCTCGGGCCCGTTGCGGCGGTAAGCTCCACATGTAGGCGGAGTGTTCGGTGTCCCTCATCCACCGGAGGCTCCGCCTTTTCTATGCCCTGGCCCTTTTAGGAGCTCAGCGGGCACCACCACTAGAATGCCGGGGTGACCAGCGCAGCCCCTGACAGCCCGCGTAATCGTGCCGATGCCCTCCCCAAGAGCTGGGTCCCCAGCGAGGTGGAGGCCGAGATGTACGAGCGCTGGGTAGCGGCTGGCTACTTCGCGGCCGATTCCGCCGGCGACAAGCCCGGTTACTCGATCGTGCTGCCCCCGCCGAATGTCACCGGCAGCCTGCACATGGGCCACGCGCTCGACCACACCCTGATGGACACCCTCTCGCGGCGCAAGCGCATGCAGGGGTACGAGGTGCTGTGGCTGCCCGGCATGGACCACGCGGGCATCGCCACCCAGACCATCGTGGAGAAGCAGCTCGCGGTCGACGGCAAGACCAAAGAAGACTTCGGCCGCGAACTGTTCATCGACAAGGTCTGGGACTGGAAACGGGAATCCGGCGGACAGATCCAGTGGCAGATGCGCGCGCTCGGCGACGGCGTCGACTGGAGCCGGGACCGCTTCACCATGGACGACGGGCTCTCGCGGGCCGTGCAGACCATCTTCAAACGCCTCTATGACGCGGGCCTGATCTATCGGGCCGAGCGCCTGGTCAACTGGTCGCCGGAACTGCGCACCGCCATCTCCGATATCGAGGTCAAATTCGAGGATGTCGAGGGCGAGCTGGTTTCGCTGCGCTACGGTTCGCGCAACGATGATGAGCCGCATGTGATCGTGGCCACCACCCGGGTGGAGACCATGCTCGGCGATACCGCGGTGGCGGTGCATCCGGAGGACCCGCGATATCAGGATCTGATCGGCAGCACCCTCGAGCATCCGATCACCGGACGCCGGATCCCGATCATCGCCGATGACTATGTCGATCCCGGATTCGGTACCGGAGCGGTGAAGATCACGCCCGCGCACGACCCCAACGACTTCGAGATGGGCCTGCGGCACAACCTGCCGATGCCGAACATCATGGACGAGCGTGGCCGAATCACCGGCACCGGAACCGAATTCGACGGTATGGATCGATTCGAGGCGCGGGTCAAGGTGCGCGAGCGGCTCGCCGCGGAGGGCCGGATCGCCGCCGAGAAGCGGCCGTACCTGCACAGCGTCGGACATTCCGAGCGCAGCGGCGAGGCGATCGAACCGCGGCTTTCCATGCAGTGGTGGGTCAAGGTGGAATCGCTGGCCAAGGCCGCCGGTGACGCGGTTCGCAACGGCGACACTGTGATTCACCCGACCAGCCAGGAGCCGCGCTGGTTCGAATGGGTCGACAATATGCACGACTGGTGCATCTCGCGGCAGCTGTGGTGGGGCCACCGCATCCCGATCTGGTACGGCCCCGACGGCGAAGTGGCCTGCATCGGTCCGGACGAGACCGCGCCCGAGGGCTGGGTGCAGGATCCGGATGTGCTCGACACCTGGTTCTCCTCCGGCCTGTGGCCCTTCTCCACCATGGGCTGGCCGGATGCCACCGCGGAGCTCCAGAAGTTCTATCCGACAAGCGTTCTCGTCACCGGCTACGACATCCTGTTCTTCTGGGTGGCCCGAATGATGATGTTCGGCACCTTCGTCTCCGACGATCATGTGCTTACCGCGGGCAAGGACGGCGCGACGCAGGTGCCGTTCAAGGATGTGTTCCTGCACGGCCTGATTCGCGATCAGTACGGCAAGAAGATGTCCAAATCGCGCGGTAACGGCATCGACCCGCTGGACTGGATCAACTCCTACGGCGCGGATGCCCTGCGCTTCACCCTGGCGCGCGGCGCGCAGCCCGGTGGCGACCTCTCGGTCGGCGAATCGCATGCCCTCGCCTCGCGCAGCTTCGTGACGAAGCTGTTCAACGCCACCAAGTTCGCGCTCATGAACGGCGCGCAGCCGGGCGCGCTGCCCGATCGCGCCGACCTCACCGATGCCGACCGCTGGATCATCGATCGGCTCGAAGAGGTTCGCGCCGAGGTGGATTCGGCCTTCGACGCCTACGAATTCGGTAAGGCATGTGAGGCGCTCTACCACTTCGCCTGGGACGAACTGTGCGACTGGTATCTGGAACTGTCCAAGGTGCAGTTCGCCGCCGGTGGCGCGGGCGCCGAGTCCACCGGCATCGTGCTCGGCAATGTGCTCGATGCGGTGCTGCGGCTGCTGCATCCGGTCATTCCGTTCGTCACCGAAGCGCTCTGGCGGGCGCTGACCGGCGGTGCGTCCGTTGTCATCGCCAGCTGGCCCGAGGCCACCGGTGTGGCCGCGGACGGCACCGCCGCACAACGGATTTCGGATGCGCAGCGCTTGATCACCGAGATCCGTCGCTTCCGCAGCGATCAGGGGCTGGCCGATAAACAGAAGGTGGCGGCCACGTTGATCGGGCTGGATACCGCCGGTCTCACCGAACTGCACGATGCGGTGACCAACCTCGCCCGGCTCACCGAGCCCGGTGCCGAATTCGCGGCGACCGCCTCGGTCGAGGTGCGTCTGAGCGGGGCCACCGTGACGGTCGAACTCGACACCTCCGGTGCCGTCGACCTGGTCGCCGAGCGCCGCCGCCTGGAGAAGGACCTGGCCGCGGCCGAGAAGGATTTGGCAACCACCACGGCCAAGCTCGGTAACGAGGCATTCCTGGCCAAGGCGCCGGATCAGGTGGTCGACAAGATCAAGGGACGTCGCGCTGTCGCCGAGGCCGAGGTCGCGCGCATCGGCACCCGGCTCGCGGAACTGAGCGGCAAATGAACGCCGAACCGGAGCCGCAGTACGCCGATGACGAGGATCCGAAGCGCCGGCTCGGTTCCGGGCCGTCTCCGGTGGATCTGGCCGAAATGGCGTTGGTCGAGGCAGAATTGGACCAGCGCTGGCCGGAGACCAAGATCGAGCCGTCGCTGCGCCGCATCGCGACGCTGATGGATCTGCTCGGCTCACCCCAGCAGAGCTATCCGGCCATCCACATCGCGGGTACCAATGGCAAGACCTCGGTGAGCCGGATGATCGACGCGCTGCTGACCGCACTGCACCGGCGCACCGGCCGGATAACCAGCCCGCATCTGCAGCTGGCCACCGAGCGGATCAGCATCGACAACGCGCCGATCACCCCGGCCAAGTATGTGGAGACCTACCGCGAGCTGCTGCCCTATATCGAAATGATCGATAAGCAGTCCGCCGCCGCGGACGGTCCGGCGATGAGCAAGTTCGAGGTGCTCACCGGCATGGCCTATGCCGCGTTCGCGGAGGCACCGGTGGATGTCGCGGTCGTCGAGACCGGGATGGGTGGGCGCTGGGACGCGACCAATGTCATCGACGGGCAGGTCGCGGTGATCACGCCGATCGGTCTGGATCACACCGATTTCCTCGGCGACGATCTCGCGTCCATCGCCGGGGAGAAGGCCGGGATCATCAAACGCGCCCCGGAGAGCCTGGTGCCGGGCGAAACCGTTGCCATCATCGCCGAACAGGAACCCGAGGCCATGGATGTGCTGCTGCGCCGGGCCGTCGAGGTCGATGCCGCGGTGGCCCGTGAGGGTTCGGAGTTCCGGGTGTTGGCCCGTCGAATCGCGGTCGGCGGCCAGCAACTCGAATTGCAGGGCCTCGGCGGGGTTTACGACGAGATCTTCCTGCCGCTGCACGGCGAACATCAGGCCCGCAACGCGGTGCTCGCACTCGCCGCGGTCGAGGCGTTCTTCGGCGCGGGTGCCGATCGGCAGCTCGATATCGAGGCGGTCCGCGCTGGTTTCGCGAGCGTCACCAGCCCGGGCCGGATGGAGCGCATGCGCAATGCCCCGACCATCTTCATCGACGCCGCGCACAATCCGGCGGGTGCACGGGCGCTGGCCGCGACGCTGACCGCGGAATTCGACTTCCGCAAGCTGGTTGGTGTCGTCGCGGTGCTCGGCGATAAGGATGTGGGCGGCATACTGGACGCGCTGGAACCGGTTTTCGACGAGATCGTCGTCACCAACAATGGTTCGCCGCGCGCCCTGGATATCGAACAGCTCGCCGACCTCGCCGTGCAGCGCTTCGGTGACGAACGAGTGGTCACCGCCGAAACCCTGCCCGATGCGCTGGAAACAGCCATTGCCATCGCCGAGGAGGTCGGCGATGCGGGTGAGATGGTTTCCGGTGCGGGCGTCGTGGTGACGGGCTCGGTCGTCACGGCAGGAGCGGCGCGGGCGCTGTTCGGGAAGGATCCGGCGTGAGTGGTAAGGAGTCAGCGTGAGCGAGTCAACCGGCGACGCCGAGCCCGAGCGGGCCGACGGCGAGCCGCAGGTTCCCCCGCCCGCCACCGACCCGTGGAAGGGTCTGCGCGGTGTGATGGCGGGCACGTCGATCCTCGAGGCGATCACGGTGCTGCTCGCACTGCCAGTGGTCGCTTCCGTCGGTGGCGGTATCGGCTGGTTCTCCGGCAGTTACCTCGTCATCCTCGCGCTGGTGATGATCCTCGGTGCCGGATTGCAACGCCGCCCATGGGCCATCCCGTTCAATCTGGCCCTGCAGGTCCTGCTGATCCTCGGCGTCTTCGTACACATCTCCATCGGCGTGATGGGCGTCTTCTTCGCCGTCGTCTGGGGCTTCATCCTGGTGCTGCGCGCCGATGTCAAGCGCCGGATGGAACTCGGCCTGCTGCCCAGTCAGCGCATCCAGGGCTCTTCCTAGCCGCCGGTTCGGTAGCCAGGGGCAGCGCCCATTAGGCTGTGCGCCGTGACTGAGCAGACGTTGGTACTCATCAAGCCGGACGGTGTGGCCCGTGGCCTCGTCGGCGAGGTGCTGGCCCGGATCGAGCGCAAGGGCCTCGAGATCGCCGCCCTGGAGCTGAAGAAGGTATCCGACGAGTTGGCGCGCGGCCACTACGCCGAACATGCCGAGAAGCCGTTTTTCGGTTCCTTGATCGAGTTCATCACCTCCGGCCCGGTCGTCGCGGCCATCCTGGAAGGTCCACGCGCCATCGCGGCGTTCCGGCAGATCGCCGGCGGCACGGATCCGGTCGAAAAGGCCGTTCCTGGCAGCATTCGCGGCGACTTCGCGCTGGAGACCCAGCAGAACCTGGTGCACGGCTCTGATTCGCCGGAATCGGCCAAGCGGGAAATCGCGCTCTGGTTTCCCGAGTTCTCTGCCTGATACCGGGCCTAGGCGTGAGCTGTGCGCAGCTCGGTCGGCGTCGCCGCGGACGGAGCCGAGCGCTGGCGGGTGAAGGGCGTGAGCTGTGCGAACAGGCAGCTCAGTCGGCGTCGCAGCGGGCGGAGCCGAGCGCTGGCGAGGTGAAGTCATGCGGCGATGGCGAGCCGTCACCGCACTGTGTGGGATACTGGCAGTGGTTGCTGACCGTGCCGACTGTTCGCGCAGGTACGTGGACGATCGGTGCGGGGCGGTAACCGGATGACGCTGCGGTTCGATGCCGATCATCGCTGCCACGAACAGCTGGCCCGTTGCCAGGGCCGGAAGTTCGCGTCGGCACGCTGGATGAGCGCTCGCGCCGTGGAGTTCAGCCAACAGCCAGGCGCCGCGTGACCAGTTAGCCCGACCGACGAAAACCATGGGTGTCAACCGGGCATGCGGGGCGAGACCACTTGACCTTGCGCCAACCGCGTGAGGTGAACGGACAGTGCCCCCGCGTCGGCCGCGTCACTCCTGCCAGGAGGGACGCGCCCGGGGACCCGAGGAGACTTCGTGGCCGATCAAGAGCCGCTGACAACAACATCACAGGATGCCGAACAATTGCCGGAGCGAATCCGAGTTCACGCGCTTGCCAAGCGGCTGGGGGTAACCAGCAAACGCATCCTGGCCAAGCTCGCCGAGTTGGGTGCCGACGCACGTAGTGCGCAATCGAATGTCGATCGAGCCGTAGCGGAGTCGGTCCGCGATGCGCTCGGCGCGGTGGAATCCGAACCCGAGGTCCGCGAGGCCGCCGCGCAGGAGCCGGTTGCACCCGAGCCCGAGGTGGCCGCCCAGCCCGAGCCGGTTGCCGCCCAGCCCGAGCCGGTTGCCGCCGAGCCGGTTGCCGCTTGGCCGGAGCCGGTTGCCGCCGAGCCGGTTGCCGCTCGGCCGGAGCCGGTTGCCGCCGAGCCGGTAGCCGCCCGGCCCGAGCCGGTTGCGCCCGAGCCGGGTCCCATCTTCTCCGCAAGTGACCAGCCTGTCATGCACCAGTCGGCGCAGCTGTTCACGCCACCGGTTCCGCCGGAGCCGCATATCGCGACGCCGGTCGTCTTCGAGGCCGCCGCCTCGGTCGCCGCACCGCTGTTCCTACCGCCGGATGCCGCGGCCGCCGAACATGCGCGGCGGCAGCGGCGGGCCGAGCGCGAGAGCCGTCGCGCCGAGGAGGCGGCGGTCGAAGCTGTCGAGGAAGAGTCCGAAACCACCGAGGACGAGTCGACCGAACAGCAGGGCGAGGCGGATCAGCCGCGTCGTCGTCGGCGTGGTCGCCGAGGCCGCGGCCGGGGCCGGGGTGAACAGCACACCGACGGCGACGTCGATGCCGAGGATGCCGAAGAGACTGCTGAGGAGGAGCAGTCCGCTGAGCACGCCGCCGAGGGCGACGCCGAGGCCGAGCCCAGCGAGGACACCGAGACCGAGGACGACGAATCCGGTGTGCCGGAGGGGTCGAGTCGCCGTCGCCGTCGCCGTCGTCGCCGCAAGGTGGCGGGGGAGGGCGCGGAGACCGAGGGCGTCTCCGATGACGACCCGCCGAATACCGTCGTGCACGAGCGTGAGCCACGCAATAAGAGCCGCACCCGCGCCACCGTCGACGAGGTGCAGGGCATCACCGGCTCTACCCGGCTCGAGGCCAAGCGCCAACGCCGGCGCGACGGTCGCGAGGCCGGTCGCCGTCGCCCGCCGATCCTGACCGAATCGGAGTTCCTGGCCCGCCGCGAAGCGGTGGACCGGGTCATGGTGGTGCGCGAGAAGACGTTCGCGGATCATCCGACCGCGACCCAGGTCGCGGTGCTCGAGGACAACATCCTGGTCGAGCACTTCGTCACCAATACCGGTTCGGCGTCGATGGTCGGCAATGTCTACCTCGGCAAGGTGCAGAATGTGCTGCCCTCGATGGAGGCGGCGTTCATCGATATCGGCCGCGGCCGCAACGGTGTGCTCTACGCCGGTGAGGTGAATTGGGAGGCCGCCGGTCTCGGCGGTAAGGAGCGCAAGATCGAGCAGGCGCTCAAGCCCGGCGATCAGGTGCTGGTCCAGGTCTCCAAGGATCCGGTCGGGCACAAGGGCGCCCGGCTGACCACCCAGATCAGCCTGGCCGGACGCTTCCTGGTGTACGTACCGGGCGGTTCGTCTACCGGTATCAGCCGCAAGCTGCCCGATACCGAGCGCAAGCGGCTCAAGGAGATCCTGCGCGATATCGTGCCCGCCGATGCCGGGGTGATCATCCGTACCGCGTCGGAGGGCGTCAGCGAGACCGAGCTGGCTCGCGATGTGGAGCGGCTGCAGGCGACCTGGCGCACCATCGAGAAGGCCGCCGAGATCAAGGACAACGGCGCGCCCAAGACGCTGTACGAAGAGCCGGACCTGTTGGTCAAGGTCATCCGTGACCTGTTCAACGAGGACTTCTCCACGCTGGTCATCGAGGGCGAGCGGTCCTGGAGCACGGTCGAGAACTACATCCGTACGGTCGCGCCGGATATGCTCGCCCGGGTCTCCCGGCACGAGAACAACGGTGTCGACGTCTTCGAGACCTACCGGATCGATGAGCAGCTCGCCAAAGCACTCGACCGCAAGGTGTGGCTGCCCTCGGGCGGCACCCTGGTGATCGACCGGACCGAAGCGATGACCGTCATCGACGTCAATACCGGCAAGTTCACCGGTGCGGGCGGCAGCAATCTGGAAGAGACGGTCACCAGGAACAATCTGGAAGCGGCCGAGGAGATCGTGCGCCAGATGCGGCTGCGCGATATCGGCGGCATGATCGTCGTCGACTTCATCGACATGGTGCTGGAATCGAACCGGGATCTGGTGCTGCGCAGGCTGACCGAGGCATTGGGCCGCGACCGCACCCGTCACCAGGTCTCCGAGGTGACTTCGCTGGGCCTGGTGCAGATGACCCGCAAGAAGCTGGGCACCGGGCTGGTGGAGGCGTTCTCGACGACCTGCGAGCACTGCCACGGCCGGGGCATCCTCGTGCACACCTATCCGGTGGAGCTCACGGGCGCCGAGGAAGCTACGCGAGGTGGCCGGGAGACCGGGGCGCGACGGCGGCGCGGCCGGGACAAGGGTGCGGCGGCGAGCGCACCCGCGGCGACCAATGGCACCCCGCATGTCGCCGAGGACGAGGCGGACATCGCGGTCAAGCGAGCGCATCCGGTGGCGTTGGCGATGGCGGCGCATCAGTCGGAGGAGGCGGCGGATACCGAGGATGTGCACGTCGAGGACGTCGAGGAAGTTACGGAGGTCGCCGCCGTCGATACCGATGTCGTCGCGGCGACCGATGAGGCTCCGGTCGAGCAGGTCGTAGTCTCCGATTCGGTTGCGGCGGTCGCCGGGGAAGTCGCCGAGGCGGTGGCCGACGAAATCGCGGAGGCGGTCGTCGAGGAAGCCGCGGAAGCGGCACCCGAGGAAGTCGCGGCCGAGGCGGCCGTCGAGCCCGGATCCGAGGCGGTCGTAGCACCGGTCGAGGCGCGGATTCCGACCTCGGTGGCGGATGAACCCGCTGAGTCCGTGGCAGTTGTGACAACGGAAGCACCGGCCTCGCCCAACGGTGCGCCCGAATCCGCGGCGCCTCGTACCGCTGCCCGCAGGCGCCGTGTCGCGCGTTCGGCCGCCGCGCCGGCCGCCGACAGCACCGGCGCGGTCTTCGTGCTGCCGACGGCGGATCAGGCATCCGCGGGGCCCGTGGTGGACTACACCACGGATGTGCCGGTCGTGGTGCCCGTGCGCAAGCCGCGCCGCCGGGCCGTCGGCCGTCCCGCCGGACCGCCGGTGGACGACGCGAACTGATTTGCCACAATCGGATCAGAATCCGGGACCCCCGCCGCATTTCGCGACGGGGGTCCCGCCTTTCGCGGGCACCGGTTTGGTCGGGGTGGTACCCGTCCTGTAATCTTGGACAGTCGCTGCCCGGCGACAGCGCTTGTTTGCGCTGTGTTCGTGACTCGGCTCGAGGCCGAGAGCCATCAGATTGCTGAGGCGGCGGTGACTACCAGACCAGAGTGCTGTGGTTTCCAGCCGGAGTCATCCGGGCGGGAGCACGCAGCCGCGCGAGCACGAGCCGCGCGCATTACAGGAAGAAGGGCAGCCGACCGATGGCAACGTACGCGATCGTCAAGACCGGCGGAAAGCAGTACAAGGTCGCGGTCGGTGACCTGGTGAAGGTCGAGAAGATCGAGGGTGCGCCGGGTTCGTCCGTGGCGCTGGCCCCGGTTCTCGTGGTGAACGGCGCCGAGCTGACCACCGATGCGGACAAGCTGGCCAAGGTGTCCGTGGCCGCCGAGGTCGTCGAGCACACCAAGGGCCCGAAGATCCGCATCCACAAGTTCAAGAACAAGACCGGCTACCACAAGCGTCAAGGTCACCGTCAGCCGCTGACGGTCCTCAAGGTCACCGGCATCAAGTAAGCCTCCGCGCTTTCTCGAATTACTTCACAGGAGTTCAGAAATGGCACATAAGAAGGGTGCATCCAGCTCCCGCAACGGTCGCGACTCGAATTCCCAGCGACTCGGCGTCAAGCGTTTCGGTGGCCAGACCGTTTCTGCGGGCGAGATCCTGGTTCGCCAGCGCGGCACGCACTTCCACCCCGGCGTGCTCGTCGGCCGTGGCGGCGACGACACCTTGTTCGCCCTGGCCGCTGGCAAGGTCGAATTCGGCACCAAGCGTGGCCGCAAGACCGTGAACATCGTGGTCCCGGAGCCGGTCGAGGCCTGAGCGCCTTAAGCCACTCCGGAAACAGCTGAGCGGGTCAGGGTGCATTCCCTGGCCCGCTTTTCGCATTCTCGAAAGATCGCGTTCCGTCAGCGCAGGCTCTTTTCGAGCGACCTGCAGGCAGTCGCTACGACTACCAACGAGGAGGATGATTCGGACATGTCCAAATTCATCGACCGTGTCGTATTGCATGTGCGTGCGGGCAAGGGTGGTCACGGCTGCGCCTCCGTGCGCCGCGAGAAGTTCATGCCGCTCGGTGGACCGGACGGCGGTAACGGCGGACGCGGCGGGGATGTGATCCTCGAGGTCGACCCGAATGTGCACACCCTGCTGGACTTCCACTTCCATCCGCACGCCAAGGCGAGCAACGGCAAGCCGGGCGAGGGCAGTAACCGTGATGGCAAGCAGGGCACCGACCTGGTGCTGAAGGTGCCCGACGGCACCGTGGTGCTCGACGACGACGGCAAGGTGCTCGTCGATCTGGTCGGCTCGGGCAATAAGTTCATCGTGGCCCGTGGTGGACGCGGCGGGCTCGGTAATGCCGCGCTGGCCTCCAGGGCGCGTAAGGCGCCCGGTTTCGCACTGCTCGGTGAGGACGGTGAGGAGGGCGCTCTCGTCCTCGAGCTGAAATCCGTCGCCGATGTGGGTCTGGTCGGGTATCCGTCAGCGGGTAAATCTTCGTTGGTGTCGGTGCTTTCGGCCGCCAAGCCGAAGATCGCGGACTACCCGTTCACCACGCTGGTACCCAATCTCGGCGTGGTCTCCAGCGGTGACACCACCTTCACCATCGCCGATGTGCCCGGGCTGATTCCGGGTGCGAGCGACGGGCGTGGGCTCGGGCTGGACTTCCTGCGACATCTGGAGCGCTGTGCGGTGCTCGCGCACGTTGTGGACTGCGCGACGTTGGAGCCGGGACGCGATCCGGTCTCCGATGTCGATGCGCTCGAGGCTGAACTCGCCGCCTACAAGCCGGCTTTGGATGCCGATACCGGGCTCGGTGATCTGGCGGATCGGCCGCGCGTGGTGATCCTGAACAAGGTCGATGTGCCCGATGCCGCCGAGTTGGCGGAGATGGTCACGGCCGAATTCAGCGCACGTGGCTGGCCGGTCTTCGAGATTTCGGCGGTGAGCCGAGCGGGCCTGCGCCCCTTGACCTTTGCGCTTGCGGAGATGGTCGAGCAGTATCGGATCGCGCATCCGAAGGCGGCGCCGAAGCGTCCGGTGATCCGCCCGATCGCGGTGAACGAGACCGGCTTCAGTGTGATCGCCGATCCCGAGGAGCCGGGCGGCTTCATCGTGCGCGGGCCGCAGCCGGAGCGCTGGGTGCGCCAGACCCAGTTCGACAACGACGAAGCCGTGGGCTACCTCGCCGACCGCCTCGCTCGCCTCGGCGTCGAGGAGGAACTGGTGAAGCAGGGCGCGGAGCCCGGTGCGCCGGTCACCATCGGCGATGTCACATTCGATTGGGAGCCGCAGATCTCCGCGGGCGTGGACATGGTGCCAACTGGTCGTGGGACCGATATTCGACTGGAGCAGAACGACCGGATCAGCGCTGCCGAACGCAAACACGCATCCCGAGTGCGCCGCGGTCTGGTCAAGGACGACGAGGAATAGCGTGAATGCCGTGGGCTTGTGGTGGGCGCCGGCGTCCGGCACAGCGCTTCGGCGAGCGCTGCGGTTCGGTTCGCCCCTGCGGCGAGTACCGGAATTCGATGGCGAGCGGCGCGTGCGGGGTGCGGTGATGCGCTCGGCCGGTTCGGTTGGTGCGACGAGTTCTGTTGCGGTACAGGGAGTCCGGTTGCGATGCAGGTGAGTTCGGGGATGGCCGAGGTGATGTCGCAGTCCGGGCTGAGTGAGGCCAGGACGGCGATTGCTTCGGCGCGCAGTGTGGTGGTGAAGATCGGGTCTTCGGCGCTGACCAGCCTCAGGGGCGGGCTGGATATGGCGCGACTGGATCGGCTCGCCGATGCGGTGGAGGCGCGGATGCGGGCCGGATCCGATGTGGTCGTGGTGTCCTCCGGTGCTATCGGTGCCGGTATCGCACCGCTCGGATTGACCAGTCGCCCAAGGGATTTGGCCACCAAGCAAGCCGCGGCCAGCGTTGGTCAGTTGGCATTGGCGCATGCCTGGGGCACCTCGTTCGCGCGATTCGGGCGTACGGTCGGGCAGGTGTTGTTGAGTGCCGACGACTTTTCGCGCCGCGAACATCATCGCAATGCCCAGCGCACCCTGGACCGGTTGCGCTCGCTCGGTGCGGTTGCGGTAGTGAACGAAAACGACACCGTCGCAACGGAAGAGATCCGATTCGGCGATAACGACCGCCTCGCCGCACTGGTCGCACATCTGGTCGGCGCGGATGCGCTGGTGCTGCTCTCCGATGTGGAAGGCCTCTACGACGGCGATCCGCGCAAGGGTGTCGCCAACTTCATCCCAGAGGTCCGCAGCAGCGCCGACCTCGACGGCGTTATCGCGGGCAGTGGCGGTGCGCTCGGCACCGGTGGCATGGCCTCCAAACTCTCCGCAGCCCGGCTGGCCGCCGACGCGGGCGTCCCCGTTCTACTGGCCGCCGCCACCGAGGCCGATGTCGCGCTCAGCGCGGGTACCGTCGGAACCGCCTTCGCCGCCCGCCCGGTCCGCCTTTCCGCCCGCAAATTCTGGGTCCGCCACGCCGCCGACAGCCGCGGCGCCATCCTCATCGACGAGGGAGCGGTCCAAGCCGTCGCCCACCGCCGCCGCTCGCTCCTTGCCGCAGGCATCACCGGCGTACGTGGCCGCTTCCACGGCGGCGACGTAGTCGATCTCGTCGCCCCCGACAACCGCATTGTCGCCCGCGGCGTAGTCGAATACGACAGCACCGAACTCTCCGGCATGCTCGGCCGCTCCACCACCGAACTGCCGGACACCATGCAACGCCCGGTAATCCACGCCGACGACTTGGTCAAGGTGTAGAGCCCGCTGTTTAACTTGTTGATTTGTGTATTCAGCCGTCGAAGCCTGGTGTAACTCGATGCTTATGAGAACGGCTCATCGCTGACTGCCGTCTGAGGTTGGGATGACGCCGGGTTGGTTGGTGGTCGGCGGGGGTTGGGATGGGTTGGTTTGGTCGGGTATCGGGCCGGTGATGCCGGGTTGGCCGCCGGGGTCGGGGAGAGGCGAGGTTGGTCCTGACGGGCCGGGGGCCGGGGGTGCGGGTGGGGGTGCCTGTTGGGTTGGGGGTGCCGGTGTCGGGGCGGGCTGTGGCTGTGGCGCCCGGGATTCCGGCGTCGGAGGCGCTGGGTTTGTTTGGGGCGCAGGAGATTCCGGGGTGGAGGGTGCCGGGGATGGGTCCGGGGCAGGCTGAGGGGCCGGGGCTGGAGCCGGGGTTGGCTGTGGTGGGTGGGATTCCGGCGTGCTGGGTGCCGGAGTTGGCTGTGGTGGGTGGGATTCCGGCGTGCTGGGTGCCGGGGTTGGCTGCGGTGCCTGCGAATCCGGGGTTCCAGGAGCCGGAGTGGTGGGTGCCGGTGCCGTCGGGTCCGGAGTTGGTTGTGGCGCTTGGGAATCCGGAGTGGAGGGTGCGGGCAGGGGGTCGGGGGCAGGCAGTGGGGGCGGTGCCGGTGTCGGCTGCGGTGCCTGGGAATCCGGGGTTCCAGGGGGTGGAGTGGTGGGTATCGGTGTAGTCGGTTGCGGTGCGCCGGTTTCTGGTGTCGACGTTGTCGGTCCGGGAACCTGTGTGCCGGATTGGGTTGGCGGCGATATTGGTTCGGTGGCTTGATCGGGCTCGGTCGACGGTTGCTGCGAATGCTGGGGTACCGATGGTGTCGCGCCCGGTGTGCCGGGTAAGGCGGGTGGTCCGGGGAGGGCGGGGACGGCGGTGCCTGCCATGTGGTAGGCGGGTTTGTAGATCATGTTCATGGCGAGGACGGCTTCTTGGCGCAGTGCCTCGTCCGCCATTTGCGCATTGATCACGTTGGCGGCTTCGAGAAGTCGGGCGATGGTGCCGATGGGGCCCGAATTGCCTGGTGGCACCACGGCGATCTTCACTGCTTCGGCCGCTGCGGCCACCGCGCCGAGGCGGGTGCCGACCTGGCCCATGATCGCGGCGAGTTCATCGACGGAGTCGGCGTAGCTGCGAGCACTCGCGTATGCGGCTTCGGCGGCGGCACCCTCCCAGGCCATCGAATTCATCACCCGATCCGAGCCGGCTCGGGTCAGCGGAAACGAACTGGCCAGTGTCCCTGCGACTTCCAGCCACGTGATCGACGCATTGAGGATCTGCGCGGCATCGATCTGCTGGGTCTTGGCGTAGATCTCCTCATGCTTCATCGACTCGAAATGTTCCATCGAGCTGATGTAATCGGGATCATTACCGCGCCCACCCGTCGCCTGAGCACCGGTGCCCATGGACTCGCTGCGCGATGCTGTCATGACCGCGCCTCGCTGACGCTCGCCCCCGTGATCCCCGCAGCCCGCCTATCGAGCGCCCGACCGCTGCCTCGCGCGGAGTCACACCGCGATGCGGGCCTCATCGCGGCACCCGCGTTTCGATTGCCCGCAGTGCCGCGGCATTCGCGGCATCGGCCTCCTCGAACAGCCCGCCGCTGATCAGGAACGCCTCCTTCATGCGGTAGGCGGCTTCGATGTAGTGGTCGAGCAGGGTGGCGGCGTCGCGGGCCTTGTGCGCGAATCCGGCCTGCAATTGCTGTGCGGAGATGAATCCGCCGAAGCCGGCCAGCTCGGCCGCCGATTCGAGGCGCTGGCGTAGATCGATGAGCCGGTCGGCCTGGTGGTCGTACATTTCGGCGCAACGTCGCGCCGCGTCCGGATCGAACTTGACAGTGCCCGCCTGCGCCTCCTGTTTGAAGCGGGCGATATCGGCTCGGCTGCTCTCGATCGTCATGCACCACACCCCCGGGGATCGGTCGGTCCGCCTCAGACTAACCGTTAGCCATGCCCGCGCATGAAATAGTTCTGGTCGGATACGACTATCGGGCCTGCGCGGGAATACGTTTCTGCAGCTGCGTCGCGAGTTGCTCGGCCGAGGCGGGCACGATGTGCACGGTATCGCCGGCCTTGATCAGATAGCGCCCGTCGCCCTTGACATCGATCCAGGTGTAGTGAATCGGCGGTTGCGGTGACGGCTGGTCCACCCGCCCTTCGATCCGGATATGCCCCTCGGTGGTGTGCGGCTTCAGCAGCAGCCGCCGGATCGGCAGCACCGCCGCCCGCTGCGATACGACCACCGTCTCGTCGTCGCGGATGGCATCGGCGGGTGCTGCTCGCGCCGGTTCGTGTCCGGCGCGGGCCGTGGGCAGCAATGCCGCGATGCGAGCGCCGAGCTTGGCGCTGAGGCCGATCGAAAGTCGTACGCGCCCACCGAAATCCGTTCCGGAACCGGGTTCCTGGACGACGAGGACGGCGCGGTCGTAGATCGCGCAGGCCAATAATCGGATCTCGGTTCCGGGACCATGTCCGCCGCCGATCGCCACGATCCTGGTCTGCGGTGCGGCCAGAATCCGCAGGCACGCCGATAGGTCTGGATCGCTGCGCGGCGGTAATCGCTGGTCCAGTTGGGCGCGCAATTCATCGGCTTCGGTTTCGGTTCGCGGCGTCTCGAGAATGCGCAGTGGATACGGGTGACGGTCCACTTCGGTTTCGCGCCAGATATGGGCGAACTCGTCCGGGGTGAAGGTCCAACCCACGCCGAATCACTCCTCACAACCCGCGAACGTCGAGGCTCCCGCTGGCGACTCTTGCAGGCCGCTCGAAAGGGTCAGCTTACTGGTGCCCCGAGGCGTTCGAACCATGTCTTCGTACCACAAGATTGCGGGCTGAGGTCGAAGGCCAAAGTCGGATGTATCCAAACAGCCCTTCCGTTTTGCTCCGCTTGTTGCACCGCAGCGCTCGCTCCGGTGCCGAACGCACCGCGCAGAACCACGTCCAACGCATCCTGCCCGAGCGGGATTCGCCAACCGCGGCCAGATCGCGGCCTGGGGGCGCCCGAAACCTGACCATTGACCCGCAGGATCTGCGCATACGCGAAGTTGTAGGCCGAGGTAACGGTTGTGTTGCCATGGGCTCACATTGCATTGAGCTCGCCGAAAATGGGAATTCCTTCGACACGTCCCGTGAGCGGAATGAGGTGCCACATGAACACAGTGGTATGCGGCGATTGCTGGCGCCGCGAAAACTTGACGTTCGCACAGCGACTCGACCCGGCATTCATCCGGCCCAAAACCGACTATCTGTGTCCGGAGCACCGTGCCTGCCGCGCCGAAACGCTCGGTCGGCCCGAGCCCGAGCCCGAGCTAGGGCAATCGGCGGCGTGAGCCATTACCTGAAACATGAGTGTCTTTGTGGCGGTGTGTGTTTCAGGCAGCCGTTCCTTCGCCAGCTTCATTTCCGCGAGCCGGTCGACGAGTTCATCGGTATCGGTGCCGCGTTGTCAATGGCACATTTCAAAAAGGGTGATCCTGATCCCAATTGTGGGTGGGGCTCAGTAACCTCGTTCGGTATCGATCGGGGCGAGTAGATCGCCTCCGCTGGTGAAGCGCCGCACATTCGCGCAGACGTGGTCCGCGAAGGCGGCCAGGCGCAGCTGTGGTGGATTCGAATCATGCGGTGTGACAATGGCATTCGGCAGCACCCAGAGCGGATGGCCGTCCGGCAACGGTTCGGGATCGGTGACATCGAGACCGGCGCCGCCGATCGCGCCCGAGGCCAGTGCGGCCACCAGCGCGTCGGTGTCGACCAGGCTGCCACGCGCCACATTGATCACCCAGGACGACGGCTTCAACCTCGACAGTTCCTCGACCCCGACCAGGTGTTTCGTCTCGTGCGTCGCGGGCGCGGCGATCACCACGTGATCGGTGCGTGGCCAGATGCGGGCCAGATGTTCGGCAGGCAGGGTCTCGACGGTGTCCGGAATCCCGGGCCCGGTCACCGGGCGACCGGAGCGATTGACGGCGATGATGTGCGCGCCGAGCGGGACGAGCATGGGAATCAGGGCGCGCCCGATCCCGCCCGCACCGACGATGGTGACCGTCTTACCGCGCAATGTGCCGACGTGCGGGAAGAAATCGTGCTGTCGCCAACTGGCCGCATGTAGGTGTTCCGGCAGATACCGCACTCCGGCGAGCAGCAGCATCAGTGCGTGCTCGGCCACGCTCGCGGCGAAAGCGCCTGCGGCGGAGGTGAATCGAACGTCCGGATGCCGGGCCAGAATACCTGCGGTGAACCAGTCCTCGACACCGGCCGCGGGCAGCTGCACCCATTCGACGGAGGCGGGCAAATCGTCCGGGAATTCGCCCGGACCGCCCGACCAGATCAAGGCCCTGGCCTGCGGCAGATCCGCGACGGTCGCGCCGCCCTCCACGACGGCCTTGCGCAAGAGCGTCGGCGGGGGCGTCGACGGGCCGATCGCGACCGGCACCGGAAAATCGGCGGGGCTCATGGACGACCTCCTGTCGCGGGCGAAACCGCTGGCACGGCTGCTGCGGTTGACTTCGTTGCGAACCGTAGCACCAGAACCTTTCGACCGGTCCGAGCCACCGGGCAGGGGAGTCAGCCCTCGTCGAGGTCGACGTCCAGATTGTCCCGGTCGGCCCACTCGAGCAGTTGGTCGATGCGGAACACCGCCTCGTCGATGCCCTCGTGCAGATCGCCGTATTCGGCGAAGCGGGCGGGGACCGTCTTCATGGTGAAGTCGCGCGGGTCGACATCGGGAATCTCATCCCAGCGAATGGGCGTGGAGACCGTCGCCTCCGGGACGCCGCGCACCGAATACGCCGCGGCGATGGTGTGGTCGCGAGCGTTCTGGTTGTAGTCGACGAACAGCAGTTTCGGATCGCGGTCCTTGCGCCACCACGTGGTGGTCACGTCGTCGGGTGCGCGGCGCTCGACCTCCTGCGCAAAGGCGAGTGCGGCCCGGCGCACCTCGGTGAAACCCCACTCCGGTGCGATGCGCACATAGATGTGCATGCCCTTGCCGCCGGAGGTTTTCGGCCAGCCGACCGCGCCCAACTCGTCGAGCACGTCATGCGCGACGTCCGCGACTCGCTGCACCCGCGACCACGGGCAATCCGGCATCGGGTCGAGGTCGATGCGCCATTCGTCGGGGCGCTCGGTGTCGTCGCGGCGCGAGTTCCACGGATGGAACTCAACCGTCGACATCTGCACGGCCCAGATGACATCAGCCAATGTGTCCACGCAGAGTTCATCGGCATGGCGGCCGTAGCGGGGAAAGAAGACGCGCACCGTCGGAACCCAGTCCGGTGCACCGGCGGGCAGCCGTTTCTGATGCACCTTGTCGCCTGCGAGTCCCTTGGGGAAGCGATGCAACATGCACGGCCGATCCCGCAGCGCGCGGACGATGCCGTCCCCGACGCTGAGGTAGTACTGCACCAGGTCGAGCTTGGTCGCACCGGATTCCGGGAAGTAGATCCGGTCCGGGTTGGAAATGCGGACGGTGCGGTCGCCGACATCGAGTTCGACGGCGGGCGACGCGGACTTACTGGCCACCCGTCCGACGATAACGGCTCGGCGGGTCCATCGCCGGTATCCCGATTGATACACAGCGTGCATTGTCGCCGCGCCGCGCACGAACACGGCTACCACGTCACCCTGGCCGTCGACGCCATAACCGACTCCGACGCCGAGACCCACCAGCACAGCATCGGCAAGATCTTCCCGCGCCTCGGCGAAACCGGCAGCACCGCCGAAATCGTCGAACTGCTCGCCGCGAGCCGCTGACCTGCGGCTTCGCCGGTTGTGAACGCCGATGCCATCCGGGGCGAACGGGCGCACACCGGCGAAATGATGACCAAGCTGATGCGAGAGATTCGTCGACTGTTCGGTGGCGGCGCGGTGCCCGCGGGCGGCGGCCGGGGCCCGGGCGAGCCTGGTGGCGGCGCCGCGGGCGTGCGCGAGCCGCGCAGGCCGATACCGCCGGACGACCGGCTGAGTGATACCCGACGGATCGAGCCGGGCCCGCCGACTTTTCGACTACCGGACACGCGTAGGTAACGTGTGTCCGGTGATCATCCGTGCGGGCTCAGTCGGGCTTGCGCAGCTCCGTTATGGGTGGTAGCTCGATGGTGTCGGCCATCGGGTCGATGCGCGGGTTGTCCAAGGATTCGAAGAATGCCTCGGCCGAGCCGTACCGCGCGGTGACCTCATCCAGCAGCCGTTTTGCGGGGAGGTTCGAGTGCATGCGCCTATCGTCACCTATGGAGCCCGGCCCGAAACGTTAGTTAGCTAAAAGTTGGCTAGTTTGTTAGTTGCCGACGGCAAACGCTGACTAGGTCTGGGTGGCGAGAGTGAACGGCAGTACCGCCGGCGCGCCCGCGTTGCGCAGGGCATGCGCGGCCACCGTGAGTGTCCAACCGGTATCCGACAGTGCGTCGACGAGCAAGATCGGACCGTCCGCCGAACTCAGGTCCGGAATCAGCCAGGAGTCGAACAGTCCAGCCACCCGGTGGGCCGAGTTCGCGGCGGATACCGGCGGCCGGTCCGGACGCAGTTGCAAGGTACCGAGGTCACGCAGGCGGCCTACCTCGGCGAGGCGGGCGGCGAGGGTGGCGGTGAGCACCGGATAGCGGTGTGATTCGAGGGCCATCACCGCGGTCGGGCGCGTCGCCCAATCCCATTCGCGCAACACCGCGATGCAGGCGTCGAAGACCGCGTCCGGGACCGGATCGTCGGGCGCGTCCAGCAGCGCGCGCAGGCGCTGACCCCAGCCGAGGTCGGTGAGCCGACCGAGCGCACGCCCGGTCTCGGCGCCATTGGTTATCTTGCCGGACAACGGAATACCGAGTTTGGCCATCCCGGTGGGCCACTGCTTGCGCGGGGTGAGATCGAGGCCGGGACGGTCGAGCCGGGCCCGGGTCGCGGCGATGGCCGCAGGGTCGATGGTGGTATCGCGGCGCGTGCCGGTGCAGTTGTCGCAGCGGCCGCAGCCGGGCGTGTCGGCCTCGAGGGCGGGCAAGCCGGGATCGTCGAGCTGGCGGCGCAGGAACTGCATCCGGCAGCCGGTGGTGCGCTGATAGTCGATCATCGCCTGTTGTTCGACCTCGCGGGCCGCGGCGAGACGTTCGTAGCGTTCGGTGTCGTAGACCCACGGCTGCCCGGTGGTGATCCAGCCGCCGCGCACCCGCCGTACCGCGCCGTCCACATCGAGCACCTTGAGTACCATTTCCAGTCGCGAGCGGTTCAGCTCCACCATGGGCTCGAGTGCCGCGGTCGATATGGCTCGGTCGAAATCCAGTGCGTCGAGTACCGAGCGCACGATATGTTCGCGCGGAAAGGCAACGGAGGCAAAGTAACTCCAGATCCTGGTGTCCTCCGCACCGGGCAGCAGTACCACCTCGGCGCGATCGGTGCCGCGACCGGCACGACCCACCTGCTGGTAGTAGGCGATGGGGGAGGACGGTGCGCCGACGTGCACCACGAAACCCAGATCGGGTTTGTCGAAGCCCATGCCCAGCGCCGAGGTCGCGATGAGCGCCTTCACCTCGTTGTTCAACAAGGCGGCTTCGAGTGCCTCACGTTCGGCGGTATCGGTCTGGCCGGTGTAGGCGGCGACATTGTGTCCATGCGAATTCAACACATCGGCGAGGTCGTGCGCGGCAGCGACGGTGAGGGTGTAGACGATGCCGGAACCGGTCAGCTTGTCGAGGTGACCGCTGAGCCAGGCGGTGCGCTCGATGGCATCGTCGAAGCGCACCACCGATAGGTGCAGCGATTCGCGATCGAGGGTGCCGCGTAAAACCAACGGGGGTGGCAGGCCGACGGAGTCGGCGGGGTGGACAGACGCAGTGTCGGTGCCGATCTGGGTGGCGACATCGGTGACCACCCGATCGTTGGCGGTCGCGGTGGTGGCGAGTACCGGCACATCGGAGCCGAGATCGGCGATCAGAGTGCGGATGCGGCGGTAATCGGGCCGGAAGTCATGACCCCAGTCCGAGACGCAGTGTGCCTCGTCGATCACGACCAGTCCGGCGTCGGCGGCCAACTTGGGCAATACCTGGTCGCGGAAGTCCGGATTGTTCAGCCGTTCCGGGCTGACCAGCAGGACATCCACCTCGCCCGCGGCCACCCGATCGTGGATTTCGTCCCACTCGGTGACATTGCCGGAGTTGATGGTCGCCGCGATGACGCCCGCCCGTTCGGCGGCCGCGACCTGGTTGCGCATCAGCGCCAGCAATGGCGACACGATCACTGTCGGCCCGCGCCCCGCCCGGCGTAGCAGCTTGGCCGCGATGAAATACACCGCCGACTTACCCCAGCCGGTGCGCTGCACGACCAGGGCCCGGCGCCGACGCACGATGAGCGCTTCGATAGCCGTCCACTGGTCCTCGCGCAGTTCCGCCTGGGCTCCCGCGAGGTCGCGTAGCAATTCCTCGGCCCGTTCCCGCAGGTCGGGCGCGGTGAGGTCGATCGCTGAAATACCGGCCGCGGTGGTCATGGGCTCCATCGTGCCCGATGCCACCGACATCGACAGCGACGACCGTGCGCAGCGGTATCCGTTCGACGGAAGGCTCGGTCGTTCGGTGGTCGCGAGCGCTACCGGTGGACACCGACACCTGCGGCGTCGCCGGGGCGGCCCACCCCACGGATTCGCGACGACAATGTTCCGACGTCGCGCCGGAACGCCCGTGATAGCCGCGGGCGAGTGCAGGGCCGGATACAGCTCACCGGTGACACCCGCGGGCACCGCGGCCGAAACAGCGAAATAGCTATGGGCAACGGACAATAGGATGAGATCATTGCTGCGCACCGTGGGACCGCGCGAGGAGGCAGCCATGACCAACTACGAGCCGCCGCCGGGTTGGTCGCCACCCGGTGCGCAATTCCGCAGTACCGGTGGATTCGGGCGGACCGTCGTCGGCATATTGACCGGTCTGGTGGTCACCCCGGTCGGCATCGGACTCGCCGCGCATGCGGCGCTGGATACCCGGCAATGGGTCATTCTCGGGTCCGCGGCAAACCGGGCCGGGTCGACATTCCAGATCGTCGGCGGGGCACTGTTATTGTTCCTGGTGGCCGCGCTTGCCGCGTACGCACCGGCCGGGACGGTGCTGGCCGGTCTGATCTGGGGTGTGGTACCGGGCTTTGTCTATATCCTGTTCCCGGATGACACCTGGCGGATTATTCATGACGATCTGCCGCTGCTATCCGATGAGATGCGGCAAGCGCTGATCACCTGGGTGACCAGCGGTTTCCCCTTCATCCTCGGGGTACTGCTGCTCGGTGCCGGAGTGGCCGGGACGCTGCGGCGGCGCTGAGGGCCGAATTGTGGCTGTTATCACCGCAATTCGGCCGCCAGGTCACCCCTTCACGCACAGCACCTGACGCAGCGTCGCGACGATATCGACCAGATCGCGTTGCGCGGCGATGACCTCGTCGATGTCCTTGTACGCGGCCGGGATCTCGTCGACCACACCCGCGTCCTTGCGCGATTCCACGCCCTCGGTCTGCGCGATCAGATCGGCGACGGTGAACTGCCGCTTCGCCGCGTTCCGGCTCATCCGCCGCCCGGCACCGTGCGACGCCGACTGGAACGAGGCCGGATTTCCCTTGCCCCGCACCACATATGAGCGCGTGCCCATCGAACCTGGAATCAACGCCAGATCGCCAGCACCCGCCCGCACCGCGCCCTTGCGGGTCACCAGCATCGGCAACCCGTCGATCTCTTCCTCCGCCACATAGTTGTGGTGGCAAGATATGGGTTCATCGAAACGCACTTCGCGTCCGGCGAATTCCGCGCGCACAGCACCGCATACCAGCGACAGCATGACCGCCCGGTTGCGTGCGGCATATTCCTGGGCCCAGGTCAGATCGCGCCGGTAGGCTTCCATTTCCGGTGTGCCGGAAAGGAATACGGCCAGATCGCGGTCGGGCAGGTCCTTGTTGTGCGGCAGTGTGCGCGCGATAGTCATATGCCGTTCCGCGAGTTCCTTGCCGATATTGCGGCTACCCGAGTGCAGCAGGATCCATACCCTGTCGTGCTCGTCCAGGCAGATCTCGATGAAGTGATTGCCACCGCCGAGCGAGCCGATCTGCTTGTGTGCCTTGGATTCCAGCGCCTGTACGCCCGGATTCAGTGAGCCGAACTCGGACCAGAAGCGCGTCCAGCCGCTGACGTGCTTGGCCAGTTCGCCATGTGAGGCCGCGAACTGCGCGCCCAGCTTCGCGACGTCGACCGCAGCCTTATGTGACTGGAACCCCACCGGTACCGCCGCCTCGATGCGCGAGCGCAGCGAATGCAGGTTGTCCGGTAGATCGGCGGCGGTGAGGTCGGTCTGCACGCTTTCCATCCCGCAGCCGATATCGACGCCGACCGCCGCCGGCGCGACCGCATCGCGCATCGCGATCACCGAGCCGACCGTCGCGCCCTTGCCGAGATGCACGTCGGGCATGACACGGAGGCCGTGCACCCATGGCAGTTGCGCGATATTCCGCAGTTGCCGCAGCGTGGACTGCTCGATGTCGTGCTCGTTGGCCCACATGAGCGTCTGCGCCCTGGTTCCGCGCAGCTCGACGGGAAACATGGGAAGCGTCCTTTCTGGTTCGGTCTATTCCCTATCAACGCTAGGTTCACCCGGGGCGGTGCGCACTTCAATATTTGCGAAGCCGGCAGCAAGAAATCGGCGGTCGGGCGTCGTCGGCGCGCGACCGGACGAGGATGCCGCGTTCGGCAACCGCTATCGTGCGGGGCGGAACTTTTCGGCGAGCGAAAGCGTGGTGAAGGTACCGTGAGCAACCCTCAGCATGGATGGGCCGTTCCGCCGTCACCGTCGCGGTCCACCAACCGCGCCGCTGTCATTCTGGTGGCGGTCGCCGCACTGCTGATCGTCGCTGTGGTCGTGGTCGGCGCGGTTGTGGTGCGCAAGAGTCACATGAATGTCATTTCGGGTAACGCGACGGCGGCGGGCGCCGACTCCGGTACCAGCCCCGCGGGCGTGACCGCCACCGGAACGGTCCGCGTCGGTGATTCGAATGCGAAGGTCGTCGTTCGAGTGGTCGCGGACCTGCAGTGCCCCGCGTGTAAGCAATTCGAGAAGAGCAACGCGAAGACTTTGGAAGACGCCGCCAAGAACGGCACCGCGATCATCGAATACGACGTCATCTCATTCTTGGATCGCGCCTCCAGCACCCAGTACTCCTCGCGGGCCGCAAATGCGTCGTATTGTGTTGCGGGACAAGACCACTCGAAGTATCAGGGCTGGTTCGCCGCGATGTTCGAGCAGCAGCCCGCCGAGGGTGGTAGCGGCCTGCCCGACAGCAAGCTCATCGAGATCGCCAAGAATGCCGGCTACACCGATCCGTCTGTCGCCCAATGTATTACCGATCGCAAATATGACACCTATCTCCGTGACAAGACCAAGCGGGTCCTCAACGGTGAGGTCAACGCCACTCCGACCGTCTTCGTCAACGGTAAGAAACTCGACTCCGGCCAGCTGTCCAACGGACTCGAGGCCGCCATCGCCGCTGCGCGCTAGTCCACGGACAGCGCGTAGGTGCGCGCCGCGTTTCCGTAGGCGATCGCCGAGACGAGTCGTTCGGCGTCGGTGAGGGTGATGATGTCGTCGGCGATCCACTCGTCGAGCAGGCAGCCGAGGCCGTGGCGCCACAGTAGTGCGCCGAGATAGTGCAGCTCCGGGAGCCCGCAACCGTCGGAGGAGTACAGCATCGCCCGGAACGGTGCGAGTTCGAGTGCTTCGGCGAGTACGGCCTCGGCTCGTCGTCCCACATACGGAATGGTCAGGCCGAGGTCCAGATGCACATGGTCGAAGAGATGGGCGAGATAGGCGGCGTTGCGGTGGAACGGCCAGCAGTGCAGCAGCATGACCGATAGCCCGGAGCCCGCGGTGGCGTGAAGGAAGTCGGTGAGCAGCAGCGGATCGGCGCAATTCAGCCGCAGATCCGGATCGCCGAATCCGGTGTGGATCTGCAGGGGCAGGCCGAGCTCGGCTCCGATGCGAGCGCCGAGTCCGACAAGCCAGCCGAGCGTCACCGGGTCGGTGAGGCGCAGTTCCTGGGTGATCGTCGACGGCGGTGTTTCGGTGCGTGGGAAGTCCAGGCCACAGCGGTAGGCGACGATTGTCTTGAGGCCGACAGCATTTCGGGCCCGACCACGCAACGCGGTCTCGACATCCTCGAAGGGCCTTTTCGCCGAGGCGACTTCGGTGATCACCTGCTCGGCTACCTGTTCGAGCCGGACGATCTCGCACACCTCGCCAGGAGCTAGGGCGGCGAATTCTGCTCGTCCACCGCCGAATCCGGTATCGAGAAACCATCGGGTGGTGCCTGCGGCGCGCAGCAGTCGAGTGGTTGCCTCGCGCCAGCCGAGGTCGGCCCTGCGCGCCAGATAACGCTCCGGATCCGCATGCGGTTCCAGGTCGAGAACCGGTGCGCACCAACGCCTTACCGCCAAACCGATCGATGAATCGAAGGTGCCGCGTTGTCCTTCACCCAGGAGTCGCTCGAATCCGGGGCGGTCCAGATCCGCGGCCACGACGCCGTGACAATGGTGATCGGTGAGCGCGACACCATCGGTGAGCACGCTAGAACCGCCAGCGGGTGAGTTCGACCACCTTGGCCGGACTGATATCCCGATAGCGTTCGGCCTCGGCACGACGCACGGTGAGCAGCGCATCATGCAATTCGACGCCGAGTGCCTCAGCGAGCACCTTGGAGTCCGCGAGTGCGTCGGCGGCCTCCATGGAACCGGTCGGCAACCGCCGCACACCCGACAGCAGGAGTTGCTCGGCATCGAAACCGACCGGATCGCCGGAGATTTCGGCGGGCAGCCGCAGTTCTTCGGCGACACCGGCGAGTCCGGCGGCAATAACCGTACCGACGATCAGATACGGATTACCGGTCGCGTCGAAACATTTGACCTCGGCATTGGCCGCCCAGTCCGCGGTGCCCCGCAAGCCGGTGATGAAGCGCAGCGCGGACTCCCGCGTCTCCCGGCCCCAGCATTGCCAGACCCCGGCCCAGCGTGAGGGTTGCAGCCTGAGGAAACTCGCCGGATTGCCCGCGCCGACCGCGACCAAGGCGGGTAGCTCCCGCAGCACACCCGCCAGGAACGCCTCGCCGGCGGGACGCATGCCATAGGGGCCGTCGCCCGTGGCCAGGAGCGGTCCTTCGGTGTCGTGTAGCGAAAAATGCAGGTGCGCACCGGAACCCGCGCCACCGGGCTCGATACAAGGCGCGAGCAGTGCGCGCCAACCGTATTGCGCGCTCACCTGCCGGATGGTGTGCCGCACCAGGATCACGTCATCGGCGGCCGCGACCGGATCATTGGGTGCGACGGACAATTCCATTTGCGACAGAGCGTATTCCGGGTGGAACTGATCGACGGCGATCTCCTGGCGCTCCAACGCCGCGACGAGATCGCTGGCGTATTCGCCCACCTGGCTCAACCGGATCATGCCGTAGGCGGGCCCGTATACCGCTGGGACGAAATCGTTGCCGACATCCCCGCGCCCGACCGCCCACTCCGTCTCGAACGCCATCGACAGCCGCAGACCGACCTGCTGGGCGGCCTGTGCCTGCCGGGTCGCGAAGGCGCGCTGACAGGCGACGAAGCGGTTGCCGTCCAGGGTGAACTTATCGGCGGGCGCCCAGGCCCACCCCGGTTGACAGGCGAGTTCGGTCAATCGCGACAGGTCGGGAATCAGACGCAAATCGCCATCGGGCCCGCCGATATATCGTCCGACAGACATCAGATCATCGAAGGTGAACGTCTCGAAACAGGGCGACACCCCGATACCGAACCTGGCAGCATGCGCCAGCCGACCCTTCGGCACCGTCTTCACCCTGGTAATTCCGGCATTGTCCACAAAAGTCAGTGCAACCATATGGGCCTCGAGATGCCCGATCAACGCATCGTGGGCACCCTCGGCCGGTATCCGATCCGGCATGGTGGGCATAACCCCAAGATAATCTGGCCCCGGCCGCTTCGGCACAGACTCGGCCCACCTCGTCGCATCGGGTTATCCGGCCAATTCGATGGCCGGCACTTCGCGGCTTATGGTCGACCTGTCGGGACCAGAGGCACCCGGCCAGCCACCTCGGTCTTTCCTACGACAGATCCTGAACGAGATCGATGGAATTCAGCGAGCGGATCTATCACGAATAGGCCATGCCGTTGTCAGCGAGAAGCCATCCGCCGCGTGTCGCAGCGCATGGACGCGTGTCCGAAAGCGGTAAATCTCACCTTTGGCGTCAAAATTGGCCGATACCAACATTTTTCGTGCACTATCGTGTCAAATTTCAAATGTATCAACGGTGTAGATGGCCGATACCCCTAGGCAGGAGAGCGCGCGTGCCCCGTGAGATTGATTCCGCTGTCTTCCCTCACCTGGATGCGGACCTGGACCGCGTCCGTGATGTTCTCGGGCCCGTGCGGTTTCGAGGTCGGCCCGAGCTGACCGCACTTACTGATGAGGGGCCGGACACGTCTCGTCGGCTGGTGCGTCCGACGTTGACGTTACTGTCGTACTACCTGCTCACCGATCCCGCGACCCCGGCCGACGACCGGGCGGTGCGCGCGGCTGCCGGGGTGGAGTTGCTGCATCTGGGGTCGTTGTATCACGACGACGTCATCGATCACGCCGATCAGCGCCGCGGACGTCCCAGCACCAATGCGGTGTGGGGTTCGCACATGGCCGTGCTGGCTGGGGACTGTGTGACGACCTCGGGCACGCGCATGCTGGTGGAACTCGGCCAGCGCGAGGTTTCCGCGGCGGTGATCGCGAGCGAGCAGATGTGCGCGGGGATGGTGCTCGAGGCCGCCGATGAGTATGTGGCCGCTCGCAGTGAGCACTCCTACCTGGAGTCGATCGGCGGTAAGACAGCGGCGTTGCTGTCGTTGGCGTGCCGGGTCGGCGCGATGCAGGGCGGCTGCCGCGACGAGCACGTGGAGGCGTTGGCCGAGTTCGGTCGATATTTCGGGCTGGCATACCAATTGTGTGATGACATCCTCGATTTGACTTCGACCGCCGAAGAAATGGGTAAGCCGGTCAACACGGATCTGTTCGAGGGCATCTACACGTTGCCCGTGATCCGTGCGGCTGTTCGCGACCAACGACTTGCCCGCCTGCTGGGTCGGCGAATGACGCGTGCGGACGCCGCGCGTGCCCGCGAGCTCGTGATCGCCTCGGGTGCCGTGGATGAGGCACAGGCGGTCGCAGAGGAATTCATCGACCAGGCCCAGGATCAGCTTGCCGCTGTGCCCGTTGACTCTCGGGTTCGCCACGCGATGATCGGTTATGTCCGGTCGGTACTCGACCGGCGAACTTCCCGCCCCGTCGTTTCGGGGCCTTCGACACAGCCATCCGAGGCAGGGGGCGAGCCGGTCTCGCCGCAGGCCATATCATGGCTGAGGAACTGGATGGCAGATACCGGCCTTGTCGCCTCTCCGGCCGAGTTCGACCAGGATCACCGGTGGTCAGGAGTGTTCCGGCTGCCGGCGCAACCCTTCTTGGCCCCCGCGGACGCAGACCATGAACAGGCCTTCACCGCCATGGCTGCGCTGCTTGCCGTGTGGGATGATCTGTTCGATGATCCACGGCTGAGGGATCCAGAAGCTGTCAGCGCGCTGCGGCATGGACTGGCGGCTGTGCTGCGTCAGGATCCACGGGAACCGGGGAAGCCCGGCGCGATCGCGACGGCATGGGCGAGTGTGTGGCCGCGCCTGCGCGAGGGCCGCACCATCGAGTGGCAGGAGCGGTTCCTCGACAGCGTCGAGGCGTGGTTCGAAGCCTGCGAACGCGAAGCGCACCATCGCATCAACCGCTACGTCCCCACCACCGCCGACTGGCTCCCGCTGCGGAACTCGACCGGTGGGTTCGCCATCGCTGCCGCCCTCCTGGAGGTGCGCCAGGACTGGGAACTGCCGTCGACACTGCGGAACCACCCTGTGTTCCGCCGTCTCGAGGAACTTCTCTTCTGGGTGGCCCTGGCGGAGAACGATCTGGTGTCACTGGATCGGGACGAGGCCGACCATATCCCCTACAACCTGGTCAGGGCCATCCGGCAGGAAACCGGGTGCACCCGTGGTGCAGCCATCGAGCAGGTGCAGCGTCAGCTGACCGAGAAACGCGCTCGGATCGACGCCGTGATCCGCTACTTGCCCGCACTCCTGCGCGTACTTCCCGGTCTATCCGGCCGCAGGAAGGAGTACATGTCGCTCTACGAGAACATCAGGGACGCGGCGTTCACGGCGCGTCACGCCGACCGGTACACGCAGAGCTCGGATGCCGCCGCGCCGGACTTGGAACGCTTGCGCCGTGAGGTCTACTACCCCGCTGCGGATTCGGCTCCCAGCAGGGCGTAAATCCTGCCGCCGAAGCATTTTCTCCGCTCCGGCGGCTCTCCGGGCCGGCGCACCGGTTCGAGGGCCGGTGCTATCTGCTCAGGATAAGCATGGGCAGATAAGCACGGGCACTGGCAAGTTGAGTCGGTAACCGCCCCGGCTGAATTCGGTCAACCACGCAGCGCTTCCCGTGTCGCGAATTGGCTGTCGCGGCACGGGTTTTCGTCGTTGCTTGGTAACATCCGAACGGATGCCGGGCCACTGCATCCGCGGCAGCAAGGGGCGATGATGGAAGTGGAGAACGTCCACCACTCATACGGCAGGCGGTCGGTGCTGCGTGGTATCGACATCGTGCTGCCTGTGGGGACGCTGATGGGCATCGTCGGTGAGAACGGGGTGGGGAAGTCGACGCTATTGAAGGTCCTTTCCGGAGGGCTGCGACCGGACCGGGGCACGATCCGGCACCGTGGACGGTTCGGTTACTGCCCGCAGCAGGTGATCCTCAACGACGCCTTCACGGTCCGCCAGCATCTCGACTTCTTCGCCGCTGCCTATGCCGTTGCGGATCTGCGGCGGGCCGAGGAGACCATGGAGATTCTCCGGTTCTCCGAGTACCTCGGCGAGCGCGTCGCGACGCTGAGCGGCGGCACCCGCCAGAAGCTCAACCTGACGTTGGCGGTGATGCACGACCCGCAGGTTCTGCTGCTCGACGAGCCCTACCAGGGTTTCGATTGGGAGACGTATCTGCGTTTCTGGGATCTGGTCACCCAGTTCCGTGACAGCGGCCGGTCGGTTCTGGTCGTCTCGCATCTGGCCCACGACACCGACAAGCTGGATCAGGTGTGGCAGTTGCACGACGGGGTCCTACACGACAGACAAGAGAAGGCTGGATGAGCAACGGTTTTCGACTGTTTCTGATCGCCACCCGCTACGGCCTCATCGAGCACGCACGTAACCGGTTCGCCATGCTGTTGGTGGCCGCCTTCGTCCCCATATTGATCACTCTGGTGCACGTGGCCGTCACCGACATCGAGGTGCCGTTCCGGCTCCGGGACACCGGTCTCGTGCTGCGGGCCAATGGCAATGAACTCGCCCAGATCAGCGTCGCGCTGATGGCGGTCTCACTGATCATCGGGTTCATGATGTTCGCGGCGACTTTCAGCAGTGGAGCGTTCGACCGGCGACTGTCGATGGCCGGGTATCCTCGGGTCGCGCTGGGGCTGGCGAAGATCGCCTGCCTGGTGGTGGCCTCCGTGATTGTCTGCGCGTACGCCACCGCGATCATCTGCTGCTACTGGTCGCCTCGGCAGCCGGGCCTGCTTGCCGCGGCGCTTTTCGGCGCGGCGATGACCTACGGGGCACTCGGTGTCGCCCTCGGTGCGCTGCTGCGTCGCGAGGTGGAGGGTATGTTCGCCATCGCGATGATCAGCTGCGTCGATATGGCCGTGCAGAATCCCATCGCCAGCGTCGGGGCAGACAGCGATCTGGTGCGCTGGCTGCCCTCCTATGGGGCAATGCAGGCTTCGACCGCGGCCGGATTCTCCGATGCCACGCCATTTGTGGGCTTCGCCGTGCAACTGGCCTGGTTCGCCGTGAGCGCCCTCGTCGGACTGATCGCTTTCCATCTGCGGACCCGCTCGTCTCTTCGACCTCCGATGTGGGTCCGCATCTGTGGACCTCGCGTCCCATGGCCGACGAAGTCGGCGAAGCACTGAGGGCGCAACCCGCGCGATGCCACGCTGAACCGCGCGGGACACCCCTGACTTTGTCGGCTGTGGGGCTTACGGAGCGATAGGGGCCGGTTCGTCGGCGTGGTCGTGGATCTCCCGCCACAAGCGTTCCAAGTCCGGCGCCGCGGAAGCGGAGTTCGGCTCGTACCGATCGCTATCACGTCCCCACAGCGCCACATTCGTGATGTTCTCGTATATCTGCGCGTAATCCTTCCTCCTGCCCGACAGGCCGGGAAGCACGCGGATGAGTCCGGGGATGTAGCGGATCACCGCCTCGAGTTGGGCGCGATGCTCCGCCGCCTGGCGCCGCACCTGCTCGACGGCTTCGCCAGGGGTGCAGCCGGTTTCGTGACGGACCGCCCGCACCAAGTTATAGGGGACTTGGTCTGCCTCGTCCTGATCCAAGCCCACCAGGTCGTTCTCCACGAATGTCACCCAGAAGGCGAGTTCCTCGAATCGGCGGATCACGGGATGGTTGCGCAGCTTGGACGGCAGTTCGCTGTCCTGGTACACCTCGATGCAGGCGAGGGCGATTTCGATCCCACTAGTCGCGATCCGCAGCGGCAGGTAGTCGGCGGTGGCGGGGATGTAGCCGTTGATGCGATGGTGCGCTTCGCGTTCAGCCGCTTCGAACCACTCCTCGAGACCGTTGAGGAACCGCTCCTGCCAGCGGGTGGTCCGGCCCGCGCGCAGACGCGGCCACACACTCGCCCAGGCCGTTGCGATCGCGCCGGGCCGTGACGGCGCCTGCGGGTCCTGGCGCACCACCGCCACCATGCCGCGCCGCAGCGCGGTGACCGCCTCCGGGTCCTTCAGTTGCGGATCCTCGAACAGGTCGTCCCACACCAGGGTCAGCACGGCCATACCGTAGGTTGTCTGTTCACGTGCGGTGTCCGCTGCCGGGGTCAAGGTTTGTGCCGGGAGCTGGATCGCGCCTGTCCACCGGTGGTAGTCGGCCTCGGCGGCAGTGCGGGCAAGACCGGTGTCCAGCAGCCAGTTTCTCAACCATTGCGCGACGTGTGGCGGGAGCCCGGCACCGCGGGCTCGGGGCTGCGTCGCGCGCGGGGCGACGGCGGGATCGGAAGGTCGCCGGTCGAGGATGGACCGGGCGTAGGCGGTCATCGCGTCGCGGGCGCGTCGGTCGACGGGCACAGCGGCAAGTCGACCGGCGGCCTGGTCCATGAATTCATCGGCCATCGCCTGTGCTTCGTCCACGGCACCGGAGGTGATGACGAGTTCGTGGGCCCGCGCGACTTGCTCACGCGTCATTGCTCTGCGTAGCAGTCGGACAAGGTTCTCGTCGCGGGCGGCCGCGCGGATCACAGGAAGTGTGTAGATGCCCTCGGGCAGATCCGCGTTGACGGGCTTGCCCATTTCTTCGGCGGTCGAGGTCAGGTCAAGGATGTCGTCATACAGCTGGTATGCCATCCCGAAATGTCGCCCGAACAGGGCCAACGCCTCTTCTGCATCCTCGGGGCGCCCGGCTTGCATCGCACCGACCCGGCATGCCAGCGAGAGCACCGCCGCCGTTTTACCGTCGATCGCGTCCAAGTAGGACTGCTCGCTGCGGCAGGCCACATAGAGGTCGGCGGCCTCGATCACCATGCCCGCGCACATCTGCTCACCCGCGATCGCCCCCGCGAGAACTTCCCGCCGGCCTAGTTCGGCCAGCATGCGCACGCTCGCGAGCATCACGGAGTCCCCACCCAGTACCGCCATATGCGAACCCCACACCACATTGGCACTGGGGCGGCCGCGACGCTGGTACGCGTGATCGACGACATCGTCGTGGTAGAGCGAGCCCAGATGCAGCAATTCGACGGCAGCCGCGGCGCGCACCACCCGGTCGTCGGCCGGGGTCGCGGGATCGGTGAGCAAGTAGTACGACAACAGGGTCAAAGTGGGACGAACCAAACGGCGAGAGGTATCCGGACCCTCGTCGGTGAGTGCGGTCAGCTCAGGCCTGCCCGTCAGTCGAACAGGTCCTAGAACTGCACGGACGCGGTCCAAGTCCGCATCCAGATGTGGGAAGACAGCTGAATCGATTTCACGTGGCACGAGGGCACTCCTGACTGGTTACATCGGGTCATCTGCAACACCATCGATCAGTGGAATTGGACCTCGAATTCGCGCGGAAGATGTTGGTATCGGCCAATTTTGGTGCGGTCATGGCAGGGCTGGCCATCGTCCGAGATTGTGCGGCCCACGTTTCGAAGAAAAGGATGGGTGTCGCCGCGCCAGAGATCGGCATAGGCAGAGCCGCCACGATTATTCCACAGCGAAAGTTATGCCCCACTTCGCTTCCGCCACAAGGGATTTAGCTGTCCGCGTCTGTGACTGCGGTTGCCGTATTGGTCCTCGATATGGAAGTACTCCGGGTGGCCGTTGACGTAGTCGTTGAACTGCTGCTGGTCCATACCCTGGCTTTGGGCATCTGCCAGCAGCCGACGGTGTTCGAAGCCGGCTGTTGTGTTGGTTCACCGCCACGAGTGCGATCAGCTCGACGAGCGCGCGTTTGATCGCTTGGTCTGGTCGACCGAATTCGCATGCGAGTCACAGGATGTCGCGAGCTGATCACATACACCCGCCAAGGTCTCGAACTGGTTCTTGACGAGGTCGGCCTGCTCGAGCGACTGCTCGGTCTCCGGGCTCTGCTGCGCCTCGATCATTTCAGTAATGGCCTCAGTTAATTACGTGTGGGACTGAGGTGGTTTACCGTGGTCGGGAGCTGTTACGTGGTGGGGTGGATGAACTCGCCGCCCTGTACGTCTGATGCGAAGGCATCCCATTCGCCGGGGGTGAATATCAGTGCTGGGCCGGTTGGGTTTTTCGAGTCGCGGACGCCGACTTTGTCTCCGTCGAGCCAGGCCACCTCGACGCATTGGGCGCTGCCTTCGCTGTAGCTGCTCTTGAACCAGTTCACCCCGGATAGGTCAACGCTCACGACGCTCGTGCTCCTTCGCTACCTGCCGCAACAGGTTTCTGCTTTCCACCTCACCCAGGCATGCATCCTGGATGGCCGTAGCAAGCTCACTATAGAACCGCACGTCCTCGGGCTTCTCGAGATATAGATCTTGTGCGGCTCCGCCGTCGATGAATACCACGGGAGGCTCGACGGGTTCTCCTTTGGCGCAACGCTCGAACCCCAGGATGATGAACGAGCTGTAGGGCGTCCCCCAGGTCAAACCGGCCCTGAATGGATGTATCCGCAATGTGATGTTGGGGCGCTTGGACATTTCGGCGAGGTGCTTCAGCTGCGCGGCCATGATGCTGGGTGTGCCGATCACCCGGTGAAGCACCGACTCGTGCAGTATCACGTCCAGCTGGATCGGGTTCGTCTTGCGCGTGACGAGCGCTTGCCGTTTCATCCGGTGCTCGACGCGCCGGTCGACGTCCTCGGGATTGGTGAATTTGGGGAATGCACTGATGATTGCGCGCGCGTAGTCGGCCGTCTGGAGTAGGCCGGGGACGTGTTGCTCATGGTAGGTGGTGAGTCGGCGGGCGGCGGCTTCGAGCCCGACATACATGTTGAAGGCGTTGCTGAACAGGCCACCGTATACGTGATACCAATTCTTGAACCGGGCTTGGGTCGCGAGATCGACTGCGGCCCGTGTGTCTTCGCGTCCAACGTCGTATACCTCGCACAGCGCCTGCACATCCTGTCTTTGAACCTTCTGAATCTGGCCGGTCTCGATGCGCTGGAGCACGGCCCTGGAAAGGTCGACCAATTTGGCGGCTTCGGCGATGGTGAATCCGGTTGCTTCGCGGCGGTCGCGAAGGAACCGTCCGAGCTGGCGGCGCGGCAGGGTTGACGATGGGCCATCCTCTTCGGTGCTGGTCACGGGGTCTCCTGGAATCGAGTCATGTCGGAGCGGAAACAGAGCCTGTTGTCATCGCGGAACCGAGTCCCGTTCTGGCGCTTAGTCCCTCGGTCCCCGGGAGCAACGGCGCACGATCTGACTGATCGGTATCGATCAGGTGATGGCCCGCAATGTCCACCGCGGTACCGGAGTGGAGTCGAGCCGGTGCGAAATCTGGAACCGGCCGCCAACCGCGGAAACCCGCTGTGGCTGCACCGACGAGCGGTTCACCCGCCGTCGTATGCAAGGTATTGCCTTGTCAAGGCTGAGAACTCAGGCCGTGCTGAGCTGATATGCCGGTGGTCAGTGCGTCCGCGGCTGCGTATGCGGCGTCCACTGCCGCCCGTCGAACCAGCGCACGACGCCGGGGTTGGCCGGATCCGGATACCACCCCGGTGTCAGCGATGGTGCGGGATGGTTCGGTCTGCGAGATCCGGACTGCACGATGAGCAAGACGAGTCCGACGCCCACACCGACGACCACCAGTGCCGCGATCAAGAGCAGCAGGAGTTCCATGCGGCAAGTATGGACGGGCCGCCGGTCCGCGCCGTGGCTGGAACCGCTTTCGCACCGGTCAGTAGGCTGTCACCTATGACGGTAGGGACGACGACCGGCCAGGATATCCGCGAAGCGGTGCACGATGCGGCGCGGAAGGCTCGGGCGGCTTCGCGGGCGCTCGCGCAGTTGACCACGGCGCAGAAGAACGAGGCGCTGCATGCGGCGGCGGATGCGTTGCTCGCGGCGGCCGATACCGTGCTCGCCGCCAATGCCGAAGACATCGCGGCCGCGCAGGCGGCGGGGACCGAGGATTCGCTGCTGGATCGGCTGCGGTTGACCAAGGCGCGTATCGACGGTATCGCCTCGGGGTTGCGCCAGGTGGCGGGGCTGCCCGATCCGGTCGGCGTGGTCGTGCGCGGGTCGACGCTGCCGAACGGGCTGGAGATCCGTCAGGTCCGAGTGCCGCTCGGCGTGGTCGGCATGGTCTATGAGGCCCGCCCGAATGTCACCGTCGACGCATTCGGACTCGCGCTCAAATCCGGCAATGCGGCGCTGCTGCGCGGGTCCTCCTCGGCCGCGCATTCCAATGCCGCACTCGTCACCGTGCTGCGGGAAGCCCTTGTCGCACTGGATATTCCGGCAGATGCGGTGCAGTTGCTGCCCAGCCATGATCGCTCGAGCGTGACCCATCTGATCCAGGCCCGCGGCCTGGTCGACGTGGTCATCCCGCGTGGCGGCGCGGGCCTGATCAATGCCGTGGTCCGCGACGCCCAAGTACCCACCATCGAGACCGGTACCGGCAACTGCCACGTCTACGTGCACGAGGCCGCCGATCTGGACATGGCCGAGCAGATCCTGATCAACGCCAAGACCCGCCGTCCCAGCGTGTGCAATGCCGCCGAGACGGTGCTCATCGATGACGCGATCGCCACCGCCGCCGTGCCCCGGCTGATCGAGGCGCTGCAAAACCACGGCGTCACCGTGCACGGCGATCTGCCCGGACTGGTGCCCGCCGACGACAAGGACTGGGGCGAGGAGTACCTCACCCTCGATATCGCGCTCAAGGTCGTCAAGAATCTCGATGAAGCTGTCGAGCACATCAACACCTGGGGCACCGGCCACACCGAGGCCATCGTTACCGCTGAACTTGCCGCGGCCCGCGAATTCACCAGCCGCGTGGATGCCGCCGCCGTCATGGTGAACGCCTCCACTGCCTTCACCGACGGCGAGCAGTTCGGCTTCGGCGCGGAAATCGGCATCTCCACCCAGAAGTTGCACGCCCGCGGCCCGATGGCGCTGCCGGAACTGACCTCGACCAAATGGATCGTCTGGGGCGATGGCCAGATCCGCCCGGTCTAGATTTCGTTCGGTGTAAGAACCGCCGAGTGCTTGCATCGAAGCCTGCCGTAGCGTTGGAGGTGGGTTTCGATGGAAGGACGCTACGTGGGTACCGAAAGCGCAACGCAGGACCCGATCTTCACCTCGGTCGACGATGTGATCCAACGACTGGCCACCACCGGGTACCTGGCCGATAAGGCGACAGCGACCTCGGTATTCCTGGCTGATCGGCTCGGTAAGCCGCTGTTGATCGAGGGTCCAGCCGGTGTCGGCAAGACCGAACTGGCCAGGGCGGTCGCGCGGACCGTGGACGCGGAGCTGGTGCGCCTGCAGTGCTACGAGGGCGTCGACGAGGCCCGCGCACTGTACGAGTGGAATCACGCCAAGCAGATTCTGCGGATCCAGGCGTCCAGCGAGAATGACTGGGAAGAGACCAAGGCCGACGTCTTCACCGAGGAGTTCCTGCTGTCGCGGCCGCTGCTGACCGCGATCCGCCGCGCCGATCCGACCGTGCTGCTCATCGACGAAACCGATAAGGCCGATGTCGAGATCGAGGGTCTACTGCTCGAGGTGCTCAGCGATTTCGCGGTCACCGTCCCCGAACTCGGCACCATTACCGCCAGTCGCAAGCCGTTCGTGGTGCTGACCTCCAATGCGACGCGCGAACTCTCCGAAGCGCTCAAGCGCCGCTGCCTCTACCTGCACCTGGACTTCCCGGACGAGGAACTCGAGCGGCGCATCCTGGCCAGCCGGGTGCCGGAGCTGTCCGCCACGGTCGCCGCGCAGTTGGTGCGGATCGTGCACGTGCTGCGCGGGATGCAGCTGAAGAAGCTGCCGAGTGTCGCGGAGTCGATCGACTGGGCACGCACCCTGCTCGCGCTGGGGCTGCAGGATCTCGACGACACCACCGTGCGCGCCACCCTCGGTGTCGTGCTCAAACATCAGGCCGACCACCAGCGCGCGCTGGCCGAGCTGAAGCTCGCCTGAGCCATGGCGGCCGGATCGCAGCCGACACTCGATGCGCCGCACGGGATTTCGGGACATCTCGTCGGTTTCGTCGAGGCATTGCGGGCGCATGGCATTCCGGTCGGTCCCTCGGAGACGGTGGACGCGGGCCGCGTGGTTTCGGTGCTGGATCTGATGGACCGCGAGGTCGTGCGCGAGGGGTTGGCCTGTGCGCTGCTGCGCCGCCCCACCCATCGCAGTACCTTCGACGGCCTGTTCGACCTGTGGTTCCCGGCCGCCCTCGGCGCGCGCAGCGGCGCTGCGGAGGATCTGGAGGTTGCGCGCACGCCGTCCGGTGAAATCGACATTCCGGCGCTGCGTGACGTGCTCGCGACCCTGCTGACCAGGGAGGATTCGACGCAACAGCAGGAAATGATCGCCGCGCAACTGGTCGAACAACTCGGGCAGTACGAATCCTCGCGCGGTCCGTCCTTCTCGGCGTACCGGACGCTGCGTGCGGTACAGCCGGAAACACTGCTGGCCAGGATCCTGGCGGGGATGGCCGTCGGACCGGATACCAGCGAATTCGATACCGAGATCGCGCGCCGCATCGGACGGCAGCGCATCGCCGGATTCCGCGCCATCGTGGAGGCGGAAACGCATCGGCGGGTGGCCGAGAATATCGGCAGGGAGCGCGTCGCGAGCTATGCCGTCGCCCGGCATGTCGAGGATATCGATTTCCTGCGTGCTTCGGAAACCGAGCTCGCCGAGATGCGGCGCAGCACGCAGCGACTGGCCCGAATCCTGGCGTCCCGACTTGCCGTGCGGCGCAGGCACGCCCGTCGCGGTGAGATCGATCTGCGCAAGACGCTGCGCAAATCCATGTCGACCGGCGGCGTACCCATCGATCTGGTGAATCGCAAACCGCGACCGGGTCGTCCCGAATTGGTGCTGCTCTGCGACGTGTCCGGCTCGGTGGCCGGATTCAGCAACTTCACGCTCTTGCTGGTCAATTCGCTACGCGAACAGTTCTCCCGGATGCGGATATTCGCTTTCGTGGACCGGACCGATGAGGTGACCCGGTTCTTCGATCCGAAGACCCAGCCGGACCAGTCCATGACCCGTATCTTCTCCGAAGGAAAGGTGGTCGGCCTGGACGGGCACTCCGACTACGGCCATGCGTTGTCGAGCTTCGTCGAGCAGTGGCCCGACGCGGTCACCTCCCGCAGTTCGCTGCTGATTCTCGGCGACGCCCGCACCAATTACCGTGATCCGGAACTGAAGGTGCTGCGCGAGCTGGTGCAGACCGCCAAACATGCGCATTGGCTCAATCCCGAGAAGGAAAACAATTGGGGCACCGGCGATTCCGCCGCCGATAGGTACCGCGAAGTGATCGAGATGCACGAGTGCCGCTCGGCCAAACAACTGACCGCGGTGGTGTCGCGACTGCTACCGGTGTGAGGTGGCTGAAGTGCGTTCCACACGGCCGGAATTCGCGGCCCCACAACGGGTGCATTGATCTGCGATTGCATCCGACCTGTACGCGGGTATGCACCGGAATGACACGGCTCAGCCGGTGCGATGCTGATGGCGTTTGCGGACGGTAAGAAAACTGTTAGGTGGCATCGGCATTGTTGTAGCGAACACCGAGATCGCCTCGGTGCGACGTGGATTCGGGAGTTCCAGATGAACAAGACCGCCGCTGTTATCGGTGCACTGGCCGGCGCCGCAGTACTCACGGCCTGCGGGCCGGACGCTTCGCCGCAGACCGGGAGCGGATCGTCGGTGCCCGCGACCTCGTCCGCGGTGGGGGCGAAGACGACCGTCGCCGGATCGCCGCGAGCCGAAACCTTCACCGCGACAACACTGCATCTCGAGGGTGCCGGGTACAAGATCGACGTGCCTCAGGTGAGCGGTGGAAAGGCCGATGCCAGAACCGAATTCAACGCGGCGATGCGGGCCGGGGCGCAGGAGTGGATCGACCGCATCAGCCGTCCGGGCGATTCGGTCACCGGCGGTGACAGTCAGGTTGTCCGCATCGGTGCGCAGGTGCTCAGCGGGCATCTGGTCGTCAGCATGTACGGCGAGGGCGCCGCGCACCCGAACAGCAACGACTTTGCGCACGTCACCGATATCGACACCGGCAAGGCCATCACGCTGCCGGACTTGTTCACCGACCTCCAGCAGGGCCTAGACGTCCTCTCGGCTCAGGCCGAGGCCCAGGTACAGCGGAACCCGAGGGCGGCGGGCTACAGCAAGAGCCTGCTCGCCCCGGTCGCCGCGCACTTCCAGACCTGGGTCGCCACGCCCGATGGCATCCGGATCTATCTCGGTGAGATCGCCTCGCACGCCGCGGGTGCGATCGATGTCACCGTGCCGTGGTCCGCGCTGGACGGCGTGTTGAAGCCGGGGCTGCGCGCGGTCGTCAGCAGTTGATGAACCTGCGATAGCTCGCGGTGGTACGTTCTCGAGCACGGACGCGAGCTATTCGGGGAGGCGAAATGAGGAAGACCGCTACCGCCGTCCTGGTCAGCGTCCTGTTGGCCGTGCTGATGGCCTGCGGGTCCGCCGACCGGGCCGAATCGCCCACAGCACCGGCCTTCACCGCGACCTCCGTCGAACTCGAGGGCCCCTGGTACTCCTTCGATCTGCCGCAGGTCGAGGGCGGAACCGACGCTGCGCGCACCGACTTCAACGAAGGTATGCGCGCCGAATTGGATCCGTACATCCGAGCCGCGGCGCAGAACCAGCGGGTGAAGGGATACCAGAGCGAGGTCGCCCATATCGGTCGCCATGTGCTCAGCGGTGTGCTGGGCATCGAGGTCGACGACGGCTACGCGCATCCGACCACCTTCAAGCGAACGCACGTAACGGATATCGACACCGGCAAGGCGCTCACCCTGCCGGATCTTTTCATCGACCTGCAGAAGGGGCTCGATCGGCTGTCGGCGCAGGCGCAGGCGCAGATCCCCAAAACCCGGGTCGGCACGAACCCCTACGACAAGCAGCGCATCGAACCGGCGGTGGAGAACTTCAAGGACTGGCTGGCCATGCCCGACGGTCTGCGCGTCTACCTCGGGGAGATCGCCTCCCACGCACTGGGCTATATCGATATCACGATCCCGTGGTCCGAACTCGACGGAGTACTGAAGCCGGGTCTGCGGGCAGTTGTCAGCAGTTGACCGTCCGGCCCCGGCTCGCGCCGAACTGACCGGTTAAGCTCGGCTCTCATGCAGGAGAACGGTCGGCGTCGACGCAAGCTGGGGGTGATGGGTGGCACCTTCGACCCCATCCACCACGGCCACCTCGTCGCCGCCAGCGAGGTAGCGAACCGGTTCGAACTGGACGAAGTGATCTTCGTCCCTACCGGACAGCCGTGGCAGAAGGCCGATCGACAGGTCAGCCCGGCCGAGGATCGCTACCTCATGACCGTGATCGCCACCGCCTCCAACCCCCGATTCTCGGTCAGCCGGGCCGATATCGACCGGGGCAAGGTCACCTACACCGTCGACACGCTGCGCGAGATGCGCACCAAGCATCCCGATGCCGAGCTGTACTTCATCACCGGAGCTGACGCGCTAGCCAACATCCTGACGTGGCAGGATTGGGCGGAGTTGTTCGAACTGGCGAAATTCGTCGGGGTGAGCCGACCGGGGTATGAGCTGAACACCGATCATCTCGAGGAACACCTGCGTGACCTGCCGGTCGACGCGGTGACCATGATCGAGATCCCGGCGTTGGCGATCTCATCGAGTGACTGCCGTCGCCGCGCCGCTGAGAACCGGCCGGTGTGGTACCTCGTGCCCGACGGCGTCGTGCAGTACATATCGAAGCGGCATTTATACGTGCCCGTAGGAGTGGAAGGTAAGTAAGGCGTGAGGGAGTGTAGCGAGCGAACCGAGGGCGCGGCCGCATTTGCGGTCATGTCGGAGCCGAGCGCCGGCGAGGCGTCGGCATGACCGCATCTGTCGAATCGGTGGAGATGGCGCAGGTCGCCGCGCGCGCGGCGGACGAGAAGCTGGCCACCGACGTCGTGGTGCTCGACGTGTCCGAACAGTTGGTGATCACCGACTGTTTCGTGATCGCTTCCGCGCCGAACGAGCGTCAGGTCAATGCCATTGTCGACAATGTCGAGGAGAAGCTCCGCCTGGCCGGACACAAGCCGGTCCGGCGTGAGGGCACCCGCGAAGGGCGCTGGGCACTGCTGGATTACGTCGATGTCGTCGTGCACATCCAGCACAATGACGAACGCAATTTCTATGCGCTGGAACGGCTCTGGAAGGATTGTCCGGTAGTTCCAGTGGATGGGATCGCGGCCGGGACCGAGGTACTCGAGCACACCGAGTCCGACGGTGTCGCGGTACGTGGTGAAGCGGGGGAAGACAGCGTGAGCGAGCGTAGCGAGTGAACCATCAATACCGCGAGCCTGCTCGTAGCGGAGCCGAGCAGAGCGGGGCGCAGCTGTGAGCAAGTATGCCGGCGTTCGCACGCTGATCCTGCTGCGGCACGGGCAGACCGAGTGGAATGCCACCGACCGGATGCAGGGCCAGATCGACACCGATCTCACCGAGCTCGGTCGTCGTCAGGCGAAAGAGGCCGCACGCGAACTGGTTTCGCGCAGTGCGATCGCGATCGTCTCCTCCGACCTGCGGCGCGCCTTCGATACCGCATCGGCACTGGCCGACCACACCGATCTGCCGGTGGTCCCGGATCCGCGGCTGCGGGAAACCAATCTCGGCGACTGGGAGGGGTTGACCCATCTGGAGGTCGACGCCGACTATCCCGGTGCGCGGATGGCCTGGCGCTTGGACGCGGCCTATACCCCGCCGGGCGGTGAGAGCAAGCTCGAGGTCGGCGCACGGTCACTACCGGTTGTTCGAGAATTGTTCGCCGAGCGGCGGGATTGGCCCGGCCGGACTATCATCCTAGTGGCGCATGGCGGGCTGATCGCCGCCCTCACGGCCGCGCTGCTCGACCTGCCGCCGCAGAACTGGCCTGCCCTGGGGGGCTTGGCCAATACCAGCTGGGTACAGCTGAGCAGTCACGGTCCGAGCATCGATCAGCCGGGTTGGCGCCTGGATGTGTGGAATGCAGCGGCGAAGGTGGCCCCGGATGTCCTCTGAAGAACCGGTTCGGCAGGTACCGGATGAATTGTTCCGTCGGGTATCGGCCAAGCCCGAACGGGCAATCCCGGATGCGCTTTTCGGGCCCGCCCCGATGAAGAATGTCGAGCAGGAACCGGTCGCGTCGCAAACGGGCGAGTCCGAGAGCGATGAATTGGTTGCCACCGCCGAATCCGGGGAAGGTAACGCCGAGCCCGCCGTACCCGCGACCGTGTCCGGATCCGGCGTTGAGCCCACGGAACCAGCAGGTGAACCACCGGAAGGTGTTGCGGCAGCTTCCGATACGAATATCGCGGCGTCGATCGATGAGTCCGAGATCGGCGCTGCTCCCACAACCGATCCCATAGCTCCCGCAGCGGTTTCGACAAGCGCACACGAGCCCACTGCCGCAGGTGATTCGGTAGTCGACGATCCCGAATCACTACCCGCGCTCGAATCGGTTATCGGTGACAAGGTTTCGGCCGCGGCGGCGGAACCGGCCTCGGCCGATGCATCCGATCGCCCAGTGCTGCTGGTGATCGCGGACTCGCTGTCCTACTTCGGTCCGAAGGGCGGCCTGCCCGCCGACCATCCGAAGATCTGGCCGAATCTGGTCGGCGCCGAACTCGATTGGGATGTCGAGCTGATCGGGCGGATCGGTTGGACCTGCCGGGACGCGTACTGGGCGCTGATCGGCGATCCTCGGGTCTGGGCGGCGGTGCCGCGAGCTGGTGCGGTCGTTTTCGCGGTCGGCGGTATGGACAGCCTGCCCTCGCCGCTGCCGACCGCGCTGCGCGAGTTGATCCGCTATGTGCGTCCGCCCGTGCTGCGTCGCGGGATCCGCGCGACCTACAACTGGCTGCAGCCCACGTTGTCGAAACTCGGTCGGCCCGTGGCCTTGCCGCCGAAGGTGAGTGTGGACTACCTGGAGCAGGCGCGTGAAGCGCTGGCCCAGCTGCGTCCGGATCTGCCGGTCGTCGCGGTGTTGCCGTCTGTGCACAACTGCGCCGCCTACGGGCATGTACACAGCGGCCGAGAGCCCGCCGTCGAGGCATTGCGCGCGTGGTCGGCCGAGACCTCCGTTCCACTGGTCGATCTCGCGGAAGCGGTGCGCGAGGATATCTTCTCCGGCGGCGCGAATCCGGACGGCATCCACTGGGGATGGGCCGGACATACCGCGGTCGCGAATTCGATGATGAAGACCTTGCAGGAGGTTCGGTAGTCCGTGGCCGTTGTGGTCGTCACTGATTCGTCCGCCAGCCTCCCTGCCGAACTTATCGGTGAGTTGGACATTGCCGTTGTCCCACTGCATGTTCTGGTCGGCGACCGCACCATCCACGAAGGTGTCGACGCCATCGATATCGACTACGGCTCGGATACCGTGACGACCTCGGCAGCCTCACCCGGTGAGCTGCGCGCGGTCTACGAGCAGGCCCTGTCCCGCAGCAATGGGGACGGCGTTGTCGCGGTGCATCTTTCGCGTCAACTCTCCGGCACCTGGGAGGCGGGACGGCAGGCGGTCCGCGATATGGACGCCGCCGATCGGGTCCGGCTGGTCGATTCGCTCGGCGCCGGTCTGGCCACCGGACTGCCGGTGCTGGCGGCCGCACGCCGCGCGCACAGCGGCGCGACATTGAATGTCGTCTATGACACCGCCGTCGCCGCTGCCGGCCGATCACGCACCTTCATCCTCGTGAACCGCACCGAACAACTGCGCCGCGGCGGCCGATTGAGTAGCGCCGCAGCATTTTTCGGCAGCGAATTAGTAAGCAAACCGCTGCTGCAGATCATCGGGGGCCGCCTGGAATTACGCGAAAAGGTTCGCACGCGCTCCAAGGCCTACACCAAACTTGTTGCGGCAGCGGTGGATGCGGCCGGTGACGACGGCGCCGCCATCGCCGTACAACACCTCGGTGCCGCGGACGCCGCCAATACCGTTGCTGCCCAACTGCGCGAGTTGGTGCCAGGCATCCGTGAACTGATTATCGCTGAATTCGGGCCGACCCTGGGCGTTCACCTCGGTGTAGGCACTGTGGGCGTGTCGGTCGTTCCCGGCGGCTGTTCCTGATCAGCCAGGGTTCAGCACGCTCGAGCGCGCCGTATCTCGGGTCGAATGGCATGGTGGTCGTAATAATTTCAGCGTGATCGCAACCCCTTCGGTCGATGCCGGAGATGACTAACGTCGCGGCATGATGAGTTGCGTAACGCGAAGGCTCTGAACTGATCGCCGATGTCAAGATCCACGATGTGCGGCGGGTCGGCTGGGCGACCGCGCCCGGCCCGATCTCGGCAGCGGGATATCACCAAGTGCGGCAAGGGTGCTCGGCGACGTCGAGTGCGCTGGCGCAGCTTCGATATCGAGGCGCCCTACGGAAGTTATGGTGACGACGTGGGCAACGAATGTCCGATTTGCGATAAGCACCGGGGGATCGGTGCCCTGGTCGGCCCGGTGCTCTACGCGGACGACCTGATATTGGTGACGCATCGGCCGCTCACCGAAGGCATGCCGGCGCCGGGCTACCTCTTCGTGGAGACCCGACGGCACGCGCCGACGTTGTCGACCTTGACCGACGCGGAGGCGCGGGCCGTGGGCTGGGCAGCTCGACGCGCCGCGCACGCATTGCACGTCGAGCTGGCACCTGAATTCGTATTCTCCGCGATCACCGGAATGAGCATCGCGCATTTCCATCAGCACGTATTCGCTCGTCCGCACGGCACCCCGGCCTCGGTGCCGTGGACGAACGCCGATGCGTGGCCGAACGCGCCGCACATCGATGCGTGCGCACTCGGTGAACTGTGTGACCGCTTGGCGATTCACTTCGTGACCGAGTAATGAGGGGTCACAGCAGGGTGCTGTGTGCGGCGACGAGTTCGGTTACGCGGGACAGCAATGTGTCGACCCGCGATGGTTCGAGGCGGCGTCCGTCCCGAAGCCGCACCGCGACAAGGTCATTCGCGACCTCTTTTGGACCTATCACGACTTGATACGGAATCAAGCGGGCGCGGCGAATGCGTGCGCCGAGGCTACCGAGTTCGTGGTCGGCGACCTCGGCGCGCAGGCCCAGCCCGCGGCAGCGGTCGACGAGCGCGTCGGCGGTCGGCGCCTCGGCCGCCGAAACCGGCAGGACCACCAGCTGAGTCGGGGACAGCCAGGCCGGGAACGCGCCACCATGCACCTCGATCAGGTGCGCGACGGCTCGCTCGACACTGCCGATAATGCTGCGGTGCACCATGACCGGGCGGTGTTCGGCACCGTCCGCGCCGACGTAGTGCAGGTCGAATTGCTCCGGCTGGTGGAAGTCGACCTGCACGGTGGAGAGAGTGAATTCGCGGCCCGCGCTGTCGGTGAACTGGATATCGATTTTGGGGCCGTAGAACGCGGCCTCGCCCTCGGCTGCTTCGTAGGGGATGCCGGCGCGGTCGAGTATGTCGGTGAGCCTGGCGATCGACTGCCGCCAGAGTGTCGGGGCCGCAACGTATTTCCCGCCCGCTGCTGGCAGTGAAAGCCGGTATCGGGTGGGCCGGATGCCCATGGCCGCATGCGCCGATCGGATCAGTTCCAGCGCGTCCGCGACCTCGTCGGCGACCTGATCCGCGGTGCAGAAGATGTGCGCGTCATTGAGCTGAATCGCGCGAACCCGGGTGAGTCCGCTGAGCACGCCGGAGAGTTCGGAGCGATACATCCCGCCCAATTCGGCCATCCGCAAAGGCAATTCGCGATAGCTGTGTGAGCGGGAGCGGAACATCACCGCGTGATGCGGGCACAGACTCGGGCGCAGCACCACCTGCTCGCCGCCCAACGCCATGGGCGGGAACATATCGTCGCGGAAGTGCGACCAGTGCCCGGATATTTCGTAGAGCTCTCGCTTTCCGAGCACCGGTGAGTACACGTGCCGGTACCCGGCCCGTCGCTCCGCGGTGCGGATGAATTCCTCGAGTGCGTGGCGCACGGTGGCGCCGTCGGGCAACCAGTACGGCAGGCCGGATCCGATCAGTGGGTCGGTGTCGAACAAGCCGAGTTCACGGCCGAGTTTGCGGTGGTCGTGCATGGGATCTCCTCGCGGACAGGGGCGAGTGACCACAAGACGAAGCCCCGGGCACTCGCCCGGGGCTTTCGATCAGAACAGCGATCAGCGCGCCGGGACGGTCTCCGGCGTCGTCGTCACTGCAGCGCGCTTCATGTGCGCCACCGTAGCAGAACCCTCGCCGCGCCGGCACATGATTTTCTTGCGGGTTCGATGGTGCTGGCCTGCAAGCAGGAGCAGCCGTGCGGCCACCACCTGCGAATCGATCGGTTGCCTTGCCCGGATGACGACGCAGACGGCCGCGTGTGACAAAGCGGGGAATTGTCCGTGCTCGCTCTAGGATTCCCGGGTGACCGGATACGACCACGATGCCTTCGAGCACCTCGACACCTCGACACTGCCAGCGCGCCAGCGGCGGATCCTCGCCACGATTCGGGACTGGGCGCAGCGGTACGGGTACGCGCCGAGTACCAGGGATATCGGCGATGCCGTAGGCCTGAGGTCCTCCTCCTCGGTGTCGAAACATCTGAAGTCCCTGGAGGACAGGGGATTTCTGCGGCGTGGCGAGACCATGTCGCGGCCGATCGACGTGCGGATGTTCCTGCAGGCGTCCGTGGTTGCGGAGCAGTCCCAGGATTCGGTCGCGGTTCCGGTCGTCGGCGATATCGCGGCGGGTACGCCCATCCTCGCCGAGGAGCACGCCGACGACCTGATGACGCTGCCGCGTGAACTCGTCGGTCGCGGAACGGTTTTCGGACTGCGCGTACGCGGCGATTCGATGATCGATGCGGCTATCTGCGACGGCGATCTGGTGGTGATCCGTAAACAGCACGAGGCGCATTCCGGTGACATCGTCGCCGCGATGATCGATGGGGAGGCGACGGTCAAGGTCTATCGGCGGCGCAACGGGCATATCTATCTGGAACCGCGGAATCCGGCCTACGACGTGATCGACGGTGACGAAGCCGTGGTCTTGGGCAAGGTTGTCTCGGTGATGCGTCGCGTGTGAACGCGGTTCGAAATTCCGTTGTCCGGGCTAATGACCGGCTGTAGCGTCGCTTCGGTTTGTCAATCGATCGAAGGAGTCGATGCCGTCATGAAAGCCGTCACCGAACGCGATATCAGGTCGTCGTTCATCAACTGTTCCAAGACGACCGCCAAGAAGTTGCCGCTGCCCCGGGACCTGGACGCACAGCCGTGGGATGACTTGGATTTCCTCGGCTGGAGCGATCCGTCGCTGCCGGGCCGCGGCTATCTCGTGGTGCCGCAGGACGATCGCGTCGTGGGCATCGCGCTGCGTTATGAAACCGGTGGATCCGGTCGGACGCAGATGTGCGCGATCTGCCTGACCTCGCATACCGGTCACGGCGTCTCGCTGATGACCGCACACAAGGCGGGCGAATCCGGACGCCGGGGCAACTCGATCGGCACCTACATGTGCACCGATCTGGCGTGTTCGCTGTACGCGCGCGGTAAGCGGACACCGGCGCTCGGCAATCGGTATCGCGAGGATCTGATCACCGAGGAGACCAAGATCGAGCGGGTTCGCGACAATATGAACGCCTTCGTCACCAGACTGTTCACCTAGATCCGTCGATTCGCTGCGGCAATGGAATGGAGGTAGATGCCATGTGCCGACACTCAACAGAACTCCCGATGCCCGGGATTCCTCTCCGGTTGAGCAGGCCCGGATTCGGTCCGGACCTGCTCAACTGGAGAGGAATCACTCTTCCTCCGCCAACTCTCGCTGGCCCGACCAGTCGGTATTATTCAGCTGATGGTCAGCAGCGTTCGAATTCGCGAGGGGACCGGCGATGGCGACGAGGCGGGTGTGACGAGGCTGCCGCACTATGCGGCGATGCTGGCGATGGCAGGTGCCCTCCCCGGCGATGCTGATCGCTGGGGCTACGAGGTCAAATTCGACGGAATTCGCGCCATCGGATACGTCGACGAGCAGCTGCGGCTGATCTCGCGCAACGATAAGGACATCTCCGCGGCCTGGCCGGAACTCGCGGATATCGCACCCGGCAATCCGAGATTCGTCGTCGACGGCGAGGTCGTCACCTTCAGCGCCGACGGCAGAACCTCCTTCGAGGCACTGCAGCCACGGATGCATCAGCGCAATCCGGCCATGATCCACGCTTTGCGGAAGTCCATCCCCGCGACGTACCTGATCTTCGACCTGCTCCACATCGGCGACCGATCCTTGATCGACCTGCCGTACGAGCAGCGTCGCCAACTGTTGGAGCAGCTCGGCTTACGCGGCCCGCGTTGGCGGGTCCCACCGCGCTTGTACGGCGTCGGCGCCGATGTCCTCGCCGAATCGAGACGCCTCGGCCTCGAGGGCATTCTCTGTAAACGCCTCGACAGCCCCTACCTACCCGGCCGGCGCAGCCCACTCTGGACCAAGGTCAAAAACGTGCGCGACCAGGAGGTCGTCATCGTCGGCTGGCGACCGGGAACCGGCCGACGCGTCGGCACCATCGGCTCCCTCCTGATGGCAGTGCACGACGACTCCGGAAACCTCGTCTACATCGGCAATGTCGGCACCGGCTTCACCCAATCCACCCTCGCCGACCTCCACTCCAAACTTCAACCCCGACAACGCAATACCCCCACCGTCTCCGCCGATGTCCCGGACGCCATCTGGACCACCCCCACCCTCGTCGGCGAAGTAACTTTCACCGAATGGACCAGCGACGGCCGCCTTCGCCACCCCTCCTGGCGTGGTCTCCGTCCCGACAAGTCCCCCACCGAAGTCACCCGCGCGGAGTAGGCCGCGTCGACGAGGATTGCCTCGTGCGAACCGTCTGCGTCATCGCCCATCCGAACATGTGTCGCTATTCGGCTGCGAAGTCAGAGTAGCGAGCGTGTGCCCGCGGAACTGAAAATTTGCGCGGCCGCGGGCGGGGTTATCCACAGGCTCGCAGTTATCAACAGACTTTTATTTCGCCTGGTCGGCACGAATTCCTGCCCTTGTCGCGGGACTAGCGTCGCCGCCATGTCACGACATGACGAGCGCGAGCGGATTCGCCGACGACTGACCGTGCTGACCGAGCGAGTCGGTGCCAGCCGGACGATCGGTGCCGAACGCCCGGTGCCTTCCGGACGCGGCGGCGCTGAGCTCTGTCGAAGTTCGCCCAGTTCGTCGAGGTCCGCAGATGTATCGGGGCGTGGGAAGCCGCCGGGGCGTGCGGTTCCCGGTGGGCGGTGGGATGACGAGCAGTTATCCGAGGTGGCGCCGTCCCATCCCGAGAAGGCGTCGACCGAGGACGCGAGACCCGACGAAGGTGAGGAGGATTTGGCAGACGGGTTCGGCGAGGTGCGGGCACCAGGTTGGCTGAATGAGCCGCGGCGCCGCTCGTCGTGGCGGGATCGGCTTGTGCCGGAACGGTTTCGTAGGACTCGACTGGATCCGGGGTGGCGGGGAGTGGCGACGCTCATCGCGGTCGGACTCGCGGCGGTGGTCGTCGCGGCTGTCGTCGTGTTGCGTGAGCGACCGGTCGCACAGACCGTACCGCTACCGTCCGCGGTGCGCATCAGTACGAGCGCTGGCACCGGCACGGTACCGGCTGGGCTGTCCGGCGCCAGCATGGCGGCATCATCCGGTGCGGCACCGTCTGCCGTGTCGGTAACCTCCAGTCCCGCAACGGAACTGGTGATCAGCGTGGTCGGCCTCGTACATCGCGGCGGTCTGGTGCGTTTGCCTGCCGGGGCGCGGGTCGCCGATGCACTCACCGCCGCGGGCGGTGCGAAGGACGGTGCGGACCTGAGCGGACTCAACCTCGCCCAGCGCCTTCAGGACGGCGACCAGGTTCTCGTCGGTTCGAGCGGTCCGAATGCGGGGCCGCAACTCGGCAGCACCACGATCGGTGCGGGCGGTCGCGCACCAACTGGCTCGGCCTCGAATTCGGCTGCGGCAACACGACCGTCGAACAAAGTAGACCTCAATTCCGCAACCGAAGCCGAACTCGACGCTCTCCCCGGCATCGGCCCGGTGACCGCCCGCGCAATCGTCACCTGGCGCACCACGAATGGGCGATTCACCGATATCGCCCAACTCGGCGAGGTCGACGGCATCGGCCCGGCCCGGCTCGCCCGCCTGCGCGATCTGGTGACGGTATGACCGCTTTCGCCGGTGCATCGGACGGGCCGGGTGATATCGATCGGCGGGCTGCCGCTGACGGCGAACTGTCAGTGGACAAGGCGCCGATACTCGACGCGCGGCTGCTACCGGCAGCGCTGAGTTGTTGGGGCGCAACGGTTGTCGCGGTGACGGCGGGCTGGGCGGCCGGTTTGGTGCTGGCATCTGTGCTGGTGCTGCTGGCAATCGGACTTTGGGTGGTGTTGTTACGCGCGGTGGCTCATCCCAGTGAGCGGTGGCGGGTGGTCGCTGTCGCCGCACTTGCCGCGCTGCTGCTGGCTGCCGGGTTTGCGGTGGCCGGGGCATGGCGTGAGCATCGGGTGGCGACGCATCCGTTGCGGAACACCGCGGCTGCGGTGCGTGTGGTCGTGGTACCGGTCGATGATCCGAAACCGGTGCGGTCCAACGCATTCGGGGGAGAGCAGCGCTGGACCGTCCGGGCACGGCTGCGCGAGTACCGGCAAGGCGCATCGACGGTGCGGGTGGGTGGCACCGTGGTGATTCTCGCCTCGGGCGCGGACTGGGGCGAGCTGCTGCCTGGGCGAGCGGTGGAGTTCCGGGCCGAGCCGGAGCCGCCGTGGCATCGCGATCTCACCGTCGCCACATTGCGTGCGCAGGGACCGCCGGTGGTGGTCGGTGCATTGCCCTGGTGGCAACGGGTGGCCGCCGCAGTGCGCACCGACCTTGCGTCGGCGGCACGCGTGCTGCCCGAAGAGCAGGCGGGACTACTGCCCGCGCTGGTGGTCGGGGATACCTCCGCGCTGTCCGAAGAAGTCAGCGAGGAGTTCGAAATCGCTGGACTGGAGCATATCTGCGTGGTCAGCGGGGCCAACTTCACGATCTTGTTGGCGGTTGTGCTCGGTGCGGTGCGGCTGCTCACCTTGGGTCCGCGCGTCGGCGCCGTGGTCGCGGCGGCGGCACTGTTGATGTTCATCGTGGTGGCGCGTCCGGACCCGAGTGTGCTGCGGGCGGGGGCAATGGGTGCGATTACCTTGCTGGCCTTGATAACCGGACGCCGCAAGCAGGCATTGCCCGCGCTCTGCGCGGCGGTCATCGGTCTGCTCGCGCTGTGGCCGGAATTGGCGGTGCGCGCCGGATTCGGATTGTCGGTACTGGCGACCGCCGGACTGATCCTCTTGGCGCCGAGTTGGGCGGACTGGTTGCGCGGCCACGGCTGGTGGCGGGTGCCTGCCGAAATCGTCGCGGTATCGGCCGCCGCATTCATGGTGACGACACCGCTCGTCGTTGCGCTGACCGGACGGCTCAGCTTGGTTGCGATTCTCGCGAACATCCTGGTCGAACCGGTAATCGCACCGGTGACGGTGCTCGGTGCGATCGGCACCGTGGTCGCCGTGGCTTGGCCGCCGCTGGCCGAACTGATACTGCGCTGCGCGCAACCACCACTGTGGTGGCTGCTGTTCGTCGCCGAACATGCGGCGAATGTTCCGGGTGCCGAGATCTCTGTGCGCGGTGGGCTCATCGGCGGTGCGATCGCTTGTGCGGCAGTAGTTCTCATTGTGTTGGCATTGCGATCGGCAATGATGCGCCGCCTTGCCGCTGCTGCACTGATCGGTGTGTCGGCCGTGCTGATTCCGGTCCGCGTCTGGCACCCGGGTTGGCCGCCCGCTGGCTGGGTGTTGGCGGTCTGCGATGTCGGGCAGGGTGACGGACTCGCATTATCCGTCGGTGACCATACGGCGGTGGTCATCGATGTCGGACCGGATCCACGCAGCATTCGTACCTGTCTGAATCGCCTGCGCATCAACCGAATTTCGCTTCTCGTGCTGACCCATCCGCACGCCGATCACATCGCCGGACTGGCCGGTGCCCTCCAGGGGCGTTCGGTCGACGCAGTGGCGGTCGGGCCCGATGAACTCGCCGGAACAATGGGCAGCGTCGAATCCGGACGCGAAGGCGACCGGCGAATATCGCATCAGGACAGTTCGGAGGCGGATCCAGGCGGGTCGACGCGCACCGTCCACGAACCGCGTTCCAGGCGAGATCGGCAAGCATCGGTCAGCGGTCCGGAGCAGGTCGCCAGCCTCGCAGCACGGGCCCATATCCCGGTGCTGGAGTTGTCGTCGGGACAGGTATTGCGTTTCGGCGCTGTCGAATTGAACGTACTCGCTCCGCGCCCACTCGCGCACCGCCCAACCGGCCCGCCCAGTATCGACGATGCCAATGACCGCTCGATCGTCATCGCCGCCACCACACCCGCGGGCCGCATCCTGCTCACCGGCGATATCGAGGCTCCGGCGCAACAACGACTACTGCAGTCGGGTGCTCAATTACAGGCCGACGTGCTGAAGCTGCCGCACCACGGATCCCGAACAACCACGAAGGAATTCATCGCCGCCGTCCACCCTCGACTCGCCTTGGTCAGCGTCGGTGCCGACAACACCTTCGGTCATCCGAATCCGGGTCTGCTCGCGGACCTGGCCGATCTGGGCGTTCCCGTTGCGCGGACCGATCACCAGGGTGACGTATTGGTCCTGGGTGAGGGCCGCCAGTTGCGAACCCTGACCGCCCGCGCGACCAGACCGTCGTCGTGATAGCTCAGCGACATGGCCGAGGTGAAAGTGATAATCCTCGATCGCTCCGGCAGCGCCCACCGGGATCCAGCTCTGTGCGCAGAACCGAGAAGCTATCACGTTCCGAGCCCAGACCGAGGACCTCGCGCAAGGGAGCCCTGGACGCTGCGGCCGCGGACGGGGCCACAGCAGCGATAGCCTGGGCATTGACGGTGAAGATGTGCCAGCCACCGTGAAAAGCAGTGCGGCACGAAAACCGCGCGCTCGATCGGCGTGAGAGTCTTCGGTGGCGCACGAACGGGTGATAAAAAGCAGAGTGCGTCGGCGGAGGAAGTTGATCGAGGCCACTGCGGCGGGCAACAGGTGTTCGCATCGGGCCGGGCTGGTACCCGCGAGGGGTGCGGACCTGTCGGTGGCGAACCGTAGGATGCTCGCCGTGAGCGAGCGTAGCGAGCGAACCGACGACACAGCATCGTCGGGCGCGATGCAGCCGAGTGTCAACGAGGTGCAGCCGTGACGGAACAGACCGCGGCCGTGCACCTGGTGCTCGGTGATGAAGAGCTGCTGGTGGAACGGGCCATCGCGGGGATTACGGCGCAGGTGCGGGCGAATGCGCCGGATCCCGATGCGGTACCTGTTGATCGGCTGCGGGCCGGGGATGCCAGCACCGCGGAACTGGCGGAGTTATTGAGTCCTTCGCTGTTCGCCGAGGATCGGGTGATCGTGCTTGAGTCCGCGGCGGAGGCGGGGAAGGATGCGGTCGCGGTGATCACGGCCGCCGCCGGGGATCCGCCCGACGGCGTGGTGCTCGTGGTGCTGCATTCCGGGGGCGGCCGGGCCAAGGCACTGGCTCCCGCGCTGCAGAAGGCGGGTGCGCAGGTGCACGACTGCGCCAAGTTGACCAGGGCGGCCGAGCGGGTGGAATTCGTGCGCGGCGAATTCCGCAATGCCGGGGTGCGGGTTTCGAGCGAGGTCGTGCAGGTGATGTTGGAGGCGGTCGGCTCGGATCTGCGGGAATTGTCCGCCGCCTGTTCGCAATTGGTCGCCGATACCGGCGGCAAGATCGATATCGCCGCGGTGCGCCGCTACTACTCCGGCAAGGCCGAGATCTCCGGTTTCGATGTCGCGGAACTCGCGGTGGCGGGGGATCGGCCTGGTGCCATGGAGGCGTTGCGCTGGGCCACCGACCGCGGCGTACCGCATGTCCTGCTCGCCGACGCACTCGCCGACTCCGTCCACACCATTGCCCGCGTCGGCTCCGCGGGCCGCGGCGACCCATTCAAACTGGCCCAGCAATTGGGTATGCCACCGTGGAAGGTGAAGAAGGCACAAGCTCAAGCGCGCGGTTGGAACCAGGCCAGCATCGGCACGGCCCTGCAAGTCGTCGCCACCCTGAACGCCGACGTCAAAGGCGGCGCCGCCGACGCCGACTATGCCTTGGAACACGCCCTCACCCGGATCCTGGACCTGCACTCCGCAGGCTGACGCGATGCCGCGACAACAGTTGCGCAGCGGATCGCCACCAAGCCCTGGCTGACAGCGGTGCGCGCCGGGGTAGCCGGAATCCAGGATTACCGCTCAGTCGACGCCAACCTCTCATTCACCCACTTATTGATGCTCACCCTTCCTTTGCTCGGCCGCCTCCATAGCCAGTCGTCGATGCAGCGTCGGAGAAATCCGCAACGCGAAGTGCCCACTGAACTTCCGATCCGCCAGCGGTTCGGGAACCGGCTCATGTGACTCCCGAAGATCGACCGCCAAGCCGACCACCAGTTGCACGATCCCCTCGAATGCCTCTGCCATCGACTCCGCCAGCCAGGACAACAAGAGGAATTCGAGGCATCGCCCGCCAGGCGGGGGTGTAAGTCGGGCTAACC